>NZ_JAGQCS010000003.1 GCF_024346315.1 Cyanobium sp. ATX 6F1
ACGAACTGCTGCATAAGGGAGTGGGTCGTATGGAGGCGCTGGTGCAGGTGCAGGAGGAGTTCCGGAGTCATCCCAAGCAGAAAGATTGGGGCGACCATAAATACTGGGCGGCCTGGCAACTCACGGGTGATGGGGGGCCGGTGCCTGGGTTGTAGGACCCAGGCACCGGCAAGTGCACTGGAACTGGTCTCGGCGTCATCGGGCGCTATGTGCCTCAACAGCCCGCGCCGTGATGCGCCTGCTGGAAGACAGCCTGGCCGAGGAGTTCCTCACCGGGCGCCTCAAGGATGGCGATTCCGCCCTGGTGGATGTCAACGAGGAGAAGCAGGTGGTGATCCGCCACCAGACCATCACCGCGCCGCTGCCGGAGTTGGCAGGGGCGAGTGCCTGAGGGGCGGGCGCTTAGCGCCTCTGATTCAGAAGATTTGGGGGGCCGATGGGCCCCCTTTTTTGTGAATGATGACGGGCTGGGGTTTGAGACACCCCGCATCAGGTGTTGGTGTTGCTCCTGCAGCCGGAGCTGGGTGTATGGGGATTGGCGGCTGAGATCTCCCATGCCTTCGGGTGGAAGTGCTCAAAGCCCCCACGGCGGAGTTGCTCACAGTTGGCCTTCCCCAATAGTTGCGGTGCAAGGAACCTCAGGGCGGCTGAAAGGACTCAGCAAACCAGGCAGCAGGTACACAACTTCCGGCATTGGTTTGATACCCAACTGTTGAAAGGGGTCAGGTCTTTTTCACTATCCAGGAGGTACCAATGCAGGCCATGGAATGACGAAGCAACTTTCAAGCACCTTATCGATCATGGGGAAGCAAGGTGTAGAGCCCAGCGGATCAGCCCTTAGCGGGGCTTGATAGGGTGAGTGTGTTATGCAGGTTTCCGCGGCCAGGAATGGGACGAAAGGGGGTTGCAGTAGAACGCGCACCTGAGAAAATCGTCTGATGTGCTGAGCGGAGAAGGGCTGAAAAGGGGTGGCAAGACGTGGCTGGATGGGCGAACTGTCGAAATAGAGTTAGATTGTGGTGAATTTTTAAGATCACCGGTTCATAGAAAGCTTGGAGGAAACCCATGAAAGCGATTGTGTACACAGAATACGGGGCACCGGATGTTCTTCAGCTCAAAGAGGTGGAAAAACCTACGCCAAAGGATAATGAAGTTCTGATAAAAGTCTATGCGGCAACCGTAACCACAGGGGACGTGAACGTTCGGGGGTTTACCTTTGTCCCTCCCGGATTCGGGCCCCTACCACGATTAATGTTTGGTCTTAGAAGGCCAAAAAGAACAATCCTGGGGACTGAGCTGGCTGGAGAAATTGAAGCCGTAGGCAAAGGCGTGAAATCATTTAAGAAGGGTGACCACGTTTTTGGCATCGGCTCAGATAGCTTCGGCGCTTATGCCGAGTATGTGTGTCGGCCTGAAGCAGGGGCATTAGCAATGAAGCCGGCCTTTGTAACACACGAGGAAGCTGCCGCTCTTCCTTTTGGAGCGGGAACTGCCTTGTTCTTTCTGAGAGATATGGCGAAGATTCAGCGCGGACAAAAAGTCCTGATCAATGGCGCTTCTGGAGGGGTCGGTACTTATGCGGTTCAACTTGCCAGGTACTATGAGGCAGAAGTCACCGGGGTATGCAGTGCCACGAATTTAGAATTGGTGAAATCCCTGGGGGCCGATAAGGTCATTGATTACACCCAAGAGAATTTTATCCAAAATGGTGAGTTGTACGACATCATCTTGGACACAGTCGTAGGCAAGACTTCGTTTTCACGTTGTAAGAACTCCCTGAAGCAAAAGGGACTTTATCTCGCAGTGGCCGGCGGGCCACAGGAGTTGATTCAAATGCTATGGACTTCCATAATCGGCGGGAAGAAAGTGTTGTTTGGGTCGCCAACCGAGTGCAAAGAAGATCTAATGTTCATCAAAGAACTGATTGAGGCGGGGAAGATAAGAGCAGTCATCGATAGACGTTATCCCTTGGAGCAGATTGCCGAGGCGCACCGTTACGTGGACAAAGGACACAAAAGAGGAAACGTAGTGATAACTCTGGAACAGAGTGGCACAATCTAACAACGGAAAGCAGCCGACATGGCTCCGCTCTGCTCCGCAAGGCAACTGAATCCGACCGTTAGCCCGTCTCGATTCACACAGCATCTATTGGAGGTCAACCATGACCAAGCCAGTCCTTGCTCCAGTCTTCTGCCAAGTTGCCTGGATTGTCCGAGATCGTTCAGCCGCCGAGAAGTTCTTCGTTGAAACGAAGGGAATCAGGCGCTTCATGCACATGGAGGATCTTGCTGCAAAGGATACCGAAGGCACGTATCTCGGCAAGCCCGGAGATTGGCTCTGCAACCTTCATCTCGCCTGTGCTGGGACACCCAGATTGAACTGATCCAGCCTGTCTCGGGGACCACCTCGGTGGCACTCATGGCATGAGTCAAGAGTCTTCAACCAAGGCCAGGAAAGTACGGGCGGACTTGCCCTCAATCGGCTGGCGAGTGCAGAGTCAATCCTGTGCTGCAAGTCGTTGGAGCTCAATGCATTCCCTACCGACGTCCTGGCCTTTGATGATCAAGACGAGGTTGACCCGAAGATGTCATGACTGATTGCTAAGTGTGCGGAGCTCAAGCCGTGCGACGTTTAATGCCGGCATAGAATTAGCCACCATCGCCACAGACTAGAGCCGCCACCGAATCGTTCTCCTCTGCGGTCACTACAGCTTTTGGCCTCGCGATGGCGAACGTCAGCCAGCCTTCACCCATTACCCAAGGAGCCCAGGATGAGTCAATCGAGCAAGCCCAACATCCTGATCATCTGGGGTGACGACGTTGGCATGTGGAACATCAGCGCCTATCACCGCGGAATGATGGGTGGCAGCACGCCGAACATCGATCGCATCGGTAAGGAGGGGCTGATTTTCATGGATCACTACGGCCAGGCCTCCTGCACCGCGGGACGCGCGGCGTTCATCACGGGGCAGTATCCGATCCGGGTCGGTTTGGCGACCGTCGGCTTGCCGGGTGCGGAACAGGGCCTGAACAAGGCTGACCCAACGCTGGCCAACCTGCTCAAGCCGCTCGGCTACGCCACGGGGCAGTTTGGCAAGAACCACCTCGGCGACCGCGATGAGCACCTGCCCACCGCCCACGGCTTCGATGAGTTCTTCGGGATCCTGTATCACCTCAATGCCGGGGAATACACAGAGCAGTACGACTTTCCGAAGGACCCCGAAGTCGCCAAACAATTCGCCCAGCGCGGCGTCGTTCACTCCTGGGCGAATCCGGATGGCACGCAGAAGATTGAAGACAAAGGCCCGTTCGGGCAGCAGCGCCAGCGGACGCTGGATTCTGAAATCCTCGTCGAATCCAAGCGCTTCATCAACGACGCGGTCCAGGCCGACACACCGTTCTTTGTCTGGCACAACACCACGAGGATGCACTACCGCACCAACCTGTCGCCCGAGTACGAGGGCAAGAGTGGCTATGGCCTCTATGCCGACGGCATGATGGAACTCGACGACACGGTCGGCGAACTCCTCAAGCAGCTCGACGACTTGGGCGTCGCGGACAACACGATCGTCATGTTCTCCACCGACAACGGTCCGGCCATGAACAGTTGGCCCGATGGCGGCAACACCCCGTTCGGCGGTGAGAAAGGCGTCGGCGGCAAGGAAGGCGGCTTCCGGGTGCCGATGCTCGTGAAGTGGCCCGGCAGGATCCCCGCGGGCGAGACGACCGGTGAGTTCATGACCATGGAAGACTGGATTCCCACCCTGATGGCCGCTGTCGGTGAGCCGAATGTGAAGGAGAAACTCCTCACCAGTTACCAGGCGGGCGAGCAGACTTACACCCACATCCACCTCGATGGGTACGACCAGACTGAACTGATCACCGGCAAGGGCAAGTCCAAGCGCAAGGAGTTCTACTACTTCACCGAGACCAAGCTCCACGGCATCCGCTACGGCGACTGGAAGTTCCTGTTCGTCAAGCAGGACAAGTGGTTCAATGGCGTCCAGCAGGACATGCTGACGCCGCTCGTCACCAACCTGAAGCTTGATCCATTCGAGCGCATGGAGCATTCGCGCGGTTTCGATGAATGGCAGGAGAACCACGCCTGGACCTATGCGCCCGCCTTCGCTCAGGTCGGCGTGCTGATCAAGTCGCTCAAAGACTATCCGCCGCGCATGGAGAGCCTGGACTTCAATATTGACGAAGCCATGAAGGCGCTCACGCCCAAGGGGGATTGAGACCGGTTCCGGTCGTTGTCGTCTGGCCAGCTGAACCAGTGCCTCAGCTGGCTTAACAACCTAGGCTCAAGTCATCAAATTGATTGTTGCGGATGAAACGAACCACCCGGAAAATTTTCAACTTCGCGGGCGTTGTGATGGCGCTGTGTGCGACGACGATCGTCCAGCCGGTCGCTGCACAAACCCCCGTTGTCAAGCAGAGCATCACGCAACAACGCCTCCCTGAAGCTGGCGTCAAGGTGACGCCGAAGACCTATATCCGGGCCGAAACCGATCGGCAGTTCGCCGAGATCGTGAAAATGGCAGGGGGCGTCAATCGCTTCTATCACTTCCGCACTCCCACGCCGCTCGATAAGCAGAATGTCGTGCGGATGAACCGCGATACGCTTTACTCCATGGGTGTTGTCGACACATCCAAGGGTGCAACAATTACTGTCCCTAAACTGCCAAAAGGTCGCTACGCGTCGGTGTATCTCGTTGACAATGATCACTACGTACCGTTTGTGATCTACACGGAGGGCACCCACCAACTCCCGAAGGACACTAAATACCTGGGCGTCGGAGTGCGCATCCAAGTGGTTAATCCGAAAGATCCAGACGAAATCGCCCTGGTCAACAAGTTGCAGGATCAGTTCGTCATCAAGGCCAACAGCGCCGATCCACTGCCCAAGTTCAAATGGGATCGCCCCTCTCTGAAGACCTTGACCGCGCAGTATGAAAAGGATTCAGCGCAGTACAGCAGTTGGAAGGGGATGCAGGGACCGCGCGGTAAGGTTGTTGAAAAGATCCGTCACATTGCGGCTGCGGCGGCCTGGGGGCTCTTCCCCGAATGGGACGCCACCTACCTGAACTACAGCGGCGGCCATAATCCAAAGGTTTGCCACACAGCCACCTACAAGGTGCCGGAGAACAAAGCCTTCTGGTCGATTTTGATTTACGGCAACGATGGGTTCATCAAGAGCGAGAACAGTCTGGTCAATTCCTCGAATGTGAAGCTCAATGCCGACGGCACGTTCACCGTGTCTTTCGGATCAAAGCAACTGTGTGGTGCCGTTCCGAACCGGCTGGATGTGACCGAAGGATGGAACTTCCTGATGCGTGTGTATCGTCCAGGGCCATCCGTCCTGGATGGAAGTTACAAGCTGCCTAAGGCAACGCCAATTCAATGAGCTGAGATGACAAACTCAACATTCGCTTCACCGTCTGATTTTGGAGTGACGGACACCGCTTACAAAGTCTCGGAGACCGATTTCAACATCAAACGAAGCCTTGCCAAGGCGAGTATCAACACCTGGGCGCATCAGCGTGATGTCAGCAACGTCAAGACACAGCAGGTCATCCGGGAAAATCAGGATGTCATCTATTCCAGTGCCGTCGTGGACGTCCGGAGCGGAGCGACACTCTCCGTGCCGGCAAGCAAGACCTATCACATCATCGAGATCATCGACCAGCAGAACTACATCGTTGGTGTGGTGTATCCCGGTAAGACTCTCACCATTACCCTCGATGATCTGACATACGGCAACTACGTCTACCTCAACATGCGAATCCGAAAGCTTCCGGAAGCGCAAGGCGGACTCGCTGCCACCCATACCCTTCAGGGGATGGCAACCATCGAGGCGGCCTCAGCCGTTCCCTATGCAACTCCTGACATTGTGATCGATCAAAAGCAGATGGAGGTGATCCGTACGGCGCTGATCAAGGACGTTCAGGCTGGGAAACTGCCAGACACCAGCAGGGCCCAAGGCGGAGTGTCGGAGACCGAACCGCAGGATCATCTCTACGCCACCGCCTACGGATGGGGTGGTCTCTCGGTCGAACATGCGGCCTACGCTCCGATTGCGAATCGTACAGAGAACAAGGAGGGCAAGGCGTTGCCATCGAGCCTCACCTTTATGCCGCCGGAAGTCGATTCTGACCGAGGCGGTTTCTGGTCGATCACCACCTACAACAGTGAAGGCTGGCTGGCCAGGGACAAGGCCGCCCTTTCGAATTCAGAGGCCATCCCCAACCCCGATGGTTCCTACACAATCCGGTTCAACTCTCCCGGTAGCGCGAACAACGTCGAGACACCTTCACCTTTCGCCGCGCTGCTTCGAATCTATGTCCCCAAATCAAAGGAGAGTGCCATGCAATTTCTAAAAAGTGAGAGCAAGAATTTGGTTATCAAGTAATCTGACTCTCGCGAATGATCATGAGCTTGCTGCACATGTCCCAAGCCGATTCAAGTCATGGAAGTCAATTCATTGCAAGGTCGCGATAGTTGTTGCACCAATGGGGCTCGCTTCCCTCTGCCAGCGGCCTCGATCCCATCAAGTTGGCTCAGGCTACGTGGAGGGTGTGGATCTCAAGCAGCGCTACGTCAATCCAGGCTCAGGTATTCACGGCCTTTTCCCGGTGGGGACTCTGGTTACCAGTTGATGGATGACTTCAGCGATAAGCTCTAGCGTGCGGAGCTGATCATCTATCGGGCGCTCTGATGACTTGCGCTCTTGTTCACCTTCAAACTACAGTACATGGGTCAACGGATCCCTTGTATTCTGCAAGTCATTCTCCTTCAGCTATTTTTCGGGCTGAGGCCATTGAGAGGGTCATGAGATGAGAGCGACGTTTTCTCAAATCGGTGGCGTTAGGGTTGGCGGTGGCACCTTCTTCTCCTTCAACGCATCGTGGCCATTCGCCTCGATTCTGGTGGCTGATTCGGTGTTGACCATCTCCTGCCTGGGCATGAGCTGGGTTTTCCCCAAGGGTTCGATTCGGAGACTCAGCCCATGCAGCGGCCTGTTTTCGGATGGATTGCGCATTGAGCACAACGTGGTAGGCAATGCAGAGTTCATCGTGTTCTGGACTTTTAAGCTGGCCCATTTACAGCGTGAGCTTGAGCAGAGAGGCTATTCAGTCGATGAACCAGAGTTCTGACGATGCGCTCCAGCAATTGGTGGTGCACCTTGGCAAGAACCTTGATCGAAAGCTTTTTCATGTGTGCTGCGCTTTCTAAAAATGTTGACACTTTTGCTAAGTTCCGCATGGGGCCAGTGACCGTCAAGGCTAAGAAATATCAACGGCTTTTATGGCTAGTTATCACAGACTTACCATGATTCTACCTTCGACTGGCGCGAATGCGATTGTTCGTCCACTCAGCCGCTGAGTACGCATCATTGGAAGCTCTGGGCTTGTGATCGGCCGTGAGGGTGCTCCTCTACAACATCTTCAATCAAACCCATTGAACGTCGTTGAATCATGAAAGTTGTTATTCGGAGCTACTCGGGTAAGGGTGCTAAGGAGACATTTGATGCGCTGGAGCAGCAATCGGCCGATGTTGAGCGCCTGCTCCGTTCTGTGAAAGGGTTCGTTTCCTACACACTCGCTCATACCGAGCATGGTGGCCTTTCGGTGACCGTTTGCCAGGACCAGGCTGGAATTGATGAGAGCCTGCTCAAGGCGAAGGACTATATTGCGAGGAACATCCCTGACACGGGCGCATCGGCGCCAGAGGTGACAGTCGGTCATGTAATTTTGCAACTTACTTGAATGCTGATGTGAACTGCATTGCGTCGAACCTAGTGGGGTGTCGTGGTTGTTAATCACACATCCTTATGGCCAGGCCGCTGAGGTGAGTCGTTAGGATTTGGATGTTCGGAGATAGGATCATGACGAGCAACGAACCGGTTGCACCTGAGACGAAGGGTGTTGCGACGATTTTGCTTTCTACGCTTGACCTTGGCCCTGAGATCGTGGGCATGGCTGGCCGCCAACTTCGAATGCGTAGGGTGACCATTGAGCCTGGAGGCGTCTTCGGTCCGATTCACGACCATCAAGACAGACCAGGAATCGTCTACATCCTGCAAGGAACAATCACTGACCATCGAAATGGAGTCGCTACGGACTATGGGCCGGGCGTGGGCTGGCCCGAGGACAGGAACACCACCCATTGGCTTGAGAACAGAGGAATGATTCCGGCGGTTGAGATCTCAGTCGATATTGTCAAGAATGAGTAAGCTCAAGGTCAACAGCTATCACGGCTGGGCCGCGCACGTGGCTTGAGCGGTCGCGATTCAGTCGGCTTCGCCTCCTTTCGTGCGCCGATTTGATCCGACATCAAGGGGTCATTCCATTGAACCCATGGAGGTTGTGCCAATCTCTCCAAATGGCATGAAGACAACATGAAGAAGCATCTGACGGCCATCCTGGTGGTGTTGGCTGCGTTCGTCCTGATCGGAGCTGGGTGTCTCGCGCAGTCGGTGAGGGGCACGCTCACGCGAACGATCAAGGTCGGTGCTCTCAGCCGAACCTATTACCTCCATCGTCCGCCTGGGTTGCCGAAGAACAAGTCAGCGGCCCTTGTCCTGGTGTTCCACGGTGGTGGCGGCACGGCCTTGCAGATTGAGCGCCATAGCGGCTTCAGTGAGCTCGCGGATCGAGAGGGTTTTCTTGTCGCTTACCCCGAGGGCGTGGGCAGGAGCTGGAACGATGGCCGCGATGCTGCGGGGATTGCAGCCCAGCGCGACAGGGTCGATGACCTCGGCTTCATGGCCGCCCTGGTTGACGATGTGGCCAGGGTCCATCCACTCGATCCCAAGCGCGTCTACGCCGCCGGCATCAGCAATGGTGGAATCTTCTCCCATGCCCTGGGCGCTCGCCTGTCAACGCGGATCGCGGCGATCGCTCCGGTGGCCGGCGGTTTGGCCGAGCCCTACAGCTTCTCGTTCCAACCGGAGCAGCCGTGTCGGTGTTGATCCTGCAGGGAACCGATGATCCGCTCGTGCCTTTTGGTGGTGGCAACATCGCAGCCCGTTCCGCGCTCAACCGTGGGCGGATCATCTCCACCGACGCAGTGATCCACCAATGGCTCAAGCGCAACGGCTCCCAGCTACAGCCGGTGATCAAGGATCTCCCTGACACCGACAAACATGACGGCTGCCGTGTCCAGTCGTTCAGCTATGCCGTTGGTAAGGCTGGTACGGAAGTCGTGCTCTACCGCATGAACGGAGGCGGTCACACCTGGCCGGGTGCTCCAGCGATCCTGCCCAGATGGCTCGTTGGCAACACCTGTCACGACATCAGTGGAACGCAGGTGATCTGGGATTTTTTCAAAGCTCATCCAAAGCCGTAGCAACAACCAGGAAGGTTTTGACTCCTTTTGATCCTGGCATTGGTCACCAGACGATGGCTCGAAGCTGGATCTACTCAAATCCTCCACTGAGTTTTTCATTCGAGAGATGGGTGGACCGAGTGTGTTGTCACACGACGTTGTTCAGCTCTCGAAGGGGTTTACGCCCACCCTGCCATCACCTGCCATCTGAGCTGGGTGCCTTGGCTTAAGTGTGTCGCCTCAACAGCCAGCGCCGCGCCGTGGCGAACACCAGCAGCCCCACCCCGGGCTGGATCAACACAGGAGCTTGCGCCGCCAGCGGTAAGTCCGGGCAGGAGAAGCTGGCCGTGAACTGGCTGAGGATCTGCAGCAGTCCGCTGAAGATCGCGCAGAACATCAGCACGATCACCACGGGGAACAGCACCAAGGGCGTGATCACACCGATCAGGGCCATCACCAGCCCCAGGACCTGCAACCCACTCAGCCAGCGCCGGGTCCGCGCCGTGAGCCCAGCGCCTGGCAGAAGGGCGCTCAGCAGCACGGCCACCAGCAGAGGTACCAGCAGGGTCAGGGCCCAGCGGAGCGCTTCGGCGGCGGATTCAGGGATGGCCATGGGCGTTGCTTGGCGACTGGATCATCACCGCCCTGGGCTGTCGTTGTCTCAGCCGCTGGGCTACTTCCGCTCAGGCGGTAGCCTCCGCGATTGCGTTCTTCCTTCCATGGCACCCCGCCGCAGTTCCTTCCTTCGCGATTTCCAGGAGTTCATCAACAAGGGCGATGTGGTCGATCTGGCGGTGGCCGTGGTCATCGCCGGAGCCTTCGGCAAGGTGGTGGATGCGGTGGTCAGCCTGGTGATGACCACGCTGCTGGCTCCGGCCCTCAAGGCCGCCAACGTGGCCTCGATCGCCGCCTGGCCCGCCGGCGCCGTGATCGTGGCGCTGATCAACTTCGTGGTGATCGCCTTCGTGGTGTTTCTGATCGTGCGCGCGATCGAACGCCTGCGCCGCAAGGAGGAGGCCGTTGCTGCCCCCGATCCCCAGGCCGATCTCGCGGCCGCCGCCACGCGCCTGGCCGAGGCCCTCGACCGCCGCGCCCTCTGAGGGCCTGGGCCCCTGTGGTTCGGTCGGCTCAGCGCGTGCTGATCACCGCCAGGACGGCTTCGCCGTAGCGCTCCAGCTTGGCGGCCCCCACACCGCTCACCTGGGCCAGTTCGCCAGTGCTGGAGGGCCGCAGTGCCGCCACCTCCACCAGGGTGCGGTCGTGGAACACCACGTAGGGGGGCACCCCCTGGCTGCGGGCCTGTTCCCGCCGCCACTCCTTGAGGGCCGCCAGCAGGGCTTCGCCTTCGCGATCCAGCTCCGTGTCGCCCGCCCGGGCGCGCTCGGCGCCGCTGGGCCCCTGGCGGCGCTGCACCTGCCGGGGGGGCGGCAGGTGCACGGCGAAGCGGCTCTCCCCCCGCAGCAGCGGCCGCACCAGATCATCGGCTCCGAAGCGCAGGCCGCCACGGGCCTCCGGGTCGCTCTCCAGCAGCCCCCGGGCCACCAGCTGCCGAAACAGGCTGCGCCACTGGCCCTTGTCGAGCTCCTTGCCGATCCCATAGACGCTCAGTTGCTGGTGAGCCAGCTCCCTGATGCGGGCGGTGTCGGCCCCCAGAAGCACATCCACCAAATGGGCCGCCCCGAAGCGGCTGCCCGTGCGGTAGACAGCTGAAAGCGCCATGCGGGCGGCCTCGGTGCCGTCGCTGGAGCGGCCTGGCTCCAGGCAGCGGTCACAGTTGCCGCAGGGCTCCGCCAGCGCTTCACCGAAGTGGGCCAGCAGCACCTGGCGCCGGCAGCCCGCCGCCTCGGTGAAGGCCACCAGGGCATCGAGCTTGCCGTGCTCGATCCGCTTCTGCTCCGGCTCGGCGGCGGAGTCGTCGATGAAGCGGCGCAGCTGGGGCAGATCCCCCGCCCCGTGCACCATCCAGGCGGTGGCCGCCAGCCCGTCGCGCCCGCCCCGGCCGGTTTCCTGGTAGTAGGCCTCCAGGCTCTTGGGCAGGTCCACATGGGCGACGAAGCGCACATCGGGCTTGTCGATGCCCATGCCGAAGGCCACCGTGGCCACCACCACCACGGCGCTCTCCTGGCGGAAGCGCCGCAGCACCTGGGCGCGCACGTCGTTGTCCAGGCCCGCGTGGTAGGCCAGGGCGTCGAAGCCCGCCGCCCGCAGCGTCTGGGCCAGGCTCTCCACCCGGCTGCGGGAGCGGGCGTAGACGATGCCCGCCTCGCCCCTTTGCCCCTCAAGGAAGGCCAGCAGCTGGCGGCTGGGGTCGTCCTTCTCGCGCAGCAGGTAGCGGATGTTGGGCCGATCGAAGCTGGCGCTGAACACCCGGCCGCTTTCCAGCGCCAGGCGCTGGCGGATCTCCTCGCGGGTGCGCGGATCGGCCGTGGCCGTGAGCGCCAGCCGCGGCACCGCCGGGAAGCGTTCCGCCAGCTGGGCCAGCTGCAGGTATTCGGGCCGGAAATCGTGGCCCCACTGGGACACGCAGTGGGCCTCATCGATGGCGAACAGGGCGATCGGCAGCTCCCCCAGCCGCTCGAGGGTGTCGCCCGAAAGCAGGCGCTCGGGAGAGAGGTAGAGCAGGTCCAGCTCGCCGGCGCGCAGGGCCCGCCAGCTGGCGGCGCCCTCGGCGGGGCCCTGGGCGGAGTTGAGGGCAGCGGCGCGCACCCCCGCCTGGCGCAGCGCCTCCACCTGGTCCTGCATCAGGGCGATCAGGGGCGAGATCACTACGCCCGTGCCGGCCCGGCAGAGGGCGGGGATCTGGTAGCAGAGGGATTTGCCGCCCCCCGTGGGCATCAGCACCAGGGCCGAGCCCCCCGCCAGCACATGGTCAACGATCGCTTCCTGGGGGCCGCGGAAGGCGCCGTAGCCGAACACCTCCCTCAGCACAGCCGCCGGCTCGCGCAGGGGTGCTTCGCTCATCGCTCAAGCATGCCCACGCCGTTCCGGAAGATCAGCATTCGGTTGTTGGCGGGCAGATCCACGCCTTCCGCCAGGTTCAGCCCCACCCGGACGGCCTCGGCCTGGATCACCTGGGCATCGCGAACCCCCATGGACGGATCGCGGGCCCGCAGCTCGGCGTCGAAGGCGGCGTTGCTGGCAGCGCTGTGCACGCCGCCCTCGCTGAAGGGGCCATAGAGCAACAACAGGCCCTCGGGCGAGAGCACCTGCGCCGCGCCGGCCAGCAGAGCCAGCACGGCCTCCCAAGGCATGATGTGCGCCGTGTTGGCCGAGAACACCGCCTCGAAGGGGCCCGCTGGCCAGGGCTGCTCGCGCACGTCGAGGGCGAGGGGCTCCAACAACCCCTCTGGCCGGGGGGGCTGCAGCAGCAACAAGCGCAGCATCTCCAGATGGGGCGCCAGCTCCGTCGGTTGCCAACTCAGGCCTTCGATCGAGGCGCAGAAATGCTGGGCGTGCTGGCCCGTGCCCGAGCCCAGCTCCAGCACCGTCGCGCGGGCGGGGAGCCGGCGGCGCAGCACTTCAAGGATCGGGCCTTTGTTGCGCTCGCAGGCGGCGGAGAACACCGCCGCTTCAGGCCGGCTGCCAGTCGTCCGGGGGCAGGGGCTTCTCGGTGTCCTTGAGCGAGGGGAAGGTGCTGCGGATCAGGGCCACCACCTCCTGGCGCACCTGGGAGCGGAAGCTGGCCGCCGCCTGGGCCTCCAGCACGGGGTAGTCGCTGGCGGCGGCGTTGTCCTCGCCCCGCAGGGGCTTCCAGCTGGTCTTTTCCCTGGCCTTGAGGGCCGCCAGCGGGGCAGCGAAATCCACCTGCAGCACACGGCCGCCGGCGGCGGTGGCCGCCACCCAGGCTTCCCGAGCCGGGATCAACGCCTTGGCCTTGAGGGTGTCGGGCAACCCCAGCACCGGTTCGTCGTAGGCCAGGGCGCGCAGCTCTTCTTCGAGCACGATGCGCCAGGCGCCCAGCTCAACGCCTGTCAGCCCCAGTTCCGCCTCGGCGGCCTTGAAGGCCTCCAGGTAGAAGTTCAGCCAGCGCACGTGCGACTTGTCGCGGAAGCTCTTGCGCACCGACCCCTTGCCCGTCGGCAGCTTGGGGAGGGCGGCATCGGCCTTGCGCAGGTAAGCCCGGTCCTCCGGTTCGAGGTTGATCGCCCCCCAGCGCTGGCGGTACTCCCACAGCTCCTCGTAGCGCCGCACGTCATCGGCCGGCCAGCCCAGCTCCTTGAGTTCCAAGGCCCGGTTCACTTCGCCCTTCAGCACCCTGTGGCCCGTCTCAGTCGCAGGAAGCGTAGAGGGCGGCCCCCTGGGGAGGTCAATCGTGGCCACCCGGAAGCGCCCGTCAGGGCCGGGATCGCCTTCAATTCAGGACGGGATTGAGCCCAGGAATGAAGGCAAGGTTGCCTGGGCTGCTCTGGATCGCCACCCCGGCGGCCCCCACCTGGAAGCGTCCTTCGTCGCTGCCGGAACCGCCCTGGCCGTCGCTGGCCTGGATCAGCACCTTGCCGCTCTCAAAGAAGGCATAGGCGTTGCGGGAGCCGTCGGCCCAGGCCAGGTCGTAGATGGTCTGGCCGTTGTCGTTCTGCAGGCGGCTGAGGCGGCAGGGGATGCGCTCGGCGTCAGCCTGGTCGCCCCGGCGGAACACGCAGACGCTGGGGGCGCCGGGTGCCACGCCCTCCGGTTCGCTGGGGCGCGCTTCTGGATAGGGAACCCGGGCCGTGTCGTCACTGCCTCCCGCTGACCCCTCGCCAGCCGCGGGCAAACGCTTGAGGAAATCGCGCACCGCCGCCGCGGAGACGGCGAAGTTGAGCCCCTCACTGTCGTTGTATTTGAACGTGGCGATGCCGGCGACGCAGTTGCGGGCGTCGAGCACCGGGCCGCCGGAGTTGCCCGGGTTGATCGCCGCATCGATCTGCAGGATGCCGTCGCGATCCCGGAGGCTGCTGACGACGCCGCGGCTGAGGCTGAACTCCAGCCCCTTGGGCGCCCCGATCACGAACACCTCCTGGCCCACGGCGGAGGGCCGATCGTTCAGCTTGAGCACCTGGCCGCGGGTGCCCTGCACCGCCAGCAGGGCCAGGTCGTTGGTGGGGGAGCCGCCGCCGCCCCGGGCCACCACCTGGGCTCCGTCGCTGCGGCCGTCCACCCACTTGAGGTTCACCCCGTCGCTGCCCTCCACCACGTGGGCGTTGGTGACCAGGTAAGTGGTGCCGTTCTGCTGGGCGACCACGAAGGCGCTGCCGAGGCCGCGGTCGGTGCGCACCACGGCGACGCCATTTTTAGAGGCGCTGAAGATCTGCTCGGCGTTGCGGTTGCCGTTGGTGCAGCGGCCGCCGGCGCCCACCGCCAGGGGCGGCTGCAACCGAGGGGCCAGGGCGGTGGCCTGCACCATGGCGCAGCCGCCCAGGGCCAGGGCCACCCCGGAGAGGGCGAGGCTGGCGCGCCAGCGGGGGCGAGAGGCCTTCGGGGAGGGGGGCATGGTCCTGGGGGGGCGGGAAGGGGAGGCTGGCCTGGATCCTTTCTATGGCTTGGGTTTGCTCCTGTCGGCGGGGCGCTGCCCCCAAACGGTGACCGGATCTTTCCAGGCAGGCCTCCGGTCTGATCTGGTCATGAACCAGCGCGCCAGCGGGGCGATGATCAGGTCGATGGCCGTTTCTGGGTGATCTGAAACGCCGAGAGGTACGACAAGGCGATCTGCCCCCCAGGCAGCTTGTCGATGATCCTGTGTAACTCCGCGAACAGCGCTGATCGACGCTCGGGGTCCAACCGGAGATAGGGGGAGTAGGTGGCCAAGGACTCCAGGTACTGATCCGCCGACCAGGTGAGCTGGGTTTCAACCGACCCCTCCTGCAGGTTGCCGAACAGGTCCGATTCCAGGGCGAGTTGCGCCAGCACGCTGAGAATCCGCTGCTGCTCAGCCCTGGTTTCATGGCGGATCAGCTCTGGAGCATGCAGCTCGTAGGCCTCCAGCAGGAGTTCATGGGTGGCCTTTGAGGGCTGAAGTTCCATGTTCCACAACAAAATCAGATGGCCGCGTTCGTTCAGTGCTGAAGAGGCCTTGCGGTAGGCCACCTCTGGCGTCACCCAATGAAATGAACTGGCCGCCAGAACAGCATCGAAGGCTTGTTCAGCCAGGGGCCATTCCTCAAAGGCCGACTCGACGATTTCGATCGAGGGGTAGGCCTCACAACGTCGCCGAGCTGCCACAGCAAAGTCTCGGTTGGGCTCCAGGCACACCATCGGGCACCCCAAGGGAGCCAAGCCAAGGGTGGCGGTTGCCGGTCCACATCCCACCTCAAGGATTCTGGAGTAGCGGGTCAGTCCGGCGACCTTGATGACCTGCTCGATCAGCTCCTGGGGATAGGCCGGACGTGCACGTTCGTACACCTGGGCCGCTGCCGAGTACCACGATTTCCGTTCCCCAAGATCACGGGCCCCGTAGGACGCGATGGACTGCTTGAGATCAGCGTCGTTCATGCGAACAAGCCTGGCCTTGCCTTGTTTTCAGGCTAGAGATCGGCACCGCATGGGACCTGTCTCCAAGCCCTCCTTGGCGGCGCGCCGAACCGCTCTCCCCAGCCTTCACGGTGACCCTCAATGGCTTCCTGATCAACGCGGGCTCAAGGTTCCCCCCAGGACGGCCAAGCGAGGGAAGGGGCGCGACTTTTAAACTCAAGGCATGACCAGCCCCGTCAGCCAGCACCAGATCGCCCCGGCCCGGGTGCTGCGGGGGGAGGCGGCCTGGGCCGAGGCCCTGCCGCTGATCGCCGGCCTTTGTCGCCGCCCGTTGCTGCTCGGTCGCAGCGCCGCCACCGCCGAACTGCGCCAGCGGTTGGCGTCCGATCTGCGCGATCAGGGCCTCGATCCGATTGATGGTGAGCTGCAGTTCGACTGCTGCGAGCAGGATCTGGGGCGACTGCAGGCGGAGCTCACCGCTGCAGCCCGCGCTGGCCGCGCCGTGGATGCGGTTCTGGCCGCCGGTGGCGGCAAGGTGCTCGATGCCGGCAAGTTGCTGGCCCAGCGGCTGGACCTGCCCTGCCTCACCGTGCCCACCAGCGCCGCCACCTGCGCCGGTTGGACGGCCCTGGCCAACCTCTATTCCCCAGCCGGTGCCTTCGAGGGCGATGTGGCCCTTGATCGCTGCCCGGAGCTGCTGGTGTTCGACCACGGCCTGGTGCGCCAGGCGCCCGTGCGCACCCTGGCCAGCGGCCTGGCCGATGCGATGGCCAAGTGGTACGAGGCCCAGGTGAGCAGCGGCAGCAGCGGCGACGGCCTGATCCAGCAGGCGGTGCAGATGGCGCGGGTGCTGCGCGATCAGCTCCTGCTTGAAGGGGAGGCGGCCCTGGCGGAACCCGGCGGTGAGGCCTGGGTCCGGGTGGCGGAGGCCAGTGGCCTCACCGCCGGTCTGATCGGCGGCCTCGGTGGCGCCCGTTGCCGCACGGTGGCCGCCCATGCGGTCCACAACGGCCTCACCCAGCTGGAGGCCACCCACGGCAGGCTCCACGGCGAAAAGGTGGGCTTCGGGATCCTGGTGCAGCTGCGTCTGGAGGAGCAGCTCGCCGGCAACCAGCTGGCGGCCCAGGCCCGCCGTCAGCTGCTGGGCTTCTTTCGCACCCTCGGCCTGCCCGTGACCCTCGCCGATCTGGGCCTCGCCTCGGCCCCCTTGAGCGATCTGCAGGCGATCTGTGCCTTCGCTTGCCTGCCCCACTCCGACCTCCACCATCTCCCTTTCCCGGTCACCCCCGCTGATCTGCTCGGGGCCCTGGTGAGCGCCGACGCCTGCCCCACGCACCAGCGCGAGCTCGCGGCTTGAGCGCTGGAGAGGCGCTGCTGGCCGAGGCTGCCCGCAGCCTGATCGACCCCCAGGGGCGGGACCTGGCCGCCGCGGTGCAGTGGTGGGAGCTGGCGGGGCTGGAGGGTCGCTGGCCGGTGGCGCTGCTCGGCCAGGGGCCGCCCCTGCTGCTGCTCCATGGCTTCGACAGCTCGCTGCTGGAGTTCCGGCGCCTGGCGCCCCTGCTCTCGGCCCGTTTCACCCTGGTGATCCCCGACCTCTACGGCTTCGGTTTCTGCCCCCGGCCCAGCGAGGGTTCCTACAACCCGGCCGGGGTGCTGGCTCACCTGGAGGCCCTGCTGGCGGCCATCGCCGAGCGGATCTCCCCGGACCCAATGGGTCTGATCGGCGCCTCCATGGGCGGATCGGTGGCGGTGGAGCTGGCCCGTCGGCAGCCCGAGCGCATCGAACGGCTGCTGCTGCTGGCCCCCGCCGGGCTCACCGGCCGGCCGATGCCGCTGCCGCCCTTGCTGGATCTGTTGGGGGTGCGCTTTCTCGCCCTTCCCGGCGTGCGCCGGGGCCTAGTGCGCACCGCCTTCGCCGACCCCGCCAGCAGCGTGGGCCCCGCCGAGGAGCAGATCGCCTCGTTGCCCCTGGCGGTGCCCGGCTGGGGGATGGCCCTGGGCCGCTTCGCCCGCAGCGGCGGCTTCGCCGGCTGCGGTGATCCCCTGCCCCCCCAGCCCCTGCAGGTGCTCTGGGGCGCCAACGATCGCATCCTGCGGCCGGCCCAGAAGCGCGCCGCCCAGGCCTTGCTGGGGGAGCGCCTGCGGGAGCTGGAGGATTGCGGCCACCTGCCCCATCTCGATCAGCCCCAGCGGGTGGCCGAGGCCTGGGCGTGGGCTGCTGAACAGCCATGAGCACTGGCCATGACAACTCCCGCCCCAGCCCTGCGTTGCAGCTGCTGGCCAGCGGCCTGCAGCTCTGGATCCGCCAGCAGTGCCAGGCCGTCGATGCGCTCGAGCTGCAGCTCCACGGCAGCGCCCTCCAACTCCTGCGCGGTCGCCTGGAGGGGGTGAGTGTGGTGGCCCAGGGGGTCGTCTACCAGCAGTTGATGTTCGAGCGGGTGGAGCTCACCAGCACCGCGATCCGCGTGCAGATGGGCGGCCTGCTCAAGGGCCAGGGCTTGCAGCTGGAGGAATCGTTCCAGATCAGGGGCGCCGTGGCCTTCAGCGGCGAAGGTCTGAACCGCTCGCTCACCAGCCCACCCTGGGGGTGGCTGGGGGACCTGCTGGCGGAGCAGTTGTTGGGGCGTTCGCCCCTGGGGAGCCTGCGCATCGCCGACGAGGTGCTGGTCCTTGCGGTGGTTGCGGGCGAAGGGTCACCACCCAGCGAGATCTGCGCCATGACCCAGGCGGTGAAAGGCAGCGTCGAAATCAGAGCGATCGAGGGGAGTGCGGTGGCACGCCTGCCCATGGATCCATCGATTCGCATCGATGAAGCCCGCTTGAGCAAGGGCAACCTCGAGCTGGAGGGCGAGGCGAGGGTGTTGCCCTGAATGCATAAGGAGAGCCGGTTCTAGATCTTTGTTCCAAGCGCGACAGCTCCACCATGCGGTTCCGCTGGCCGACGAGAGCCAGGAAGTTCAACAAAGATCATCAGGGGGCGGCTCAGGAGAATGGCATTGTTAGTCGATTACTGCCTGCATCAAAGATCACTTGGTTTGAGACCGGTGTTCTTGGCAATTCGAGACAGCATCCTGGGGCCAATCTCCTCGCCATCATGGAATGCAAAGACATAGTCCGGATAGCCTGCGTGTTCAAGGGTCTTGTGAGATCCTGACTGACGCTTAACTCCCCATCCAATGGACAGCAGGGCTGCTAATACTTTCTTGGCTTTAGCTGACGGCCAATGACTCATGCAGAGAGTGGAAGGGAAAACTGGATGCTGACTGGCTCGGAGTCGCCATTTTCAAGCCGATCAGCGATTACACGAAGGGCTAAGACCTCAGCTTTTGACATTGCATCAGCAGAGGAACTCCCGTATGCAAGAACTCCAGGCAGCTCGGGCACCTCGGCGATCCAACGACCGTCTACTTCTTCTTCGCACTCCAAAGTGAAATTCATTTGTAGCTCCCTATTGATGCCATTGTAGCAATATTCCAAGCTAGAGCGCATCCTGTTCCTCCGCTCAGCCCGGCGCCCTTCCCAGAGATTCGGCTAAGTTGTTATTGGATGGTTTCTGTGAACCACCGCTGAGAGAGCACCCCTTTCTGAGAACCGCGTCTCAAGGGCATCGGGCTCACAGCAAGAACCCAGTTGAATTAGAGGCTTTTAGACCCTTCTCCATAGGCTTGGCCGTGATTCTCGGGTGCGAGAACCACTTGTTCATGACGCCACACAATGTCTGCCGGGTTGCGGACACAAACGGCCCACGATTGAGAACATTGATATAGATCATGGTCGTGCTCACGTTTTGATGGTGCAGAAGTTCCCTGATCGTGTGGATGTCCTGGCTGCCCTGCAGTTGACGAGGGGAAAGCGGGTAGCGCCACTTCAAGTCATTGGAGAACAGCCTTGAGGCATCCCGTGGCGTTGTCAATCCATTCCGCTGTGCTGGCCTGAGCGCTGTAGCCCAGGCCTCCCTCAGGTCTCCTGTGCAGTTTCAGGGCTGCTCTCGCCGCAGCGTTTCAGCACGGCATGAATCACTTCCGGAGCGATCCTGAAATCACTGCCATGCAGTTGGGACAACACGGCCCGAGCTGACGGGATCAAATGGCGCGCTCGGGCCATGCCGATGACCGCGGCTGTACCTGCCATCGACAGCCCCAAGCCCTGGGCCACGGCCCGCCCTGAGCGCTCGTCGATCAGCAGCAGCGCCGGGCCCGGATGCGCCAGGGCCAGGCGAATGCTGGCCGCTTCTCCCTCATCGAGATCCGGCAGGTCAGGCCCGTCTGGAATGGGACCAGCAATCTGCAGCCAGCCAGCCTCCAACGCAGCGGTGATGCGCGCTTCTTCCGCAGGGAAGCCTCCGGTGATGACCTCAGCGGCGACCACTTCTGGGATGAGGACCTCCCCGAACAGCTCCTTCAGCCAGCCGATCCCGTTCACACGGGCGAGGCCGATCAGAGGGCTGGCGTCGCTGATGACGACTGCAGCCATTGCTCCAGGGTGTCAAGGTCGGCGTTGGCTTCGGCTTCCGTCAGCCGGATCACCGGAATCCCCAGCCGTGAGAGGTGGGAGATGAAGGCGGCCGTGTCCATCTCGGCGACCCGGGCGGCGCGGGCCAGGGACAGCTCACCATCGCGGAACAGGGCCGTGGCCAGCGCGGGCCGCACGCCCGGTGCCTGCAGCAGTCCGTCCTGATCGAGGCCCATCAACACCGCATCGGGATGGTCCCTGTTGAGCACGACGACCATGCCCTGCTTGGACTGGCGCAGGGCCTCGGCCGGATTGTTCTTGAGGCCGCTGACGCTGACGGCATGCATAGCCCATCCCTCCAGGGATGATCTGATGGGATGATCCTAAGGGCGATTGAGAAGGGAGGAGGTTTGCCCACTGGTGGCAATAGCCAAAAGCAGCACCAAGCCTTTGGCCTCCAGGAGTCGCAGCCGATCCCGCAACAAGTGGCTGCCGCTATCTCCGAACGAGCAGCAAGCCCGCGCCGCCGCCAAGGGCGCCCCGCTGCTGGAGCCCTGGCGCGAACACAACACCTTGCGTGGACTGCGGGATCGGCTGCAGCTGGCTTTCGACTGCTGGAACCTGCTCGATGCTCCCGACGGCACCAGTCGCCGCTCGGTCTACCTGCCCCCTGGCGTCAAGGAGCCGGACTCCTCATACCGCAACCGGATCGAGAACGCCCGGCCCACCGGCTTTTTCCGTGACGCGCTGCCTCACACCCTGCAGGCGGTGATCGGTGATGTGGATGGACGCGGCACCGATCTGGGGGTATTTCTGTTCATCGCCGATCTGTTGGTGCTGCGCGATGGCGGCTGCCGGACCATCAATCCAATGACTGCGAAACAACCTGATTGCCAATGTGGCTGTCAATCGCTGGATGGGCCTGTGCCAGCCATTTCGTTGCGACTTGCGACGGAGAAAAGCTGCCTTGAGATGAGAAAGTTTGTGGCAACCTTCACCCTGCCGATCAATTGTTGGGTTTATTGAGTTACTTCGTTTCACTGGTCTGGCTCCTGTGTCACGTTTTCAGGGAGCCCTCATCGAAAAGGTTTGCTCCCTCAGCTTCGCCCAGAAACGTTCTACTCAGGACAGTCTTCTTCAAGAAACCAGTGGCACCAGCAGCGTGACGAAATAAAAGACCACCGCCGGTGTGAACAGGTAGCTGTCGATGCGATCGAGGATACCCCCGTGGCCGGGGATGGCATCGCCTGAATCCTTCACGCCCGCATCCCGTTTCATCATCGATTCGGTCAGGTCGCCCACGAGGGCGAACACCGCCACCACACCGCCCAGCAGGCCCCCCAGGGCCCATCCCCCCCAGGGCCAACCCAGCAGCACGCCGCCGATCGCGCCGGTCAGCACGGCACAGCCCATCCCCCCCAGGGCCCCCTCAACCGTTTTGCCCGGGGAGATCGGCGAGAGCGGATGGCGCCCGAGCCGGCGCCCGATCACGTAGGAGCCGATGTCGGTGGCGACGATCAGCAGGCAGGCCAGCAGGGTGAAGGCCATGCCCGGGCCCAGGGGCCAGGGGGCGCCCACCAGATGGGGGGCCAGGGCTTCGCCTGTGAGGTCGCGCAGCTTGAGCCAGTGGCTGGGCAGAAAGCCCAGGTAGAAGAGCCCGAAGATCGAGGCGGCGATGTCGGCGATCGTGCCGGTGACCGGCTGCAGCAGCAGCCAGCCGCAGATCGCCGCCCCCGACACCGGCAGCACCGCCGCCGCCAGTTCGGTGGCGCGCTCGCCGCCGCCGCTGGCGGCCTGGGTGGCCAGCAGCAGCACCTGGCAGAGCACCAGGGTGGTCTTGGTGGCGGGCCGGATCCCCTTGAACTGCGCCAGGCGGAAGAACTCCAGCAGGCCCAGGTGAACCAGCACGCACACCGCCAGGGTGAACCACCAACTCCCCAGACTCACCACCACCAGACCGAAACCGCCTGCCGCCAGACCACTCACCACCCGGGGGAGGGAGGTGCGCTGGCGCGGTCCCGGCAGAGGGGGATCGGCGGGGATCAGCGGGCTCAAAGGGGGCGTTCGGCGGCGATCAGGAACAGGGGTTCGGCCGCCGCCAGCCTGGCTTGGCTGCCCCGTCGCTGCATGCGGTGCACGGTGGCCTGCACCACCTGCACGTCATGGGCCTGCAACTGGCCCAGGGTGTCGGTGGCATCCACCAGCCCCTCCAGGCTCGTGGTGCTGATCACCAGCCGGCCCCCCGGCTGCAGCGCCTGCCAGACGGCGTTCAGCACATCCGCCAGGGGACGCCCCACCTCCAGCAGCACCCGGTCGGGGTTGGCGGGCAGCCTGTTCAGATCGCTCGGGGCCTGACCCTCGTGGATGTGCAGGTTGCTGATGCCGAAGCGGCGGCGGTTGCGCTTGAGCAGCTCGATCGCTTCGGGGTCTCGCTCCAGGGTGTGCACGGCTCCGGCGGGCATCAGCCGGGCGATTTCCAGGGCCAGGGCGCCGGTGCCGCCCCCCACGTCCCACACCAGCGACTGGGCCCTGGGGCGCAGGTGGGCCAGCAGCATCACCCGCAGTTCAAGCGGCGTAGGGCTGAAGCCTGGGGCGTCCTCGAAGCTGCTGTCCGGCACCCCGGGGGTGACGAAATCCCACTGGAAGGGTTCGACGGGCACGCCCCCAGCAGCTGCTTGCATGGGCGTGCTCAATCCGCCAGGACGCTCACCGTATCAGCGATCTGGCCGGGCCAGAGTGCCCGCTGACGCCGCAGCCAATCGGCGCGCTCGGCGTCGATCCGCTCACCGGGGATCAGCAGGGGAATGCCGGGTGGGTAGGGGCAGAGCGGCTCCGCCGCCAGCCGTCCGGCGGCCTGCGCCAGGGGCACCGGCTCGGCCCGGGCTCGCCAGGCCACGGCGGGGGCCAGCTCCGGTTCGGCCACCAGGGGCAGCGGTGGCGCCGAGAAGGCGGGCAGGGGGGTGCCCCCGAGTTCTCGCCCCAACTGCTTGAGCTGCTTCCCCAACCGGGGGATCAGCCGGCTGGGGGGGCGCAGCCCCAGGCAGAAGGTGAGGCAGCCCGGTTCGGGCAGTTCGGCGATCACGCCGCGTTCCAGCAGCCACTGGTCGGCGTCGAGGCCTTGGATCCCCAGGGCCGCTGCGTGCAGTACCAGCCGCAGGGGATCGTCGTTGGCCACAACGGGCAGCCCCTGGCGTTCCAGGGCCGCGCGCAGCCGCAGACCCAGCTCCAGCGAGCGCCCCAGCCGCCGCCGGCCGTCGGGGCCGTGCAAATGCGCCAGGGCCGCTTCGCAGGAGGCCAGCAGCAGGGCGCTGGGGCTGGAGGTCTGCAGCCAGAGCAGCGCCCGTTCCACAGCCGCCGGGTCCACCCTGGCGGAGGCGCCTGGGCCCAGCAGCAGCACGGCGCTCTGGGCCAGGCCGCCGGCGGCCTTCTGCAGCGACTGCACCACCAGATCGGCGCCGCTGGCCAGGGCCCCCTGCGGCAGCAAGGGATCGAGACCGAAGTGGGCGCCGTGGGCCTCATCCACCAGCAGCGGCAGACCGCGTCGGTGCACCAGCTCCACCAGCGGGGGCAGATCGGCCGCCAGCCCCTGATAGGTGGGGTTCACCAGCACCACTGCTGCCAGCTCACCTTTTGCCAGTTCCCCCCCCGCCAGCTCCCCCGCCGCCTGCAGCACCCGCTCCAGGTGGGCGGCATCGGGGGGCAGCCAGAGGCCGGTGGCCGGATCGAAGGGCAGATCGAAGAGCACCGGGCGGAGCTGAGCGAGCACGCAGCCGTGCAGCAACGAGCGGTGCAGGTTGCGGGGCAGCAGCACCCGCGAGCCGGGCGGGCAGAGCCCGAGCAGCGCCACCTGCAAGAGCCCGCTGGCGCCATTGACCCCGAACCAGCAGCGCTGGGCCCCGAGCAGCTTGGCCGCGGCGGCCTGGCTTTCGGCCACCGCGCCGTCGTGCTCCAGGGGCCCGCCGATGCTGGGCAGTTCCGGCAGGTCCCAGGAGCCGGGGGGCTGGCGCAGCAGCCGCTTCAGATCGGGCGCCAGGCCCCGGCCCCGGCCATGGGCCGGCAGGTGCAGGGCGAGGTCGGCCCGGGCCAGGCGCAGGGCATTCAGCAGGCCCATGGCTCCCCGGAAGGTGTTCCTAGAGTCTGCAGACACGACCAAGGTCCCGGGAGAACCACGCCATCGCCGACGCCGCCCTTCCCCTGCGCTACGACCCCAAGGGTGACCTGCGCTGGCTCCTGCTTCGCCCCTGGGTGCTCATCGGACGCCTGCTCCAGGTGCTCAGCCAGCTGGCCGCCCTGGCACTGGCCCTGCTGATCCAGGGCTCCAGCAGCGACGCCGCCGTGCAGCGCCGGCTGGGCCAGAAGATCCTCACCACCCTCACCAACCTGGGCCCCTGTTTCATCAAGGTGGGCCAGGCCCTTTCCACCCGGCCTGATCTGGTGCGACGGGACTGGCTCGACCAGCTCACCCAGTTGCAGGACAATCTCCCCCCCTTCCCCCACGCCATTGCCCTGGCGGTGATCCAGGAGGAGCTGGGGGCCCCGGCCGATCAACTGTTCGATGTGTTCCCCCAGGCGCCGGTGGCCGCCGCCAGCCTCGGGCAGGTCTACAAGGTGCGCCTGGGCAGCGGCCATTGGGTGGCGGTGAAGGTGCAGCGGCCGAACCTGCCCCAGATCCTGCGTCGGGACCTGGCGATCATCCGGCTGCTGGCAGTGCTCAGCGCGCCGCTGCTTCCGCTCAACCTGGGCTTCGGGCTGGGGGAGATCATCGATGAGTTCGGTCGCACCCTTTTCGAGGAGATCGACTACCGCCTTGAGGCCGACAACGCCGAGCGCTTTGCGGCCCTGTTCGAGCACAACCCCACGGTGTTCGTGCCCCGGGTGGAGCGGCTGCTCTCCGCCCGCCGCGTGCTCACCACCCAGTGGATCAACGGCACCAAGCTCCAGGAGCGCCGAACCCTCGAAGCCGAGCACCTCGATCCCACGGCGCTGATCCGCACTGGCGTGATGGCCGGGCTGCAGCAATTGCTGGAGTTCGGATACTTCCATGCCGATCCCCACCCCGGCAACCTGTTCGCCCTGCCGGGCAAGACCGGAAACCTGGGCCATGTGGCCTATGTGGATTTCGGGATGATGGACTCGATCAGCGACTTTGACCGGCTCACCCTCACCGGCGCGGTGGTGCACCTGATCAACCGCGATTTCCAGGCCCTGGCCGGGGATTTCGTCGCCCTGGGGTTCCTCAACCCCAGCACCGATCTGACCCCGATCGTGCCCGCCCTGGAGACCGTGCTGGGCGGCCAGCTCGGAGAGAACGTGGGCAGCTTCAACTTCAAGGCGATCACGGATCGCTTCTCCGAACTGATGTTCGATTACCCGTTTCGGGTGCCGGCGCGCTTCGCCCTGATCATCCGGGCGGTGGTGAGCCAGGAGGGGCTGGCGCTGAGGCTGGATCCCGCCTTCCGGATCATTGGCGTGGCCTACCCCTACGTCGCCCGGCGTCTGCTGGCCGGCGACACCGCCGAACTGCGCGAGAAGCTGATGGAGGTGCTGTTCGATCGCCATGGCCGCCTGCAGCTGCAGCGGCTCGAAAGCCTGCTGACCGTGGTGGAGGCCAACGACGGCGAAGGCTACGGCGATCTGCTGCCCGTGGCCGGTGCTGGCCTGCGGCTGCTGCTGGGGCCCCAGGGCAGCAGCCTGCGTCAGCGGCTGCTGCTCAACCTGGTGCGCGACAACCGGCTCCAGACCGATGACCTCCAGGGCCTGCTGGCTCTGCTTGGGCGCACCTTCTCGGTGCGCAAGCTGGCGGGCGGGATGCTGGCGCGGCTCAATCCCCTCGCCGGCGCCCTCGAGGCGGCGGCCTAAGGTCACAGCCCCATGCCCCTGGCCACCACTTTGTTCCCCGACCCGATCACCCTCAGCGAAGCGGCCAGCGATGCGGCCAGCGGAATGTTCGGCGATCTCGACGCCCAGGAGATCCTGCTGGAGTACGTGCCCTACTACAGCGATCCCCCCTACGCGGTGGCGATCTTCGGGTTGGCGGTCGGGGTGCTCTGCGGGCTCACCTTCGCCAAGGTGATCCAGAACCGGCTGGAGGGCTGGAAGCAGGACCGCTTGACGTTGCTGCCGCTGGCGCGCATCGAAACGGTGGCTCCTGCGATCGGCATCGTGCTGGGCATCACCCTGTTCATCGGCGGCATCCTGCAGGTGTTTGGCTTTGGCGGTGCCACGGCGCTGCTGGTGGCGCTGCTGCTCTCGTTGCTCACCGCCGGCGGACTCTGGGTGCAGCTCGCCCGCCTGATGGCCCAGGTGGACGCGGGCACCTTCAAGGCCGTGGATTTCGACAACTTCGATCAGTTCTTCTAGGGCCCTTGGTCGGCTTACCCCAGCGACCCCAGCGGACCTGCGCCGAGGGGCTGGCCCTGCGCTTCTGGCCCGGCTGGCTCGATGGTGGCCCCCCGGGCGCCGATCGACTGCTGTTCCAGCTGCTCGCGGAGGTGCCCTGGCGCCAGGAGGCGATCAGCCTGTTTGGCCGCAGCCATCCCCTGCCCCGCCTCACCTGCTGGGTGGCCGATCCCGGTTGCCACTACACCTACAGCGGCCTGCTCAATCAGCCCGAGCCCTGGAGTCCGCCCTTGGAGGCCGTGCGAGAGCAGCTCGGGGCGCTGCTGGGCTGCCGCTTCAATTCCCTGCTGCTCAACCGCTACCGCCATGGGGGCGAGCGCATGGGCTGGCACGCCGACGATGAGCCGGAGCTGGAGGCCAGCGCGCCGATCGCCTCGCTGAGCCTGGGGGCTACGCGCAGCTTCCGGCTCAAGCCGAAACGCCCCGAACGATTAGCCCACGCCCCGATCAGCCAGGAACTGGGCCATGGCGATCTGCTGGTGATGGATCCCCCCACCCAGCGCCACTGGCTGCACGCCCTGCCGGCCCGCCTGAAGATCAAGGAGGAGCGGATCAATCTCACCTTTCGGGTGGTGAGCGGTTGAGGCTGCCTCCGCGATGGAGGAAGTCTCAACATGAAAGCGCAGATCGCTTGATTCAATTTTTCCCAGATCCGTCCGCTTCCAGTTCCCGTTCCCACGACCCCAGCAGTCGCTCGCAGAGCAGGATGGCGCCGGCATCACGCTCAGCAAAGCTGTCTTCGCCCAGGAGAACGGATTCAATGCGCTCACGGATCGACAGCTCGGTACTTGGCGTGGGCCGCATCAGTCGCATGAATCCCGCAACCGGCATCAGCCCCTCGGCCTTGCGCAGGGCATGAAATCGGCCTCGGGCTTCCTCAGCCTCCATGGCCAGCACGTCGTCGTCGGGATCCAGCAGGCTCGGCTTGTACGCCTCGGGGATGGCCAACTCGCCAATGAAGGCTCGGAAAAAGTCTCCCGGCGTCCACGGTTTTCCGTTTTGATGGCAGATCGGTTTGGCGTTGTAGATCCGCTCGTGCAGGACTCGATCGCGGATCGCGCCTCGAAAGTCCTCAGAAAGGGCCACGTTGGCCATCCCAAGGGCCTGAAATGTGCTCGTATCCGTGTTCTTGTTGAGCTTCAACTCAAGGCCAGTCAGCACCGAGTTGAGAAGTTTGATCGGCAGCAGCTCTGGGCAGTTATGGGCCCAATCCTGAAGCGTTTGGCTGCTCCAACCGTTGGACTGGCGCCACACCAACAGCATGTCGCCAAAAGCGTTGATGTGCTCTTCGCATTTCTCTTGCCATTTAGCTTCGTAAATTGAGAGATCAGGCATAGTCGAAACGACAGGAAATCAAGAATCCTTGCTTGAGAGCGCAGACGGAGCACACCCACGAGCGAATGACGCTTGGACATACGCCGGCCTGGTAAGACTACAAAACGCAGGGAGATAGAGCTTTCCCTGTCACTCCCCATCAGAGTGTCGCGATCAGGCCGTGGGTCCTATTCCGGCGGCGCCTGGACCGCCTGGGCCTCGGCCGCTTCGAGCATGGCGGCCGTGACCTCGATCACCTCGAGGGCGTCGTCGTTGTCGAGGTAGGAATCGAAGGAGCTGTAGCGCCGGATGCTCGGGGCATAGGTGGGGTTGCTACAGACCTCGCTCCAGGCCAAACCCTCGGGCTTCACCACCAGATAGCAGGCCAGGGCCTCATCGAGATCCGCCGCATCGCTGAAGCTGTCGCCCTCCCAGAGCACCTCGAAGAAGGTCATCGCGATCGATCCACACCACTCAGATCTAGCCCGGGCGACGAACCATGACAGTCAGCGGAGGCTCCATGGGCCGCTGACTAGGAAGAAGGCAGTTCCACTGACTGGTCTCCATGGGCGGAGTCCTGATTCTGCTGGTGATCGTCGTGGCCATCGTTCTGGTGAGTGGCGCGTCAGAAGGACGCCGGCGCACCCGGGAGCTGTTGCACCACTTCAAGCACCTGGAGGTCCGCCTGGCGGAGCTGGCCCTTCAGTTGCAGGGCATCGATCTGCGGTTGATCGACCTGGAGCGCCGCCAAGACGAGCGGGCAGAGCGGCGATCCCCGTCCCCCCTCCCAGAGCCGGCGCCGCCCTCCCTGACAGCCGAACCACGGGAGGTTCGATCGGATTCCTTGCATGAGAGCGCCGAGCGGCTGGGCAGTACCCCGCCGCCGCCGTCCAGTCCCAGGGCGCCCCATCAGCAGGGTTCGGTTCGTGCCCCCCAGGCGCCCGAACCGGAGCGCTCCCCGTCCCGCCGCCCTGCCGTCCGGCGTCCACCGCTTCCCCCAGCCCCGCTTCCCCCAGCTCCGCTGCCACCAGCCCCGCCTCCGCCGGCGCCGGCGGAACCCAGCGCCCTGCAACTGCTCTGGCGCCGGATTGAGCGCCTGTTCATCGAGAACTGGACCGGCATCCTCGGTGTGCTGGTGGTGGTGGCCGGGGTCACCTTCGTGGTCATCAACGTCGCCCTGCGACTGGGCCCCTTCCAGCGCTTCTGGATGACCGTGGCGGCAGCGGCCGCCCTGGCGGCTCCTTCCTTAGTCCTTGGGCATCGGCTCCCCTGGCGCAACCTCACCCACTGGATGCGCAGCGGCGGGGCCGCCCTGTTCCTGTTCGCCTGTGCGGCGGGTGGTGGGCTGCCGGGCCTCGGTCTCCAGTGGCTGCAGAATCCCCGCCAGGGGCTGGCGCTGCTGAGCCTGGGGGTGGGGGTCAACCTCGCCCTGGCCGGTGTCGCCCGCACCCAGACGATCGCTTCGTTGCACGTGGTGCTGGGCCTGGTGCCCTTGATGATCGTGCTGGACAACCAGCCGGCACTGGCCGCTGAAACGCTGCTGATCGCCAGCCTGGTGGCCCTGGTGGGCTTGATCCTGCCCCTGCGCCGCCCCTGGGATCCCCATCTCCTGGTGGTCACCCTGGCCTATGCCGCCTTCCACGGCGCCTGGTTCCTGCGCTGCGCCGAGGCGCTCCAGGCCAGCGGCGACCTGCGCCTGCGCGGAGCCCTGGCGGCCCTGCTGGTGTTCGGGGGCGGGGCGCTGCTGCAGCACCGCCGGTTGCTCAGCCGGAGTGAGGGGAGCGCCGCGTCGCTGGCGCCGTTGCCCCTGGCCCTGCAGCTCAGCAACTGGGGCGCCCTGGCCCTGGCTCTGCTGATCTACCCCCAGCAGGCCGCCAGCCGCGCTGGGGCCCTGGCCCTGGCGGCGCTGGTGGCGGCACTGCTGGCCCGACGGGCGCGCCAGGGCCAGCTGGGCTGGCTGCAGCTGAACGACACCCTGATCGCCCAGTCCTTGGCCATGGGGGCGGTGATCAGCCTCCACCCCCTGATCGCCAACGGCCCCTTGCTGCTGATGGTCCTGCTGGTGGAGACCCTCCTGTTCCTGCGCCTGGGTGTTGTGGAGAACGACTCCACGATTCGGCGCCTCGGCTGGGGGCTGGTGAACCTGATCGCCCTGCTGCTGGTGCTGGCCGGGGTGGAGGCGGGGGTGTCCGGTGGAGCGCCGGCCCTGCTCTGGCAGAACGGCGGTGTGCTGATCGGTGCTAGCGCCCTGCTCACTGCGGTGCAACGGCAGCTCAGCCTCAGGCTCGTGAAGCTCCCCCTGCCAGCGCTGCTGGGTTGGCTTGCCGGAGCATTGGCCTTCGTGGGCGCCATGGTCTGCCCGCCGGAGCCCAGCCGGGAGCTGCTGGCCCTGGCGGTGATCGGAGCCCTGCTGCTGGCGGGCCGCCGCTGGCGACCCGACGGAGTGCTGGCAGGAGCCACGGCGGCCGCGGTCGCAGCCCATGGCGTCGGCTGGATCCATGGGCTGCAGCTGTTGGCTCCCGGCAGCCATGGGGGTGTGACCCTCTATGCCCAGGGGTGGTCAGCGCCGACGTACCTGCCCCACCTCCTGCCCCTCACTGGCCTGGCCCTGCTCGCCCTGGCGATGCGCCGGGAGACCGTGGTCAGTGGCATCGGCTGGGCTCTGTTCAACGGCACCGGCGTGGTGCTGATCATCGGCACCGTGTTGAGCACCACCACCCAGGGCGGTCCTGGAGGCCTGGCGCTCAACGGGGGTGTCCTCGTGGCCTGGGCCGCCTTCACCACCCTGGTGCAGTTGTTGATGCGTCGCTTTGCCGTTCGTCAGCCCTTGCCTCCGTTGATGGGTGGCCTGAGCGCGGTGCTGGTGTTCGTGGCCGCCGGCCTCTGCACCCCCGAAGGGGGCCGTGAACTGGAGGGCCTGCTGGCGATCGGTGGTCTGCTGCTGATCGCCCGCCGCTGGCGGCCGGAGGCCCTGATGGGCAGCCTCGCCGCGGCGGCCGTCGCCCTCCATGTGCTCAGTTGGGGTGCTCAGCTGCAGCAGCTGCCCTGGTCGCCCCTGCCGCTGCTGGGCCACCTGCTGCCGCTCACCACCCTGGCCCTGCTGCTGCTGGCAATGAAACGGGAGCCGCTGGTCAGTGCTGTCGGTTGGGCTCTGCTCAACGGCACGGCGGTGATCCTGATCCTCGGCGCCCTGGTGGGCGCCGCATTGGAGAGAACCGCAAGCTGGCCTGAAACCGCCTCAGGACCAGCCCTGGCGGGACTGCTGGTGGCCTGGGCCGGCTTCACCACCCTGGTGCAGGTGTTGATGCCTCGATTCGACCTTCGCCAACCCTTGCCGGCCTTGATGGGCTGGATCAGCCCGGCCCTGGTGCTGACCGCCGTGGTGGTCGGCACCCCCGCCGCTGGCCGTGAGCTGGAGGCAGTGCTGGCCCTGGGCGCCCTGTTGCTGATCGCCCGCTGCCTGCGGCCGGATGGCTTGCTGGTGGGCACCGCCGTTGCCGTTGCCCTCACCCATGCCGTCGCCTGGGGAGCGCTGCTGCTTGAGCAACCCTGGGCCACGGCCCCCCTGCTGGGCCACCTGCTGCCACTCACCGCCCTGGCACTCGTCACCATCGGCAGCGGCGGTCCCGGGGCGGTGCGCCTGTTGGGCCTCGACCTGCTCGGTCTCGACCTGGGCCTGGCGGCTTATCTGTTGTTTGAGCCGATCTCTCCGTTGATCCCCGGTGTGGTCTGGCTGCTGCTCTCCCTGGTGGCCCTGGAGAGCTCCGATCGGCTGAGGCGCTCAATGGCCACCCATGCCTTGGTGCTGGGCCTGCTCTACCTGCTGGCCTTCGCCGGGTCGTACCTGCTGGTGATCAGCCAGAGCCCGGCCCTGGTGAGCGCCGGGCCGTTCACCCTGCCGATCCGGCTGCTGATCGAGCTATTGGCCCTGGCGGTGGCCCTTTACTGGTGGTTCTTCTCGCCCAGGGAGCGCCTGCGGGAGCAACCGCTCTGGCAGGCGGTGCACCCCTGGTTTCTGGAGGTGGTCCTGGTGGGGGTCGTGGTCACGATCCTGGGCGAGGTGGAGGCGCTGTGGCGGCCGGTGGCCTGGTCGTTGCTGGCCCTGGTGCTGGTGAGTGATCCCTGCCGACGCCTGTTCGCCACCCGGGTGAAGGTCTATGCGGTGATCCTCTACTGGGTGGCGGTCGCCACGGTGGTGGCCATGCTCAGCAGCCTGGAGACCCCGTCGCCGCTCTGGTACGAGCAACCCCATCAGCTCGCCCTGGTCGCCATTGGCCTGCAGATGACGTTCATCGTCGTCTCCCACCGCAGCCTGGACCTCCAGGAGTTGCGACAACCCGGCGGGGGCCCGCTGCTGGCTTGGGTGGGTCGCCGGGTGGCGGCCCACCGCAACCACTGGCTCTACTACCCGATGTTCGCCGCCGTGGCCTACTACCTCTACCTGCGCTACGACCCCTCCCTGCACACCCTGCTCTGGGCCGTTGAGGCGTTCGCGCTCTACGTGCTCAGTGCCCTGCTGAGGGAGAACAGCTTTCGCACCATCGCCCTGGTGGGGCTGGGGATCTGCCTGTTGCGCCTGATGTCGATCGATCTGGCCCAGGTGGATCTGGGCCTGCGGGGGATCGTATTCATCGGCGTGGGCCTGCTGATGCTGGCGATGAATGCGATCTACAACCGCTTTCGCGCCCGCTTCGAATGACATCCGAGCGCCACGTTCCCCTGCGCACAGTCCTGCTGGTGTTGCTGCTCGCCGGCGGTGCTGGACTGATCGCGCTGTTGATGCAGGCGCGTCCCGGTAGCCCCTTGACCTCCTCCCTGGCCACCCCCTTCCAGTTGCTGGGCACGCCGTTGAAACTGGCCGACCGGCTGGCCAGCCGGGGGATGCCGATCGGCTCGTTGGAGGAACGGGATCTGGGGGACACCTTCCGGGAGCGCTATGCCTACCAGGTCAAGGTCTCCGACCCAGACCAGGCCTACCTGGATGCCCTGATGCCGCTGATCCGGTCCCATGCCAGGAAGCCCTTCCCCTACCGCGCCTATGTGATTCCGTCGGAGTCCGCCAACGCCATGGCGCTTCCGGGCGGTGTGATCCTGGTCAACAGAGGGTTGCTGAACACCCTTGGCTCCGAGGCGGAGCTGGTGAGCGTGTTGGCCCACGAGGCCGGCCACATCGAACTGGGCCACTGTTTTGACACCGTGCGCTTCCAGTTGCTGGCCCGCAAGCGGGGCAGTGAAACGCTGGGGCAACTGGCTGATCTGGCCCTTGGGATCCTCGTCCAGCACAACTACAGCAAGGCCGCCGAGCACGAAGCCGACGTCTACGCCTTCACCCTGCTGCGCTACAGCCCCTACGACCCCCGGGGCAGCGGGGCCAGCTTCGCTTCCCTCGAACGCTCCGAGGGCTCACAATCCAGCCGTGCCGACGACCACGCTGATCTGCTGCGGGATTACATCAGCTCCCATCCGCCCCTGGCGATCCGCCAGGCGGAGTTCAGCCAGGCTGCCGAGGCCTGGTGGCGGGGCCATCCGGCAGAACGCCGCTACTGGGGCCGCCGAAACCTGCGCGGGCGACGGGCCTTGAGCGCCCTTGATCTGGGGGCGGAATGGCACGGAGCGCGGTTGACACCGCCAGCCCCTCAAGCCACCAGATAGCCCTCCAGCTGGCGCGAACGGGCGCGAATCGCCTCCAGCCCACGACGCTCGAGGTTGCGGGTCTTGTCGCGACTCATGCCCAGGGTGCGGGCGATCGAGGTGAGGCTCATCGGCTCCTCCACATCGATGCCGTAGCGCATCTTCAGCACCCGGCCCTGGATTTCGGGCAGCTGCTCCAGCAGGGTGCGCATGTCGCCCCGCAGGCAGGCGCTGTCGACCGCCTGCTCGGGCAGTTGGGCGTCGCCCTGGAGCAGATCCAGCAGCTCGGTGTCATCGCCATCGCCCACCTTCATCTCCAGGCTCACGGGCGCTCGGGCGCGGCAGAGCAGATCCTTGACTTCTTCTTCGGGCAGCTCCACGGCCACGGCCAGCTCACTGACGGTGGGGGTGCGGCCCAGCTCCTGGCTCAGCTCGCGCTGACCTTTCTTGAGCTTGTTGAGGGTTTCGGTGATGTGGATCGGCAGCCGGATCGTGCGGCTCTTCTCGGCGATCGCCCGGGTGATTCCCTGGCGAATCCACCAGTAGGCGTAGGTGGAGAACTTGTAGCCGCGGGTGGGATCGAACTTCTCGACGCCACGCACCAGGCCGATGGTGCCCTCCTGGATCAGATCCAGCAGCTCCATGTTCCGGTTGGTGTACTTCTTGGCCACACTCACCACCAGCCGCAGGTTGGCGGCAACCATGCGCTCCTTGGCGCGGCGGCCATTGGCCAGCTTGCGCTTGAGCACGGGAAGCTCCAGCTGGGCGGCGGCGGCCCATTCGGCCTCGGAGGGCTTGGCGCCCTGGCGCATCTCCAGCTCCTCGACAACCTCCTCGAGCGCCATCAGCTCCTGCACCTGGCGGCCGATGGTGATCTCCTGCTCATGGCTGAGCAGGGGCACGCGACCGATGTCGCGCAGGTAGGAGCGGACCAGGTCCGTGCCACCGCCCAGGGTGGATGTGCCATCGGCCGAGGCAATGGGGATGGAAGGCATGGGTTGGGAGTAAGGAACCCTTGTGGTTTCGTAACTTATCACCAATCCCGAAGCAAATCCGAACATCGGGCCCGCCTGTGCCGCCCGTCACAGCCATGGGCCTGGAGAATGGGCCCATGCACCCCTGGCCCCTTCTGTGACCGCCCCGCGCCTGATGGTGGTCGAGGACGACGACACGATCCGTGAAACCATCGCCGAAGCCCTGGAGCTGGAGGGTTTCGAGGTCGCCGCCTGCGCCAATGGCCGTCAGGCCCTCGATCAGATCCAGAGCCACGGCGAGGCCCGCCGCTTTGATCTGATCGTGCTCGACCTGATGCTCCCTGGCCTGGGGGGACTGGAACTCTGCCGCCAGCTGCGCCAACACAACGACCGCACCCCGATCCTGGTGGTCAGTGCCCGGGACAGCGAGACCGACCGGGTGCTGGGTCTGGAGGTGGGGGCCGATGACTACCTGATCAAGCCCTTCGGTATCCGCGAGTGCGTCGCCCGTTGCCGTGCCCTGCTGCGCCGTTCCCAGGCCGAGGCCGGCACCGGGGCCGAGCCTTCGCCGCAGCGGGTGCTCGAGCATGGGGCGATTCGCCTGTTCCCGGACGAATGCCGGGTCACCCGCGATGGGCTGGCGCTCAACCTCTCCCCCAAGGAGTACCGGCTGCTGGAGCTGTTCATGCAGCACCCGCGCCAGGTCTGGAGCCGCGACAAGCTGCTGGAGCGCATCTGGGGGATCGATTTCATGGGTGACAGCAAGACCGTGGACGTGCACATCCGCTGGCTGCGCGAAAAGCTTGAGGTCAACCCCTCCGCCCCTCGCCACATCCTCACGGTGCGTGGCTTCGGCTACCGCTTCGACATCGGTGGCTGAACCTCTGACCCTGGCCGTCGGCCTGGGACTGGGATGGCTCCTGGCCAAGGTGCTGCCGTGGCGCCGCCGCGGGCCCCAGCCTGGGGGCCATGGGCCCCGGACCCTGCCCCCTTCCCAGGTGCTCGATTGGATCGATGCCGCTCCCCAGGGCTGGCTGGTGCTCGATCCCCACAGCACCATCCAGTACGTCAACCCCCGCGCCCTGCGGCTGCTGCGGCAGTCCAGCGACCGCCTGCGCCGCGGCGAGGCCCTCGGGGAGGCGATCGAGACGCCGGCCCTGCTGAACGTGGTGCTTGATGCCCGGCGCCTGGGGCGGCCCCAGCGGATCGGCTGGATGGAGGGCAGCGAACCCCTGGAGGCCCATGCCCTGCCCGGTCAGGATGGCTGGGTGGGGTTGTTGGTGCAGAGCCGCCGTTCGCTGGAGGCGCAGTTGGAGCAGCAGGAGCGCTGGGTCAGCGATGTGGCCCATGAACTGCGCACGCCCCTCACGGCCCTGATGCTCGTGGGCGACAGCCTGGCCGGCCAGCTGGAGGGCCGCAATGCCGTGCTGGTGCAACGGTTGCAGCGGGAGCTGGATCGCTTGCAGCTGCTGGTCAATGACCTGCTGGAGCTCTCACGTCTGGAGAACACCCTGCATCGGGAAGGGGGGCGATACACGCTTCTCGACCTGCGCGCTCTGGTGACGGAGGCCTGGTCCAGCCTCGTTCCCCTGGCGGAACAGCGGGGCATCACCCTCGCGCTGAGCGCCCCAGCGGAGGCCCCCTTGCGGGGGGATTCCTCCCGGCTGCACCGGGCCCTGCTCAATCTGTTCGACAACGCCCTTCGCCACAGCCCCGACGGCACCCGCGTGGAGGTGGGTGTGGAGATCAGTGGCAACTGGTGGCTGCTGAGCGTGCGCGACCACGGCGCCGGCCTGAGCGAGGAAGATCAGCGGCGCATGTTCGAGCGCTTCTACCGGGGCGACCCCTCCCGGGAGCGCAGCCAGCGGGGCGGCAGCGGCCTCGGGCTGGCGATCGTCCAGCAGATCGCCGTCACCCATGGGGGCAGGGTTCTCGGCCGCAACCACCCCGAGGGGGGTGCTGTGATGGACCTGTTGCTCCCCCGCGGCGGCTGAGCCATGGCCGAAGACCCTCCCCTGCCCCAACGACTGCAGAAGCTGCTGGCCGGAGCGGGACTGTGCTCCCGCCGTCAGGCCGAGGCCCTGCTGGTTCAGGGTCGGGTGCGGGTCAACGGCCGGGTGGCCCAGCTGGGGGATCGGGCCGATCCCCTCCGCGACCGGGTGGAGCTCGATGGCCGTCCGGTGGCGGCCAGGGCCCCTGCGTTCACGGTGCTGTTGAACAAACCCCGGGGGGTGGTCAGCAGCTGCTTCGATCCGGAGGGCCGCACCACGGTGCTTGATCTGCTGCCGCCCGAGCTCGCCCGGGGCACGGGCCTGCATCCGGTGGGGCGCCTGGACGGGGAGAGCCGGGGGGCGATGGTGCTCAGCACCGATGGGGAGCTCACCCTGCGGCTCACCCACCCCCGCTACGGACACCGCAGGACCTACCGGGTGTGGGTGGAGGGCCAGCCAGAGCCGGAGACCCTCGAGCGCTGGCGCCAGGGGGTGCCCCTGGACGGTGAGCCGAGCCGGCCGGTGGGGGTGAGCGTGGGCGAGCGGCAGCCAAGGCGCACCCTGCTGGAGCTGGAGATGCGGGAGGGCCGCAACCGTCAGATCCGCCGCACGGCCGAGGTTCTCGGCCACCGGGTGCTCGACCTGAGCCGCATCGCCATCGGTCCGATCAGCCTCGGGGCCCTGCCGGAGGGGCGCTGGCGTCGGGTCGACCCGGAAGAATGGGGGGATCTGGATCGCCTGGGCTGAGTCGACCCCCTGATCGTCCTCCTCTGATCGCCGTCTCCTGAGCACCATGCCCCGGCCCACGCCGAACTCACCCCTGCCCCGGATCCTGCGGCGCTGGTTCGGCCGCGATCGCCCCCAGGGCTCAGGTGCCTCGGTCATCAGCGAAGACCCCCTGCTTCAGGCCGGCCGTCTCCTGCGCCAGCGGCGGGAGGAGCGGGGGCTGAATCTGCGCCAGCTGGCCCTGGAGACCCGCATCAGCACGCCGGTGCTGGAGGCGATCGAGCGCGGCTGGCGGGACCGGCTGCCGGAATCCACCTACCTGCGCACGATGCTGCCGCTGATCGAGCAGCACCTGGAGCTGCCCAACGGCAGCCTGCAGGTGGCCCTGCCCCCTGCCCAGGACGAGGAGGGGCCACGGCGCAGCCGCACGATGTTGCTGGGTCGCTTCACCCCCGGCTCGATCGATGTCTTCACCACCTGGCAGGGCACCTTGCTCTATGGGGTGATCACCCTCGCGCTGATCTATGGCCTCAACCTGCAGCAGCGGCAGCTGGCGACGGCCCAGATGCTCAGCCTGCGCTCCATTCCCCCCTTACCCCCGGGCGAACAGGTCCGCAGCGGCGACCCAGGCAGCTTGCTGCTCCAGATCCAGCCCGGCCTGCGGCCCCTGGCCCTGGCGGATCGAGGGATGGGACGCGTCGCCCTGCAACGGCTGCAGACCCCCGGGGCGCCCCGGCCGGGGGTGCTGCGGCTGCAGCTGGCGCAGCCCAGCCAGGTGGTGCTCAGCAGTGCCTCGGGCGAGCGCAGTCAGCTCAGCGGCGCCAGCGGTGAGCTGGTGCTGCAGCTGCAGCCGCCCCTGGAGCTGGAGCTGAGCCCAGCCCCCACGGGCCCGGCGGTGTTCTGGGATGGCCAGCCCCTGGCCCCGATGCCGAAGCAGCCCGGCCGCTACCGCTATCCCCTGCCAGCTCCCGTGCGCCCCGAGGCAGGTTCCGTGCGCCCCGAGGCGGTGGCGAATCCTTCCAGCCCCTGAAGCGGACCCTCCAGCTCCCCGATCGGCTGGGTCAGCCGCCACTGCCAGTTGCCCGTGGTCGTGCCCGGGGTGTTGAAGCGCGCCCCATCGTCCAGCAGCAGCAGGTCCTGGAGCGGCACGATCGCCAGATCGGCGGAGGAGGCCAGGGCCAGTTGCAACAACTGCCAGCCCGGGGCCTGCATCGCCTCCCCCAGCACGGTTTCCACCTGGTGGCGCTGGCCGCCATCGAGTTGCTCCCACCAGCCCAGGCAGGTGGCGTTGTCGTGGGTGCCGGTGTAGACGACCCAGTTGCTGCCCTGGTAGTTGGCGGGCAGGTAGGGGTTGTCCGGGTTGCCGTCGAAGGCGAACTGCAGGATTTTCATCCCCGGCAGGGCGAAGCGATCCCGCAGCGCTTCCACCGCTGGGGTGATCACGCCGAGGTCTTCGGCGATCAGGGGCACGCGGCCCCCCTGGCGCCGGCGCAGTCGCTCCAGCAGGGCCTGGCCTGGAGATGGTTTCCAGTGGCCGCCCTCAGCGGTGCTGTCCGTGCCCGGCACGCTCCAGTAGGCCTCCAGGGCGCGGAAGTGGTCGAGCCGTAGCCCGTCCACCAGCTCCAGCTGACGCTCCAGCCGCCGCATCCACCATTGAAAACGGCTGAGGCGATGCCAGCGCCAGCGGTAGACGGGCGTGCCCCAGAGCTGGCCGGTGGCGGAGAAGTAATCGGGAGGAACGCCGCTCTGCTCGCTCAGCTGGCCATCGGATCGCACCGAGAACAGCCGGCGGTGGCTCCAGACATCGGCGCTGTCGTGGGCGACGTAGAAGGGCAGATCGCCGATGATCTCGACGCCATGGCCCTGGGCATGGCGGTGGAGTTGTTGCCATTGCCGGTCCAGCTGCCACTGCACCAGGGCCTCCTGCAGCAACGCCTGCCGCTGCTGCCGATCGAAGTGGGCCAGGGCCCAGGGGCGGCGCCGCGCCAGGGAGGCCGGCCAGGTCCACCAGGGTGCCTGGCCATGCAGGCGGCGCAGCACCATGAAGCGCCCGTGGTCGATCAGCCAGTGGGCCTGCGCGCGCCGCCAGTGCTCGAACTCCGCCTGGCGCTCGGCTGCCTGGGTGGGCCAGTGCTCCAGGAGCTGCTCCGCCAGGGCTTCCGCCCGGCGGGGGGCCCCCTCCAGATCCAGGCGCTCCGTCTCCGCCGCCGGCAGCCGGGTGGGGCCATCGGCGGCGATGAAACCCTCGCTGGCCAGGAGTTCCCCGTCCAGCAGCCAGGGATTGAGGGCGAAGCCGCTGGGGGAGCTGTAGGGGGAGCCGGTGCCATCGGTGGGGGCCAGGGGCAGCAGCTGCCAGACCGCCACCCGGTGGGCCGCCAGCAACTCCACCCAGCGGTGGGCCTGGGCCCCGAGGGTTCCGCAACCGGGGGTGTGGGGCAGGGCGGTGGGGTGGAGCAGCACGCCGCAGCGGCGTCCCCCAGAGGGTTGGGTGGCGCTGCTCACAGGCTGGGCAGGCGGTAACGGGCCACGATTGCCTTGGCAAAGCCAGGAATGTGATCCTCGGCTTTCTCGGGATGGTGCCGGCGCACCCAGAGGGCGTTGCGCGTGAAGTGGGAATCGATCGAGAAGCGGCCGTATTCCAGCCCCTGGGGACCCACCCGTTGGACGATGAAACCCACCAGCTCCGCCAGCCAGCGGGGAAGTTTGATCGCCTTGTCATAGGCGTCGATGCCCTGCTGCACCGCGGCGCGGCGATCCCCACGGCTGCTCACCGGGGCCAGATCCAGTTCCGTTTCCACCAGATCCAGCAGCTCCTGACCGCGGGGGTTGCGCACCGTCAGCCACTGGCGGCCGAAGCTGGCGCCCATGTACCCCACCACCAGATCGGCGCCGCCGTTGACGTAGTCGAAACAGCTCAGGCAGCTGGGGGCGAAGACGTTTTTGAGCTTGGGGGTGTCGAGGCCGAAGAAGGGCACGGTTTCTTCGCGGCCATCGCTGTGGCGGAAATGGATGCGGAAGTCCTGCATGAACTCGTAGTGCACCACCGTGGCCGGCGAATCGCTGGCGCTCTCCAGGAAGGTCTGCAGCCCGGCGCGGCTGACGTTGTCGACGCAGGGCAGCCCGAGCACATAGAGCTGCTCCAGGGGGAGGGTGTCCTGGACGGCCCGCAGGGCCTGCACCTGGCAGCCGACGCCGATGGCCAACAGCCGCCTGATGCCACTGCCGGGGAGCTGCTCGAGCACCTCCAGATTGGGCGAGAGGGTGGGCTTGTTGACCCGGGCGGCCAGCACCTGCTCGGGGGTGCGGGCCAGCACCGGCAGGGGGGTGAAGCGGTCGTCGGGGCTCTGCTGCACGCACAGCACCGCATCCACCAGGCCGGTTTCCAGGGCGCGCACGCCGATGCGCGAGACGATGCCGCTCCACTGGGCTCCCTCGATCGCTGGCCGCAACCGTGCCGTCACCATGCGCTGGCTGACGCCGAAATAGAGCTCGTCTTCGTTGGCCAGGTCCCGGCTGCGGCCGTGGGCCGCCGTTTCCATCGCCTCGAAGCGCTGGTTCAAAAAGGCGCAGGCCCGGCGCACATAGGCCACCCAGCGGCTGTCGCAGAGCCCGCACTGGCTGCAGAGGTCCTTGGCGGGGTAGGTGCTGCCCTTGGCCAGGGGACGAGCTCGTTCGTGGGGGGCCGGGGACCGGGGGGCTGAGGTCAAGGAAGTTCTGGCGGCGGGCGCCTCCGCGCGCCTCAACTTATCGGCCGGCCCTACGAAACTGACAGGCCGGAGCCGGCCCGGGCCGGTGCATCAAAGTGGGGGCATCGTCCCGTGATCCAGACCCCATGGTCCCCAGAGGGGAATCCCCATCGGCCCCGGGGGGGCGCTCACCCTCTGGCGGGACGCCGCAGCGGGGCAAGATCGCCCGCCCCAAGGGGCCCCACCGCCCCTGGCGCCTGGCGGGCCAGCTGCTGGTGGGGGTGGCCGGTCTGGTGATCGGCGGGGGCGTGCTGGGGCTGGTCTGGCCCCCGGCCGATCCGGCCGCCCTGGATCAGGCCCGTGATTCGGCGGCCCTCTCTCCGCTCCCCGATCGGCCGATCACGGTGCTGGTGATCGGCACCGACGCCGATCGCCTCGGGGCGACGACCAACGGCGCCGCCCCCCCGGGCACTCCCAACAGCGATGCCCTGTTCCTGGTGCGGGTGGATCCCAAGGGCCCGGTGCAGGTGCTGGTGCTGCCCACCGAGCTGGCGGTGAAGCTGCCGGGGCAGCAGCAGTCCCTGCCCCTGGGGGCCGTCTACCGCCGGGGGGGTGTGGCCCTCACCGCCGATGTGGCCGCCGAGTTGGTGGGACTTGGCAAGGGCCAGCCCGACCGTTATCTGCTCCTCAGCCGCGGGGGCCTGCGCCAGCTGGTGGATGCCCTGGGCAGCCTGGAGCTCAGTCCTGACCGGCTGATGCGCTACGAGGACAAGGCACAGAAGTACACGATCGATCTGCAGGCGGGGCTGCAACAGCTCAATGGAGTCCAGGTGGAGCAGTTGGTTCGTTTCCGCGAGCCTGCCGGCGGCGAGGCCGCCAGGCGCACCCGCCAGCAGCAGGTGATCAGCGGCCTCCAGCAGCAGCTGGCCCAACCCACCCACCTCGCGCGGCTGCCCGATCTGGTGCGGCAGCTGCGCAGCGGGGTCGAAACCAACCTCAGCGAAGCCGAGGTGCTCTCACTGCTGGCGGCCACCCTGGGCCAGAGCAAGCCGATCCGCTTCGCCAGCCTGCCCCTGGAGCCCCCGGCGGAACCCGCCCAGGCCCTGCGTCAGCTCAAGCGGGAGGCCACGCTGCCGCTCTGGCCCTCCCCTTGATCCAGGGTCTGCCAACGCAGCAGCAGGACCCGGGCGAGCCCGGCGGTGGCAGCGTCATCGGGATCCAGCGCTGGATCGTGCCCCTGGGGGTTCACCCAGCCCAGCCATGGCAGACCCTCGGCGCGGCGCCTGTCCGCCCTCCACGGTCCGCCCCATTGGATCAGGCCCACCAGGGGCACCCCGGCGCGCTCCAGAAGGGCGGTGGTGGCCGCCGCCAGACCCCCGTCGGTGCTGCTGCCGGCCACCAGCAGGGCGGTGGGCTGGCGGAAGGCCCCGAGCAGGTCCGCCCAGCGGCCCGCCGGCCCCAGCCATGCCCCTGGATCGCCGGGCAGGGGCGCCAGCCAGGGACCCGCCTGGGCCTGGAGCGCCGCCAGCTGAGTGGGTGGGTCGCCGCCGCCGCCGAAGCGCCGCCAGGTCAGGCCCACCCGAGCCGCCAGTTCCGCGGCGACCGCTTCGGCCAGGGGCGGCGCCAGGGAGCCAGCCGCCGCTTCCTGATCGACTCGGGCAGCGCCGACCACGTCCGTCAGCACCAGGCGCAGGGATGAAGGCAGCAGCGGTGGCGTTGGCAAAACGGTCATCGAACGATCTTCTCCTGGGCCGAATGGCTTCTACCATCAACTTTCAGCCCAAGCGCTCACGCCCGCCGTGACCAGTTTTTTGACCGCTGCACGGGTGGAACACGAGAGCGCACCCCACGACACCCGCCGTCTGCGGCTGTTCAGTGGCACCTCCAATCCCGCCCTGGCGCGGGAGATTGCCAATTATCTCGGTGTGCCCGATGGCCCGCGGGTGATCAAGCGCTTCGCCGACGGGGAGCTCTACCTGCAGATCCAGGAGTCGATTCGGGGCTGCGATGTGTTCCTGATCCAGCCCACCTGCGCGCCGGTGAACGATCACCTGATGGAGCTGCTGATCATGGTGGACGCCTGCCGCCGCGCCTCCGCCCGCCAGATCACTGCTGTGGTGCCCTACTACGGCTACGCCCGCGCCGACCGCAAGACCGCCGGCCGCGAATCGATCACGGCCAAGCTGGTGGCCAACCTGCTGGTCAAATCCGGCGTCGATCGGGTGCTGGCGATGGACCTGCACTCCTCCCAGATCCAGGGGTACTTCGACATCCCCTGCGATCACATCTACGGCTCACCGGTGCTCGTGGATTACCTGGCCGGCCGCAACCTCGGGGAGGTGGTGGTGGTCTCCCCGGATGTGGGCGGGGTGGCCCGGGCCCGGGCCTTCGCCAAGAAGATGAACGACGCCCCCCTGGCGATCATCGACAAGCGCCGCTCCGGTCACAACGTCGCGGAAAGCCTCACCGTGATCGGTGATGTGGCCGGCAAGACCGCCGTGCTGATCGACGACATGATCGACACCGGCGGCACCATCTGCCAGGGGGCCAGGCTGTTGCGGCAGCGGGGTGCCCAGCGGGTGCTGGCCTGCGCCACCCATCCGGTGTTCTCACCGCCGGCGAGTGAGTTGCTCTCGGAGCCCGGGCTGTTCGAGGAGGTGATCGTCACCAACAGCATTCCCCTGGAGCCCGACCGGCGCTTCCCCCAACTGCAAGTGCTCTCGGTGGCGAACATGCTGGGGGAGGCGATCTGGCGCATCCACGAGGAGAGCTCGGTCAGCTCGATGTTCCGATGAGCTCGTTTCGATGAATCCAGGCCCATGGGCAGGATCAGGGGCCTCCCTGTTTCTGCCGCTGCATCGCTGCCCTTGACGAGCCCCTTTCCCTTGCGCGTGCGCCTGAAACGGGCCCTGCCCACGGCCCTGGGCGGTCTGCTGGTGTCGGTCCTGCAGACCGTCGGTCTGGGGCCGCCCGCCTTAGCCGCCAGCCAGAGCGTGGGGGTCTGGCTCACCAACAGCCCAAGCCCCCTCTACTACGACGGCAACCGCATCGACCGGGCCGTGAATGAGCTGGCGGCGGCAGGGTTCACCACCCTCTACCCCAACGTCTGGAGCCGCGGCGCCACCTTCCATCGCAGCCGTTGGGCGCCGATGGAGCCGGCCCTGAAACAGAGCGCCCCAAACCTCGATCCGATCTGTCGCCTCACCCGCGCCGCCCATCGCCGGGGCCTGAAGGTGATCCCCTGGTTCGAGTACGGCCTGATGGAGCCGGCTGACGCCGACGTGGTGATCCAGCACCCGGAGTGGGTGCTGCAGCGCAGCGACGGCACCACCACCTACGCCATGCACGGCGCCAACATGCGCAGCTCGCCCATGAAGGATCTGCGGGTCTGGCTCAATCCCGCCCATCCCGGCGTGCGCCAGCGGTTCATCGGCCTGATCAGTGAGATCGTGCGCCGTTGCGGGGTGGATGCGATTCAGCTCGATGACCACTTCGCCTGGCCGGTGGAGCTGGGCTACGACCCCTTCACCCGAGCGTTGTACGAGAAAGACACCGGCCGCCAGCCACCTGAGGACTTCACCAACCGCGACTGGATGACCTGGCGCCGCCACCAGCTCACGAACCTGTTGCGGGAGCTGCGCAGCGAACTCAAGGACCGCCAGGGCGGCGCCGGCATCAGCCTCTCGCCCGGACCCTTCCGTTTTGCCTACAACCAGTGGCTCCAGGACTGGGAGATCTGGTCGCTGGGGGGGCTGATCGATGAGCTGGTGGTGCAGAACTACGCCTACTCGGTGAAGGGATTCCTCAAGGACCTCGACCAGCCTGCGCTGGTCAAGGCACGCCAGTGGGGGATTCCCGTGGAGATCGGTCTGCTGGCCGGTTTTGGCGGCCGCACCACCCCGATGCCCGTGCTGGCGGAGAAGGTGCGGCTCTCGGCCCAGCGGGGCCATGGGGTGATTTATTTCTATTGGGAGGGGCTCTGGGGCCAGTACGCCGGTCCCGAGGGGGGCCCGGCGCGCCAGGAAGCCTTCCGACAGCTCCACGGCAACCTGTTCCCTGATCCCTATCCCAACCGGAGCAATCTCAGGCCGGCGAAACGCTGAGCCTGAGCCCCAGGTCTCAGTTCAGCGTTGGGGCTCCGTGCCGAGGCACTGCTCCACCACCTCGCGGGTGTTGGTGGACAGGCGTTCGTCCGCCAGTTGCTCGAGGGCGGCCCGCTGGGCGGCGCCGCGCGCCGCCCCATAGCTCTGCCAGCGGCTGAACACCTTGGCCAGGCGCGAGGCGGTGATCGGGTTGCGCCGGTCGAGTTCGGCGATGCGCGCCGCCATGAAGCGGTAGCCGCTGCCATCGGCGGCATGGAACACCGGCGGGTTGCCCGCCAGGCCCCCCAGCACCGCCCGCACGGAGTTCGGGGCGGCCGGATCGAAGCGGGGATGCTCCAGCAGCCGTTGCACCCGCTCCAGGCCGTCGGCGAGCGGGGCCGAGGCCTCCAGCGCGAACCAGGCATCGAGGATCACGGGCTTGTCCTGCCAGCGCGCATAGAAGGCCGCCAGGGCTTGCTCGCGGGCCGGGTGCTCCAGGGGCTGCAGGGCGCGCAGGCCGGCGCGGGCCAGGGTCATCGAGGGGCCCTCCACGGCGGCCGCGGCGGCGGCGATCGCCGCCCCTTCACCGGCGGCGGCCCGCCAGGCCCAGATGGTGGCGGTCAGCATCCGATCGCCAACACCCTGGGGCCAGGGGAGGTCCCATTGGGGCGTGCAACGGGGGAGGGCCTCCAGGAGTGGTTCCGCCAGTTCGCTGCCGAAACGGCGCTCCAGGGCGAGCTGGGCGGCGAACAGGGCCGGCGGATCCGGCTCGGCGGCCTCAGCTTCCAGTTCCGCCAGTCCGGGCAGGTCCAGCAGCACACTGCGGTTGGCCTCCGAGAGCAGGCCATCGCGGAGGATGCGCTCGAAACCGGCCACCAGACCCTCTTCCAGGGGTTCATTCGGGCCGCCGGCGGCCCGTTCGATCAGGGCCCGCCGCAACAGGGTCTGACCGGCGTCCCAGCGGGCCACCGGTTCGCTGTCGTGGGCCAGCAGGTGCAGCAGTTCCTCGCTGGAGCGCTCGACCTCCAGCCGCACCGGCGTGGAGAAGCGCCGCAGCAGGGAGAGGGCGGGTGGATGGGGCTGGTGCTCCAAGCCCGTGAGCACGAACCGCTGCTCGGCCTGGTCCACCACCAGCAGCCGGCTGAGTTGTCCCCAGCGGGGCGGGAGGCTGCGGGCCGCGGCCTCCAGCTCGCTTTCCCCCTCCAGGCGCACAGGCACGGCCTCGCCGCCCTGGTCCACCAGCCCCAGGGCCAGGGGCAGCACCAGGGGCTGCTTGTGGGGCTGCCCGGGGGTGGGGGGGGTGTGCTGGCGGGCCGTCAGGGTGAGGGTGCCGCCAGCGGCGTCCCAGTGGCGCTCCAGCTGCAGCACCGGGGTGCCCGCCTGATTGTACCAGCGGCGGAACTGGGCAAAGTCGAACTCCGCTGAGCTGGTGGCCGCGCTGGAGGTGGCTTCGAGGGCCGCATCCTCCATGGCCTGCACGAAGTCTTCGCAGGTGGCGGCGGTGCCGTCGTAGCGCTCGACGTAGAGATCGATGCCGCGGTGGAAGGTGCTTCCCCCCAGCAATGTGTGCAGCATGCGGATCAGTTCGGATCCTTTTTCGTAGATCGTGGTGGTGTAGAAGTTGTCGATCGCCTGGTAATGATCCGGCTGCACCGGGTGTGCTGTGGGGCCGGCATCTTCGCGGAACTGCCTGTTGCGCAGCATCGACACATCCTCGATCCGCTTGAGCGCATCGGCGTGCAGATCAGCGGTGAAGCACTGGTCACGAAACACCGTCAGGCCCTCCTTGAGCGAGAGCTGAAACCAGTCGCGGCAGGTGATGCGGTTGCCGGTCCAGTTGTGGAAGTACTCGTGGGCGATCACGCTCTCGATCCGCTCCAGTTCGCCATCGGTGGCCGTGGCGGCATCGGCCAGCACCAACTTGGAGTTGAAGATGTTGAGGCTCTTGTTCTCCATCGCGCCCATGTTGAAGTGGCGCACGGCAACGATGTTGTACTGATCGAGGTCGTATTCGAGTCCGTAGACCCGCTCATCCCAGGCCATCGAGCGCTTGAGGGAGTCCATGGCGTGGGCGGTGAAGGGGGCATCGCCCGGCTCCACGTGCAAGCGCAGGCGCACCGCACGGCCGCTGGCGGTGATGAACGTGCTTTCCACTTCCTCCAGCTGACCCGCCACCAGGGCGAACAGGTAGGAGGGCTTGGGGAAGGGGTCGTCCCAGAGCGCGAAGTGACGTGGGGCCCCGCTGAGCGGATCGGGGGGCAGCGCTCCGCTCTCCAGTTGGTTGCCGTTGGAGAGCAGCACCGGGCAGCTCTCCCGTTCGGCCTCGATCCGCACCTGGAAGCGGCTGAGCAGATCAGGCCGGTCGGGGTGGAAGGTGATGCGCCGGAAGCCCTCGGCTTCGCACTGGGTGGTGACCATGCCGCCGCTCACGTAGAGCCCTTCGAGGGTGGTGTTGGTCTCCGGGTGGCTGCGCACCAGGGAGCGCAGCAGGAACGGTTGACTGGGGGGCTCAAGGATCGTCAGACCTTCGCCATCGAGCCGGTACGCCCCCTCATCCAGGGCCACCCCGTCGATGGAAAGCTCCAGCAGCTCCAGTTCGATGCCCTGCATCAGCAGCGGTGCGCTGTTCAGGGGGGTGATCCGCAGCTGCGCCTCCACCAGGGTGTGATCGGGGAAGATCCGCACGATCAGGTCGGTGCGCTCGATGCGGATCGGGGCCGGACGGTAATCGGCGAGCCGCACGGTGGTCATGGAAAGGGGGAGCAGCGGTGCTTCGATCCTGCCGCTCCGCTCCCCCTGCCGCTTCACCAGAGGGTGGGACCCTTGCCGATGGCGGCGTTGCAGCCCACCTGGGTGCCGAGCAGGGCGCCCAGGGGCACCGCCCAGGAGCGGCCGTCCTGACGGGAGGCGGCATAGCCGACGCCACCGCCCACCAGGCCACCCACCAGCCGGCCGATCTGGCAGGTTTTCTGCTGCTGTTGGGCATCGGCCTGCGTCAGCGGAGCGTTGCCGTCGAGCTGAGCGGCATACCCCTGTTGCCCGTAGGTGGGCTGGATGTAGTCCTGGCGGTAGGGCTGCCGGTAGGCCTGCCGGTAAGGCTGGGCGTAACCGGGCTCGTCGTAGCCAGGCTCGTAGTTGACCTGGTAGGTGGGTCGGTAGACCTGCCGGTAGGTCTTGGTGCGCACGGGTACCCCGTAGCTCTGGCGAACGACCGGCGCCGGCCGGTAGCTGGGCTGGCCGTAATTGCGTGAGCCGTCATCGCGATATTCCACCGTCGTCACGGTGCGTTCGATGATCACCGGCTGGCTCTGGGCCAGGGCGGCGACAGGGCCGAGCAGGGCCGCAGTGGCGAGGCCGCAGGCCAGCAGGACAGGGCTGTTGGAACGCCAGGCCGGGCGGCTGGAGCGCTGAAGGTCATTCATGGGATCGGAGGCGATGGGACATCCCAGGTGTGAGGGATGAGCCAAGCAAAGCCCTGAGATCTGACCCAATCACAACTGGCACATGTGCCAGTTGTGGCCAGATGCGACTGGCCCTGCCCTGCAGGGCATCTGGGCCCTCCTGAACCCTATTTCGCGGCTGGAGCCGGAGCGGGTTTGCCGCCGGATTGCTGCTTGATCAAGCCTCTTACATTCTTGACAACATCAGCCGGCACATTATCCGGACAGATCTCAACGGCGTCGATCACTGCGGAGTTGCTCGAGCCCTTGCGGAGTTCATCGCGCGCTAGGGGCTTTGGGCCCATTTGAACGATCATGCCACCGTGCTGACCCTGGAGAACTAAAGAAATAGTCTCTCCAGCAATCGCCACGGCCCTGTCGAATTCGATCCCGGCCGCTCTCATGACGCAGATGTTAAGGGCTGCGAGACGTGTGTAAAGCCTAAAGTCGGCATCGGTTGCTGGGTCTGCGAGGGCCGGCGTGGGCAGCAGCAGCGGGGCCAGCAGCAACGTACCGGACCAGCGTAAGAAGGTGGGCATGCTAGATGGATTCTAGAAGCCGACACTCTGATCTACGGGTTCCCTTCTGTCTGTGTCTATGGGCATGTTTTCGCTTCAACGCGTCCACTTGGAGCGTTGAAGGTTGCTCATGGGATCGGAGGGCGGATGGACATCCCCGGCGGGGGGATTCACCTAGACAACCCTACCGATCTGACTCAACAGCAACTGGCACATGTGACAGTTGCTGTCAGATGCGACTGGCCCATGACCAGCTCCCGAACGATCCCCGCAGAGGCGCTGCGGGGGAGCCGTTTCAGCCCGGTGGGCTACTTGGCTGGGGCGGGTGCGGCGCCGGGCGCCTTGCCACCGGACTGCTGTTTGATCACGTCCTGAACCTTTTTGACGACATCCGCAGGGACCTCCTTCGGGCAGATCTCCACGGCGCCGATCACGGAGGAGTTATTGGAGCCCTGGCGCAGCTTTTCGATGGACAGGGGGTTGGCTCCCACCTGCTGGATCAGGCCACCGTGCTGGCCCATCAGCACCTGGGCGATGGTTTCACCGGCAATCGCCACGGCCTTGTCGAATTCGACCCCAGCTGCCCGGGCGATGCAGACGTTGATGGCGGCCAGACGGCTGTAGAGCGTCATGTCGGTGTCGGTGGCCGGGGCCGCCAGGGCCGGGGTGGGCAGCAGGGCCAGGGGCAGCAGCAGCAGCGGGGCCAGCAGCAACGGGCTGGACCAGCGGAGGAAGGTGCGCAAGCTCGACGAAGGCGAGGAGGCCCCATGGTGAATCACAGGGGTCCCGGCTGTCGGTGCCCTGGGAGGCCTGTTTTCGCTTCAACCTGTCCCTTGGAGCGCCCTGCGCGCGGCCCCCGAATCGCGCCCGCACCGGCCCGCCTCGGCCACTGGCGTGGAGGGGGTCCTTCCTTGACGAAGGGCCTGTCGGCCCCGTAGTTTCCCTGCATCGGAGCGCACACCCACGGGGTGCGGTTCGTGGCCTCGCCCCCATCGTCTAGAGGCCTAGGACACCTCCCTTTCACGGAGGCGACAGGGGTTCGAATCCCCTTGGGGGTATTCAATCCGAGCTCAGTGTTTGTTCTCACGAATACTGAAAAATCGCCCTTTGAGAAATGCTCGTTGCGCTTGATCGCAAATCGAGCAGCAATCGAAGCGCCCATTCGTTACCCGCTTCAGGGTCAACGACCCCATGGGTTTCAAGCTGTCCGTAACGCTGCCATCGCTTCCAAGGTTGTTGTGCTTGGAGTCGATGCCATCACCGACGGAGCGGCGGTTGGCCTGGAGCTCAGCTTGTGGCCCGGCGCAGGGCCTCCTGTTGCACGGCCCGGAGGTTGGCGGCCAGGTCTTCCCGCAGTTGTTTTTCGATCATCCCAATTGGCATTCCCGGTCGCCCCTGCACGGTCAACTCGTAGTACAGGCGGGTGGCGCTCGTGTCGCGATCGATCCGCCAGATGCCCTCAAACCGCCTGAAATCTCCGCAGCTCATCCGGAAACACAGACATCCGTTGCTCTCCTGCTCGGTGAGCTCCAGCTCCACCCGGGCACTGAAACGAAGGCCGCAGAACTGCTGGGACCCCACCTGCTCCAGGCCCACCACCGCACCCTTGCGCCATAGCAGGCGGCTGGAGGCCAGGTTGGGGATGAAGCCACTGAGGTTGTTGTAGTCGGTGAGCACCGACCAGAGCAGCTCGGGTTCGAGGCTCAGCCGTAACAGGACCGCCAGCCGACGCGTGCCATTGGGCAGACGCTCCATCTCTTGCTGGATCGTGTCCAGGGCGCAGATTTCGCTGCCGATGTCCCGCAGGGTCGTGGTGGCGATTGGATTGACATCGCTCTTGAACAGAGCCGGAAGCTGCGCCAAGTGGTGTTCAGCGGGGCGGGCGAGTCCAGGCCGCCAACCTAGCCTTGCCAGGACGAATTGAGGGACTTTGGGCCCCGGATCTGACCGGGAGAGGTGTTCCCTATGATCACCCGCAAGCTTTCCGGGGCCTCGTATCCATGCGCGTTTCGACCGCCACCACCAGCCGGGACGACTCCCGCATGTTCACTGTGGTGGTCAGGGGTTACGGCGCCGGCAGCCAGCGCCAGGCCGAACGCACCATCAACGTTCCCTTCAGCCGGTTGCAGGTGCTGGTCCAGTCCATCGCCCAGCTCGGTGGCCAGATCCTGTCGGTGAATGCCACCGACGGGCCCTCGACCGAGCGCTCCACCCCTGACGGCGCCACTACCACCGCCACTGCCGCAGACCCTGCCTCCTCGAACCCTGCCCCCTCGACACCTCCTTCCGTGAGTACGACCCCCGCCCACGAAGCCGTTCCCGTCAACCTTTACAAGCCCAAGGATCCCTACGTGGGCACGGTGCTGGAGAACTACTCCCTGCTGGCCGAGGGGGCGATCGGGCGCGTGAACCACATCACCTTCGACCTGTCCGAGGGCAACCTCCATTACGTGGAAGGCCAGAGCATCGGCATTATTCCCGATGGTGAGGATGCCAAGGGCAAGCCCCACAAGCTGCGCCTCTATTCGATCGCCAGCACCCGCCACGGCGACAACCTTGAGGAGAAGACCGTTTCGCTCTGCGTGCGCCAGCTGCAGTACGACAAGGAGGGCGAAACCATCCTCGGCGTCTGCTCCACCTTCCTCTGCGACATCGAGCCGGGCGCCAAGGTGAAGATCACCGGGCCCGTGGGCAAGGAGATGCTCCTTCCCGCCGATGAAGACGCCAACGTGATCATGCTGGCCACGGGTACCGGCATCGCCCCGATGCGGGCTTACCTCCGCCGCATGTTCGACCCGGGGGAGCGCTCCAAGAACCCCGGCTATCAGTTCCGTGGCAAGGCCTGGCTGATCATGGGGGTTCCCAAGACGCCGAACCTTCTCTACGAAGACGACCTGCAGAGCTACCTGGCCGCCTTCCCCGACAACTTCCGCTACACCAAGGCCATCAGCCGCGAAGAGCAGAACCCCAACGGCGGTCGCATGTACATCCAGGATCGGGTGGCCGAATACGGCGAAGAGATCTTTGCCTGGATCGAAGATCCCAAAACCCACGTCTACATGTGTGGCCTGCGGGGCATGGAGCCCGGCATCGACGAGGCGATGACCAAGGCAGCCGAGTCCAAGGGTCTGAACTGGGCCGAGTTGCGCCCCCAGCTCAAGAAGGCCGAGCGCTGGCACGTCGAGACCTACTGACCTCCAGCTCCAGCCCGCCTTCGGCGGGCTTTTTGATGCCCGCTACGGCGCCGCTGGGGGGTCTGATGCTCCCCCTGGATCGGCGCCTTCTCCGCTCGTGCCGTTTGGCGGATTCCACACAAACCATGCCCCCAGACCCCCGCGGCAGGGTCAAGCCGCTTTTCGTGGTTAAACCAGGGGCACCGCTTTCAGCGATCCCGCGCCCATGACTGTCAGCCACACCAATCCCCTGCGGGTCGGCCTGCGCCAGGAGCGGGTGATCGCGCCCCAGTGTCTGGTGATTTTCGGCGCCAGTGGTGATCTCACCCACCGCAAGCTCATCCCTGCCCTGTTTGAGTTGTTCCGCCAGCGGCGGTTGCCCACCGAGTTCGCCGTGCTCGGCTGTGCCCGGCGGCCCTGGAGCGACGAGGAGTTCCGCCGCCGCATGACCGAGGCCCTCGCCGGCGAGATCCGGCAGCACCAGAGCGCCTGGGCCCAGTTCGAAAGCTGCCTGTTCTATGAGCCCGTCGACCTGGAGCAGCCCGCCGATGTGGTCCGCCTCGGCACCCGCCTGGAGCTGATCGACCGCCAGCGGGCTACGCGCGGCAACCGCACTTTTTACCTCTCGGTGTCGCCGGCGTTCTACGGCAGCGGCTGCCGCTCCCTGGCGGCCGCCGGTCTGCTCAAGGACCCCAGCCGCAGCCGGGTGGTGATCGAAAAACCGTTCGGCCGCGACTACGGCAGTGCCCAGTCACTGAACCGGGTGGCGCAGGCCGCCGGCCAGGAGAACCAGATCTTCCGCATCGACCACTACCTGGGCAAGGAAACGGTCCAGAACATCCTGGTGCTGAGGTTTGCCAACGCGATCTTCGAGCCGATCTGGAACCGCAACTACATCGCCAATGTGCAGATCACCGCTGCCGAGACGGTGGGGGTGGAGGATCGGGCCGGGTACTACGAGTCGTCTGGTGCCCTGCGGGACATGGTGCAGAACCACCTCACCCAGATGCTCGCCCTGACCACCATGGAGGCCCCGGGCCGCTTTGATCCCGAGGCGATCCGCAACGAGAAGGCCAAGGTGCTGCAGGCGGCCCGGCTGGCGAACGAGGGGGAGCCCTGGAAGTGCTGCGTCCGCGCCCAGTACGGCCGTGGTGGCAATGCCATGAACCCGGTGGCCGGTTACCGCGAGGAACCGGGGGTGAACCCTGAGAGCACCACCGAGACCTACGTGGCCATGAAGCTGTTCGTCGACAACTGGCGCTGGCAGGGGGTGCCGTTTTATCTGCGCACGGGCAAGCGCCTGCCGAAGCGCATCAGCGAAGTGGTGCTCACCTTCCGTGAGGCACCCGTGCACCTGTTCGATGCCGCCGGCGGGAGTCCCACGGCCAATCAGTTGATCCTGCGCATCCAGCCCGATGAGGGGGCGGGATTTCTGTTCGAGGTGAAGGCCCCGGGCTCGGGCATGCGCAGCCGCCCGGTTGACATGCACTTTTCCTATGACGAATCGTTCGGGGAGCCTTCCGATGAGGGCTACGTCCGCCTGCTCGCCGACGCCATGCTGGGGGATCCCACCCTGTTCACCCGGGGCGATGAGGTGGAGGCGGCCTGGCGCCTGTACACACCGCTGCTGGAGCTGATCGAGGACAACCCAGAAATGCTGCCCATCTACACCTACGAGGCCGGCACCTGGGGCCCCGGAGCCGCCGACAGCCTGCTCGCCGAAGACGACCTGATGTGGCGTCGCCCGTAGGGCGCCGACTAACTCGCCCGTAGGAAGGTCACCCCCCCCCCGCCCTTTCGTCGTTCTCTTTCACCACCCACCCCATGGCTCCCCAACTCACCCTCCAGGCCCCGCTTGAACTTCCACCGCAGGAGGTTTCGGCCTACCTGGACAGCCTCTGGAGCAAGGAGTTGGCCGAGGCCGGTGGTGGGGCTGTCACCTTCACCCTGGTGGTCTGGGAACCCTCCTGGCTGCAGCAGCAGCTGATCCGCACCGGCCGCCTGGATGGCCCGATCAGCGGCCTGCTCGATGATGAACTGCTGGAGGCGGCCCGCGCCGCCGTGCCGGATTGTGGCCTGCCCCCGTTCACGGCCCCCTCGGCCCCGGAACTCACCTGGGCGCTGGGTTCCTTGCCCGGCCACCACAGCGCCGAGGATCTGCGCGGGCAGTTCGTCGACCGGGCGATCAGCGTCCACCAGCCCCGGCGCCTGATCACCCTGGCCCCCACCCTGGCCTCCGATGCGCCCCTGGAAACACTGGTGGCGGCCTATTGCCCCCTGCCGGAAGAACAACACGGCAGCCGTGGGGAAGCCTGCGGCGACGTGTTGGTGCTGCGGGGCGGCATGGGGGCCGTGGGCAAGGGCCTGGCCATGCTCCAGCCCCTGATCCCCAACGATCTGCCCTGCTGGGTCTGGTGGAACGGCTCCCTGGATGAGTCGCCGGAGCTGCTGGAGGGGCTGGCCATTCCCCCCCGGCGCCTGGTGGTGGACAGCTCGATCGGCACCCCCCGCCGCTGCCTGGATGTGCTGGCGGAGCGGATCGAAACCGGCCAGTCGGTCAACGATCTGAACTGGCTGCGGCTGCGCAGCTGGCGCGAATCCCTGGCCATGGTGTTCGATCCCCCGAGCCGCCAGGGGGCGCTCAGCCGCGTGGTCCAACTGGACATCGATGTGGAGGGCAACCACCCGGTCAAGGGGCTGCTGCTGGCGGCCTGGATCGCCGACCGGCTGGGCTGGCATTTTCAAAGCAGCTATCTGATTTCCACGGGCAACCCCGAGGGCGACGGCATCGGCGCCGAGTTCCAGCGCACGGACGGCGACAGCGTGCAGCTGCGGCTGATGCCGGTGCCGGTGGGGGTGCCCAAGACCCACCCGGGTGCCCTGGTGGGCCTGCGCCTGATCTGTGCCCCCGAGAGTCAGCCGCCGTTGTGCGTGATTCTCTGCTCGGAGTCGGGGGGCTGCATGCGTCTGGAGTCCGGCGGGGTGGCCACGATGCAGCTGGTGGAGGAGGTGGTGCCCCTGCCCAACGAGAGTGAGGAGATGGAGATGGCGCGGCTGCTGGCTGGGGGCCACGACACCACCAACCCGTTGCTGGCGTCGGCGGCGCCCCTGGCTGCCAGGCTGCTGCCGCAGTGAAGGCTCCCTGAGCCGCGGCCATGGCCTGTCTGATCGCCGCTCCCACCAGTGGCAGCGGCAAGACCCTGTTGAGCCTCGCCCTGGCCGCCCTGGCCCGCCGCCGCGGCCAGTCGATCCAGACCTTCAAGGTGGGGCCCGATTACCTGGACCCCCAGCTGCTGAGCCGGGTGAGCGGCCGCAGTTGCCGCAACCTCGACCCCCTGCTTTGCGGCGAGGAGTGGGTGCGCCGCAGCTTCGAGGGCTACGGCAGCCGGGCCCAGCTGGCGCTGGTGGAGGGGGTGATGGGGCTGTTCGATGGCCGTGGCCCCAGCAGCGCGGGCAGCTCCGCCGCCGTGGCCGTGCAACTGGGGCTGCCGGTGGTGTTGGTGGTGGAGGCCAGCCGGCAGGCGGGCTCGTTGGCGGCCCTGGTGCGGGGCTTCCGCGACCACGACCGCGCCGTGCAGCTGGCGGGGGTGGTGCTCAACGGCGTCAGCACCCCCCGGCACCAGGCGTTGCTGGCAGAGGCGCTGGCCGCCATCGAGGTGCCCCTGCTCGGGGTGCTGCCCCGCCACGAGAGTCTCAGCCTGCCGTCGCGCCATCTGGGGCTGTTGCCCGCCCACGAGTTGCTGGATCTGGACCAGCGCCTGGAGGGCTGGGCCGCCCTGGCGGAGGCGCACTTAAATCTGGAGCGGCTCTGGCCCCTGCTGGCGGCGCCGCCCCCCCCGGTCGCGGGCACGGACGATCCGATCCGCTGGTGTCTGGCCCAGGCCAACCCAGGGGGGGATCTTGAGAGCCGCGGGGCGGAGTCAGCCGCCCAGGGAGCGCCCGATGGCCGCGCGCCCGTGCCGGTGGCGATCGCCAGCGACGCCGCCTTCCATTTCCGCTACCCGGAAGCGGTGGATTTGCTGGAGGCCCTGGGGCTCGAGGTGCACCCTTGGCAGCCCCTGGCTGATGAGCCGCTGCCCAGGGGCACCCGGACGCTGATCCTGCCGGGGGGCTACCCGGAGCTGCACGCCGCCGAGCTCTCCGCCTGCCGCCGCAGCCTCGGGGCCCTCGCGGACGCCGCCGCCGCGGGCCTGCCGATCTACGCCGAATGCGGCGGGCTGCTGCTGCTGGGATCGCAGCTGGAGGATCCGGCCGGGGTGGGTCATGCCATGGCCGGCGTGTTGCCGTTCAGCGCCCGCCGGGGTGCCCTCGATCTGGGCTATCGCCAGGCCACCCCCTTGCGCGATGGGCTGGTGGTGCGCCGGGGCGAGAGCCTCAGCGGCCATGAGTTCCACCGCTGGGAGCTGCGGGACGCCGGTGCTGGTGCCCGTGCGCTCTGGGAGCTGGAGGGTTGGGGTTCCCCCCGCTGCGCCGAGGGCTGGAGCACGCCCCGGCTGCATGCCAGTTGGCTGCACCTGCACTGGGCGGGCTGCCCGGCGATTCCCGCCCGCTTGGCCGCCGCCGCCCTGGGCGCTTCTGTGAGCCGGCCCATGGGTGGGGCCGTTGCGTTGGAATGACGGCACTGAAGCAGCCCCCATGATTGATCCGAAGCTCTGGGGCGAACTGTTCGCCTATGGCGCCGGCATCAGCTTCAGTCCGATCCACATCGGCCTGCTGCTGCTGTTGCTGCTGGGCCCCCGGCCGCTGCTGCGGGGGGGGCTGTTCGTGCTGGGCTGGGTCACCACCATCGCCCTGCTCACCACCTTGATGCTCACCGTCGGCCATGGGTTGCTGTTGAGCATGGACAAGGGAACCGACCACCGCACTGGCCTCGACCTGCTGGCCGCCGGTGCCCTGCTGGCCCTGGGGCTCAACGAGCTGCGCCGCCGCCGCGAGGAGGGCGATGGCCCCCCAGGCTGGACGCGCACCCTCGATCGGCTGGTGAACCAGCCCCTGCCGCTGCTGATCGGGGCGGCGGCCGCCATCGAGCTGGTCAGCCCCGATGATCTGTTTTTGGCGGCCAAGGCGGCCGGAAGTGAGCTGGCGGCAGGCCTGAGCCGGGGCCAGGAGTGGCTGGCGACCGGCTTCTTCACCCTGGCGGCGAGCCTGCTGCTGCTGCTGCCCCTGGCCCTGGTGGTGGTGAGGCGCGAGGGCGTGCTGCCCCAGCTGCAGCGGGCCAAGGACACCCTCTATGCCCGCGGTGATCTGGTGGTCGGGGGCCTGAGCCTGGCTCTGGCGGGCTACCTCGGCTGGCAGGGGATCGAGGGGTTGCGGCTCAGTTAGTCCGAAAGCCAGCGCCGCCAGTGCTCAAGATCGGCCGCCGAGCCGCTGGCCCCCATCAGGCTCACCCTCCTGCGGGCGCGGCTGACGGCCACATACACCAGCTGGCGGCGCAGCACCGGATCGGCGGGCCAGAACACATCGCGTTCCACGAACACCTCGTCGAAACTGCTGCCCTGGCTGCGGTGCACCGTGAGCACGGCCGCTGGTCCCAGGGACGCGAAGGCATCGCGCACCAGGAAAAAACGCCGCCACAGGGAGCGCCCCTCCTGTTTGCCCGCCTCGCGGGCCTGCTGGCGCAGGCGGGAGAGCACCGCCTCCAGCTGGGCGCGGGCCACGCTGCCCAGGGGCGGCAACAACCGCAGGCCCAGGCTGCTCTCGCCCGCCTCCACCGAGGCCGTGAGCGTGTCGATCACAGCCACTCCGAATTCAGGCCCCACGCCGAAATCGGCCAGATTGCAGAGTTCCGGGGTGACATCGCGCACCACCAGCTCCCGGTTCGATCCCAGCACCATGTCCGGTTCCTCGCCTCCCTCCTCCCCGTCGCGGCAGGCGGGGGCCATCACCGCCGACCGGGTGATCAGCACTTCCCCGGGCAGCACCGGCAACTGATCGGCCATCGCCCCGTGGAGGGCCCGCCGCGCCAGGGGCACCAGCGCCTCCAACGAGCGGTTGGTGTAACAGAGCAGGCGGGCATGGTCGGGGTCATCGCGTTCGGCGCCGACCCGCAGGGCCGCCACGGCCGCCTCCAGCCAATCACCCTTGGAGAGCACGGCCACCTGACCTTCCGGCCGCACGAGCGCCGGCCCCAGGGGCGGCAACTGGCAGGGCAGCTCGCCCCGGCGGAGGCCATCGGCCAGGCGCAGCACCGGGCCCTGGTGGCGCACCACCTCCTCCAGCTCATGGCCGGCCCGGCGGCTGAGGGCAAACACCGGGCTGCTGGCCTCTCCCACCGGGGGCAGCTGGGCCGGATCACCCACGAACACCAGCCGGGTGCGGAAGGGGTGGGCGCAGCGCAGGGCGATCTCGAGCAGGCTGCTGTCGACCATCGAGGCCTCGTCGATCAGCACTAGGCCCAGGTGCTCGAGGGCCCCGGCGGTCTGCTCGGTTTCCTCGCAGCGCTCCCGGTCACGTTCGCGCTTGAGCTTCAGCCGCAGCAGCCGGTGGATCGTCGACGGGTACCAGGTGGGCTGCAGGCCGGCCCGATGCAGCTGCTCCTTCACCACCCCGACGGCCTTGTGGGTGGGAGCGACCACGGTCCAGCAGAGGCCGGCGGCCTCGGCCTGGGCCAGGAAGGCGATCGAGAGGAAGGTTTTGCCGGTGCCGGCGGCGCCACTGAGCACGAAGGGCGTGCCATCGGCCGGGGCCTTGAGCCAGGCGGCAAACGCCTCCGCCGCCAGCTGTTGACCTGTGGTGAGGGGGCTCAAGCCAGGGGCAGCCAACCCAACCCCTGGGCGATCTGCAGCGGTGAGCCGGCCAGGGCCAGGCCGGTGAGGGCGATCGCCGGCCCCAGCAGGCTGCCGGCCAGCACCTCCAGCCGCGTGTGGCCCAGGTTTTCCTTGAGGGGCTTGAAGAGTGGCAGGGAAGGCTCGGCGGCCTCCAGGGGCTGCAGGCCACCCACCGGCCGCACCTCCCAGAGCCCATCGGGCAATCCGTTCACCCGTGCCGAGATCTGGCCGGCGGCCCGGCGCACGCCGCTGGCGTCGTAGAGCACGATGAAGGCCAGCGTGGCCGCCAGGGCAAACAGGGGATCCCCCCAACCCAGCTCCCAGCCGATGCCGGCGGTGGCGCCGGTGATCAGGGCGGCGTGGCTCGAAGGCATGCCGCCCGTTTCGATCAGCACCGCTGGCCGCCAGCGCCGGTGCACCACCAGCTCGATCAGGAGCTTCGAGAGCTGGGCCAGGCCACAGGCCGCCAGGGCCCAGGCCAGCACTCCGTTATCGAGCAACTCGATCATCGATCGCGGCTCGTGATGTAGCCCGCCAGGGCGAGCAGGGGCTGGGCCTGGTCCCGCCAGGGCTCCAGGGCTTCGTTGGCCTCGCGCACCAGCGCCTCGGCCCGCAGACGCGATTCCTCCAGCCCCAGCAGCTTCGGGTAGGTGGTCTTGTCGGCGGTGAGATCCTTGCCGGCGGTCTTGCCCAGCACGTCGCTGCTGGCGGTCACATCGAGGATGTCGTCGATGATCTGGAAGGCCAGGCCGATGCCGCGAGCGTAGCGGCGCAGGGCGGTGAGCAGCTCCTCGGAGGCGCCGGCGATCAGGGCACCGGTCAGCACGCAGGCCTGCAGCAGGGCGCCGGTCTTGTGCAGGTGGATGTACTCGAGGGTGTCGAGGTCCACCTGCTTGCCCTCGCACTCCAGGTCCACCACCTGGCCGCCCACCAGCCCCGGGGCGCCTGAGGCCAGCGAGAGTTCGCCCACCACCGCCAGCAGCCGCTCGGCGCCCACGCCAGGGCTGCGCAGGGCCACCATCTCGAAGGCGCGGGTGAGCAGGGCATCGCCGGCCAGGATCGCGTTGGCCTCGCCGTACACCTTGTGGTTGGTGGGCCGGCCCCGGCGCAGGTCGTCGTTGTCCATGGCGGGCAGGTCGTCATGGATGAGCGACATGGTGTGGATCATCTCCAGGGCCACCGCCGTGGGCAGGGCCAGATCGCTGTCGCCACCGGCCAGCTCGCAGGCCGCCAGGCAGAGGATCGGGCGCAGGCGCTTGCCGCCCGCCAGCAGCGAATAGCGCATCGCCTCCCGCAGGGATTCGGGCCGCTCCGGGCCCAGGGAGCCGTCAAGGGCCGCTTCCACCCGCAGGCGGGCGGCCTCCAGGTAGGCGGCGAAATCGAAGCTCGTGCTCACCGCCACGGTCATGGGTACCAGCGCGCTGGGGCGGATTCTCTCAGGCGGGCGGCCGATCGGGCCTCAAGGCACCAGATCCGCCAACGGATTGTCAAGTCCGTGGCGGCGGCCCCAGGCCACCACCGTGTTCACCAGCAGCATCGTCACGGTCATCGGGCCGACGCCGCCGGGCACCGGGGTGATCGCCGCAGCGATCGGCTCCACCTCCTCGAAACGCACATCGCCGCAGAGCTTGCCCTTGGCGCCAGGCCCCGCCGCCGGATCAGGGGGCAGCCGGTGGATGCCCACGTCCACCACCACCGCGCCGGGCCTCACATGCTCAGCGCCGATCAGCAGCGGCTGTCCCGCCGCCACCACCAGCACATCGGCCTGGCGGGTGAGGGCCGCCAGATCCCGGGTGCGCGAGTGGGCCACCGTGACGGTGGCATCGGCGGCCTGAAGCATGAGGGCCATGGGCTGGCCCACCAGGAGGCTGCGGCCCACCACCACCGCCCGAGCACCGCTCAGGGAAACCTGGGCCTGGCGCAACAGCGCCATCACCCCGGCCGGAGTGCAGCTGCGGGGCCCGCTCTCCCCCTTGGCCAGGCGCCCCAGGTTGAGGGTATGCAGGCCGTCGGCGTCTTTTTCAGGATCGATCAGGGCCAGCAGCGGGCTTTCCTCCAGGCCCTTCGGCAGGGGCAGCTGCAGCAGGATGCCGTCCACGCTTGGATCGGCGTTCAGCCGCTCAATCACCGCCGCCACCGCGTCCGCCGGGTTGTCGGCGGCCAGGTGGGCGCCGTGGCTGGTGATCCCCACCCGCTCGCAGGCCTTTTCCTTGTTGGCGACGTAGACACCGCTGGCGGGGTCGTCCCCCACCCGCAGCACCGCCAGACCCGGAGGCCGGCCCGCCTGCTCGAGCCCGGCGGCGATCGCTGAGCGCAGGCGAAGTTCCAGCGCCGCCGCCAACTGGCGACCATCGAGACGCAGGGCCATGGGGATGGGATTGCGCGACGACCCCCAGCATGCAACCCGATGCTCGGTGCCACCGCTAGTTTTGAGCTTCTTCTGTCCATGACGGTGTTCCGCCTGGGTCGCGCGAACAAGCTCTGGTGGCAGCTGCTGCGGCAGGAAATGCCGCGTCAGGCCCTGGCGATCTGGCGGACCAGGGATCTGGTGGCCATTGCGATGGTCTGCGTGCTGGTGGCGTTCCTCTCCAGCTGGCCCTGGCTGGTGGAGCCCAACCTGCGCCCCGGCGTGGCCGCCCCTGCCGACACCTGGGCGCCGAAGGCTGCCACGGTGGTGGACAACGACGCCCTTGAGCAGCGGCGGACCCAGCTGGGCAACCGCAGCCATGTCCAGGTGGTCGACCAAGGGCTCTCGCTGGAGCTGCAGCAGCGGCTGGACCGCCAGCTCAGGCAGCTGGAACGCCTGGCCCCCGCCGCCCAGGGCAGGGTGGCTCCTTTCGATCTCACCCCCCAGGAGGAGGTCTGGCTCAACGACCTCTCGCCCGGCCCGCGCCGGCAGTGGCAACGGGCCCTCCATGGCGCCGCCGAACGGATGCTCAGCCAGGGTCTGGTGGCCAGCCTGGCCAGCAGCCAGCTGGAGCAGGCCGCCCGCCTGCAGCTCGCCTCCCTCGGGGAACCGGCCCGCAGCCTCGGGGCCAAGCTCCTGGCCAACAGCTTCCAGGGGCGCTCCAACCTGCGCATTGACGCGGCCCTGAGCCAGCAGTTGATCGAGGAGGCCCTCACCCAGCAGGGGCTGCCCCTGATTCATGTCAAGAAGGGTGATCTGATCACCCGCCGCGGCGAGCCGATCAGCCCCCAATCCTTCGATGTGCTCGATTACTTCGGCCTGGTGAACCGTCGCCCGCTGGTGCGGGCCTGGCTGTTCCACTTCAGCGAGGCCCTGGCGGTCAGCGGCGTGATGGTGCTGCTGATCCGGCGCTGGCGGGCGAGCCTGGAGCCGCGCCAGGCCCTGCTGGCCCTGGCGATGTTGCTGGTGGTCCAGGGCCTCAAGCTCGCTCTTGGGGCCGCCGTCAATCCCCTGGCCGTACTGGTGGCCCCCACCCTGCTGGTGGCCCAGGGACTGGGCACTGCCTCGGGACTGGCCTGGCTGGCGGCCGCCAGCCTGCTCTGGCCCGTGCCCTACGAGGCGATGAGCGAGTCCAGGTTGCTGATCGCCTCGGCCGTGGCGGCCGTGGCGGCGATCCTGGCGGGGCGCCAGCGCAGCCGGGCCCAGCTGTTGCAGCTCGCGGTGCTGCTGCCGGCCGGAGCCCTTGTGGTGCAATGGCTACTGCTGCAGAGCACGGTGCTCACCGGCCGCAGCCTCGGGGTGCCGAACAGTGTTGCTGAGCTGCTGGGGGAGGCGGTGCTGGTGGGCGGACTGCTGATGGCCGGTCTGCTGCTGGCGCCCCTGGTGGAGAGTTCCTTCGGGCTGCTGACCCGGGCGCGGCTCCTGGAGCTGGCGGACCACGAACGCCCTTTGCTGCGCAGGCTCTCCTGCGAGGCCGCCGGCACCTTCGAGCACACCTTGATGATCTGCGGCCTGGCGGAGGAGGGGGCCCGGGCGATCCACGCCGACGTGGATCTGATCCGCACCGGCGCCCTCTATCACGACGTGGGCAAGATGCATGCCCCCCAGTGGTTCATCGAGAACCAGGCCGATGGGGTCAACCCCCACGAGGCCCTCGACGATCCCTACGCCAGTGCCGCCATCCTCCAGGCCCATGTCGATGAGGGGCTGAAACTGGCCAAGCGCTACCACCTGCCCCGCCCCCTGGCGGATTTCATCCCCGAGCACCAGGGCACCTTGAAGATGGGCTACTTCCTGCACCAGGCCCGGGAGCGGGACCCCGACTTCGATGAGAGCCGTTTCCGTTACCGCGGGCCCACCCCCCGCAGCCGTGAGACGGGAATCCTGATGCTGGCTGATGGCTGTGAGGCGGCCTTGCGCTCCCTGCCCCCCGACACCTCCAAGGCCCAGGCCAGTGAGATGGTGCGGCGCATCGTCGACGCCCGCCAGCGCGATGGCCAGCTGGCGGCCAGCGGTCTCAGCCGCGGTGAGCTGGAGCTTCTGATCCAGGCTTTTGTGGCGGTGTGGAAGCGCATGCGCCACCGGCGCATCCCCTACCCGATCCCCGCCAAGAAGGGCTACAGCGCCTGATCCCGTAGGCTCCTCAGAACGGCTCTGAGATGCGCTGGGGGGAGCTGAGCGGTTCGATGTAATCGCCCGGTTTCTGGCGTTTCGGCAGCGTGATCGACGGGGCCTTGATGGGCTGGTAGGGGATCTGATCGAGCAGGTGGCGGATGATGTTCAGCCGGGCGCGCTTCTTGTCGTTGGAATCAACCACGAACCAGGGGGCATGGGCGCTGTCGGTGGCGGTGAACATGGCATCGCGGGCGCGGGAGTAGTCGTACCAGCGGCTATACGACTCCAGATCCATCGGCGTGAGCTTCCAGGTCTTGCGGCCGTCGTGGATGCGCCCCTCCAGCCGCCGGGTCTGCTCCTGCTGATCCACCTCCAGCCAGTACTTGAGCAACGTCACGCCTGAATCCACGATCGCCTTTTCCACGCTGGGTGCCATACGCAGGAACCGCTCCACGGCTTCTTGTGAACAGAAGCCCATCACCCGTTCCACGCCGGCGCGGTTGTACCAACTGCGATCGAAGATCACCACTTCGCCGCCGGCGGGCAGATGGGGCATGTAGCGCTGCACGAACATCTGGGTCTTCTCCCGGTCGCTGGGGGCCGGCAGGGCCACCACCCGGAAGACGCGGGGGCTGACCCGCTCGGTGATCCGCCGGATCGCACCTCCTTTGCCGGCGCCGTCCCGCCCCTCGAACAGGATGCAGACCTTGGCGCCGGTCTTCACCACCCACTGCTGGAGCTGCACCAGTTCGACCTGGAGGAGCCCCAGCTCCCGTTCGTAGTCCTTGCGGGAGAGCTTCTGCTTGCTGTCTTGATGGCCCATGGGTGCACGCTGGCTGAACGGTGGGTGTGGATCGAGGTTGGGTCTTCTCGTTCAGTCAGCGGGGCGGCGCTTGAAGATCAGCGAATAGGAGCGACCGAAGCCCTGGTCATCGAGGTTGCGCAAGGCACTGGTCGCCAGCTCCCAGCCCCGGTCCCCCATCAGGTTCAGCAGCTCGTGGAACTGCGCCGTGGCTAACAGACCGTCGCAGGAACTGGTGGAGATCGGCTGGCCGTTGATCAGCACGCGTTCCAGCACGGAACCGCCCTCCTGCGGGGCGAATTCGACCAGCAAAAAGCAATACTCCCAGCGCTCACCGGTGGGGGCGCCGATGATGGCCTCGATGCTGAGGGGGTGGTCGATCCCATCCGATGGCAGCCAGGAGCGCAGCGCCTCCAGGGGCACCTGGCAGAGCAGCGCCCCATGGCTATCGCGGAGCACGTAGCCATCGGCGGTGTGTCCGCTGTGGCTCTCGTCCGGTTGCCCGTCCCGGGGCAGCAGACCCGTGCCCTTGGCGACGGCCAGGGCGGTGTGGAAATCGGACAGCATGGCCCTCGGTGGATCCCTGGGCCCAGCGTAGGGACGGCACCTGGCAGCAGAGTTGCTGAGAACCTGCGCCGTCTTGGCGCTGCCGACCCATCGCATCGTTGGCTACCGCCCATGACCGCCCAGCTTGAGGGGCCCTTCCAGCCCTGCTTCGAAGCCATTCCAGCGATCAGCCTCGATCGCTGGGGGGTGCCGCTGGTCTTTCTCCGTCATCGCGCGCAGTGGGAGGGCACCGCCCGCGGCATCGACACGGCGGGCCACTGCATCGACACGCGACTGGTGTTTCCGCTCACCGATGAGGGGATCACCCTGGTGTCGGATGACCACCGGGTGCGTACCACCCAGCTCTACGAAGACGGCGTCTACCGGCACGTGACGATGATCGAGGAATGGCGACAACCGCGCCCCTGAGAGGCGATCGGTCTGCTCAACCCCCCGCTCAGCTGGGGGGTTGAGCGAGGGGCGGAGCGCTTCCGGGTGACTGCTTGAGATAGGACTGAACGGGCAGGCGCTGGCGCTGCACGTAGCCCACCGGCAGCCAGAGGTCGCCGGCGTTGGAGATGATGTGGATCTCCCAGTTGTAGAGGCCGTTGAAGGCGGCTGGATCTTGCTTGAGCAGGGCGGCGTAGGCGAGCACGCCGCGCACGTAGTGGTCGCTGTTGTTGTAACCCCACAGCCCCTTGCGGATGTCCTTGAGGCCGCCGCGGCGCACCAGATAACGGGCGGCGGCCTGGATGGCGTCGTGGGGGTCGCGGATGTCGCCGCGTCCGATGCCGCGCTCCGCCCAGGTGGTGGGCAGGAACTGCATCGGGCCATGGGCATCGGCCACCGACACCCCATCGATGCGGCCCATGCCGGTTTCCACCAGGTTGATCGCCGCCAGCACCTCCCAGGGGATGCCCGTGGCCGCCTGGGCCTTGCGGTAGTACCCCAGCAGGGACCTAGCGGGCTCGGGCGGGATGATTCGCCAGGCCGGCACGGTGGCCGAACCGGGCCGGCCCCGCTGCATCGCCAGGAATTCCCGCCGGGCCGCCAGATGCAGGTCGAGCACGGTCCACCAGCGCTGGGGCAGTTCCCGTCGCACGGCTTCCGCCAGCTCCGGCCTGCGGGCCAGTAGCCGGATGATCACCTGTTCCTGGTGGCCCAGGGCCGGCAGCTCGGCCGGGGGGGTGTCGGGGGAGCGCAGCCCCTCCTCCACCTGGCTGAACAGGGCAGCCAGGGCGACGGGCTCGGCGGGAAGCTGGGGGTAGGCGCGGCTGACGAGGTTGGTGCTCGCCGCGGGGGCCGCTGCCTGGACTGGCTCGGCCTGGGCCGGCTCAGCCTGGGCCTTAGCGGTTGGGCCGGCGGCTTGTTCTGCCGCCACGGCCCGGTCGCTGGCACTCTGCGGGCTGCGCGGCAGGAGCGCCAGGGCCATCAGGAGGGCCCCGCCGCCGACGGTGAGCAGCCAGGGGAAGGGGGAAGAGCGACGCACTGGAATCCTGGAACCGCTGCTGGATCGAACCTATCTGCGCCCAGCGCTTCTGGGGGCCCGCGGCGCTGCGGCCAGGCCTTGGGCAATCGCTGACAACGGGGATATTCGGTAGCAAGCAAGCCGTCAATCCGTGATTTTTGTCGCGACTCTTCAAACATCTTGAGGACACCCCATGGCCCCGGCCCGTCGCGTCGAGGTGCTGCCCCTGGAGGGAAGCACCGCCGGCCGCACCTTCTTCTGCCATCCCCAGCCCAGTGATGCGACCCAGATCGCCGAGCTGGCCCCCGACCAGCCCTGTGAATTGTTCTGTCACCGGCTCCAGACCGATCAGATCATCCTGATGCGCGGCTCCCTCGACCTGGTGGTGCTCCAGGGCCGCCGCCTGCAGCGCATCACCCTGAGGGAGGACGAGCCCAAGCTGGTGCGCATCCCCCCGGGCGTTCCCCACGGCGCCATCACCGTTGGCCGCCGCTCGGCCACGGTGGTCAACGCCGTGCTGCGCCATGGCCCATCCGACCCGCGGGATGTCCTTCCCCGGAGGGTGCCGGCGTCGTTGATGGACCAATGGCGACAACTCATGCGCGAGTGCGGCGCCCCTGAGGAATGATGGAACCACGGGCCCTTCGCAGGCGTTCGGATGGCCCTCAGTTTCCAGGAACTTCAGCAGCAGCTGCGTCAGCGCTCGCCCCAGCGGCGGGGTGAGGACGACACCAGCGATCTGCTGGTGGTGCCGTCGCTGTCTTTTGAGCCCCGGGAGCTGGCCCTGGTGAGCGGCGTCCATCATTACGAGGAGCGAGCGCTGTTCGAGTTGATGCGCCTGCGCAATCCGCACACGCGCCTCACCTACCTGAGCAGCACCCTGCTCAGCGAGCTGGTGGTGGAGGCGGTGCTGGAGCTGATGCCCGGCATGCCCGCGGCCCATGCCCGCCGGCGCCTGGCGCTCTTCGACACGGGCGATGCCTCCAGCCGGCCCCTCACCGCCAAGCTGCTGGAGCGACCGGTGTTGCTGCGGCGGATCCGTGAGCAGCTGCGGCCCGAGCGCTGCGTGATCAGTTGCTTCATGGTCACGGCGCTGGAAAAGGAGCTTTCCGAACGGCTGCAGATTCCCCTGCTGGGCACCGATCCGGCCCTGGCCCCCTGGGGCAGCAAACGGGGCAGCCGGCGGCTGTTCGCCCGCTGCGCTGTGCCCCATCCCCCCGGCAGCGAGCTGGTGCACGACCTGGACGCCCTGGCGGAGGCCACCGCGGAACTTTGGGAGGCCCATCCGGAGCTGGAGCGGGTGGTGGTGAAGCTGAACGAGGGTTTCAGCGGCGAGGGCAATGCCTGCCTGGATCTGGCACCCCTGGCCCTCGCTCAGCATTCAGCCGAGGCCCGGCGGCGCCGGCTGCGACTGGCCCTGGAGGTTCTGCCGATGCCCCCGCCGGAGTGGCGCGACTTGCTGGTGGAGCAAGGGGCGCTGGTGGAGGCCTGGCTGCAGGGGGGCGAGGCGATCAGCTCGCCGAGCGTGCAGGGAATGGTCCATCCCGACGGCACGGTGGAGGTGCTCTCCACCCATGAGCAGGTGCTGGGGGGGGCCAGCGGCCAGACCTACCTCGGCTGCCGATTCCCCGCCGCTGACGCCTACCGCAGCGCGCTCCATCGCCATGGCCGGGTGGTGGGGGAGGCCCTGGCCGCCGAGGGTGCCCTTGGGCGCTATGCCGTTGATTTCATCGCCCGCCGCCAGGACGGCGTGTGGGACCTGCAGGCGATCGAGGTGAACCTGCGCCAGGGGGGCACCACCCACCCCTTCCTGGCCCTGCGTTCCTCCACCAACGGCTGGCTCGACCCAGCCAGCGGGCTGTTCCACGCGCCCACGGGCCTGCCCCTGTTCTATGAGGCCACCGACAACTTCTGCGATCCGCGTCTGAAGGGTCTGCTGCCGATCGACCTGATCGACATCGCCTGCGAGGCGGGCCTGCACTACGACCCAGCCGAGCTGCGGGGAAGTGTGTTCCATCTGCTGGGGTGCCTGTCGGAATTCGGCAAGCTGGGGCTCACGAGCATCGGCCGCAGCCCCGAGGAGGCGGCCCAGCTCCATGCCGCCACCACCGAGCGCTTGGCACGGGCCGCCCAGGAGCTTCAGGCTGGGGCGCTGACCTCCTGAGAACACACCCCCAGAAACAACCATGGCCGTTCGCACGATCCTGCTGGAGGGGGACCCGCGCCTGCGGCGGGTCGCCGAACCTGTGAACCCGGAGTCGATGTCAGATCCCGCCCTCCAGGCGCTGATCGACGACCTGCGCGACACCATGGCGGCCGCCGAGGGTGCCGGCCTGGCGGCCCCCCAGATCGATGTGAATCTGAGGGTGGTGATCTTCGGAATCACCGTTAACCGCCGCTACCCCGAGGCGCCGCCGATCCCGGAGACGGTGTTGATCAATCCGCTGATCACACCCCTGGGTGAGGAGCTCGAGCGCCGCGAGGAGGGTTGCCTGAGCGTGCCGGACCGGCGGGCGCCTGTGAGCCGTTGGGCGCGCATTCGCTACCGCGGCTTCGATGGCCTGGGGCGCCTGATCGAGCGGGAGGTGGAGGGCTTCCATGCCCGGGTGGTCCAGCACGAGGTCGACCACCTCGATGGGGTTTTGTTTCCTGATCGCCTTGAGGCCTCGGCCTAGGCCCTCAGGGGGCCAGCAGCGCCTCCTCGTCGACGGCATCGATCTGCTCGGGCCGCAGGTACTGCTCGGCGTAGCGCTTGTAGACCCCGGAGCGGATGAACAGGGCGAACAGATCGGGGTCGATGTGCTGGTCCTTTTTCATGAAGCCCATGATCTTCAGGGCCTGGGAGAGGGTCTTGCCCTTCTTGTAGGGGCGATCGACGGCGGTGAGCGCCTCGAAGATGTCGGCGATCGCCATCATCCGCGCCACCTCGCTCATCTCCTCGCGCTTGAGGCGCTTGGGGTAGCCGGTGCCGATCATCGTTTCGTGGTGGCCGCCGGCGATCTCCGCCACCTGGCTCATGTGCCGCGGGAAGGGCAGGACCGAGAGCATGCGGATCGTCTGGATGATGTGCTCGTTGATCTTGAAGCGCTCCTCAGCCGAGAGCGTGCCCCGGGCGACGGAGAGGTTGTAGACCTCGCCGCGGTTGTAGAGCAGTTCGGGGGCGTCCACCTTGAAGCCGTAGGGGTTGTCCGCCTCGATGGCCGTGCTGCCTGCGGGGCGCTCGATGCGGTGTTCGGGTTTGTCCGCCAGCAGGGGCTCGATGGCGGGCACGGGCACCGCCGGCTGCAGTTGCTTGCGCAGCAGTTCCTCGGTGGAGACACCGAGGCGGTCGTCGAGGGTGCGCCGCCAGGTGCGGGCGGCGATGGCGTTGAGCCGCTCGATCCGATCGGGGGCCATGAACTCGCCTCCCTGGTTGCATTCGGCCACGAAGGCGAAGTCGTCGTCGAGCTGGGCGAGTTCGGAGTCGCGCTCGGCGGCCAGGGCGGTGGCGTCACCGCCGGCGGCCAGCTGCTCCCAGTAGCGGAGTTCCGCATCGCGCTTGAGCACCTCGAAGCGCATGCGCACCTCGTGGATGCGGTCGTAGATGGTTTCGAGCTTGGTGGCCTTGTCGACCACGAATTCCGGCGTGGTGACCTTGCCGCAATCGTGCAGCCAGGCGGCCACATGCACGGTCTCCCATTGCCCTTCATCGAGCTGGAAGTCTTTGAAGGGGCCGTCGCTGCTCTCGCAGGCGGCGGAAGCGAGCATCTTGGTGATCTCCGGCACCCGGAAGCAATGGCCGCCGGTGTAGGGGCTCTTGGCGTCAATCGCGTTGGCGATCAGCTCGATGAAGGACTCGAACAGGGCCTTCTGGGCGCGGATCAGTTCCCGGGTCTCGAGGGTGACCTCGGCCGTGCTTGAGAACGCCTCGGTGAAGGCCACCAGTGAGGTTTCCGGTGCTTCGTCGAACCAGAGCAGCAGTAGACCCAGAAGCTGCTTTTCCCTGTTCTGCAGGGGAACGGCCAGGTAGGGGGCGTTCTGCAGTGTGAGGGCCTCGGCCAGCTGTTTCTCCACGGCTGAGCCCTGGTCGCTGATCGTGCCCTGGAGCACCTTGCGGGCATCCTCCAGGCCAAATTTGCGCTCAATGGCCTCCGACGCCAGTTGTGTGGGAGGGAGGTTCAAGGGCTGTTGGTCGGCCCCCATGGCCTGCACGGAATCAAGGCTGTCGCCCCCTTCATTGAGCAGGAACAGGGCCCCACCCTTGGCCTTGGTGTTGAGAATCGATTCCCCCAGAATCCGCTCCAGCAGACGCTCGAAATTGGGCTCCGAGGCGATCGCGGCGCTCACCGAAAGGAAGCGACGGATCGTTGATTTCATGCCGTCGATGGTGAGCGACAGGTCGTCCACCTCTTTGACGATCGAGCGGGAGGCCGGGCGATCGGAGAAATCGAAGTTGCGCACGGCCTCCGCCTCCTCCGAGAGGCGCCGCAGGCTGGCGGTGACACGGCGGGAGATCAGGATCACCAGCGGCAGGGCGATGGCGATCGCCAGCAGGGTGGAGAGGATCGAATCACGGCGCAGGGTTTTGGCTCCCTCCAACAATTCCTCGTCGGGGACGGCCACCACCAGATAGAAACTCCTGCCGGAGACCAACGGGATTTTCGCGACGGCCAGTTGCCAGTTGGCGCCACCCAGGCGTAACTGGCGCTCCACCAGCTTGGTTCCGCCATTCAGTTCGGCGATGATGGGGGGAAGATTTTTTCCTGCCTGGTTCAGCACCGGCACCTGCACCTCAGAGAGCGTGCCCAGATCTTTGAGCAACTGATTGCGGGCGTCCCGGTCGGGCATCTGGGCGAAATCGTCCAGGGCGACCACTCTGTTTTGGGCATTCACCAGGGCAAGCTTCGTGCCCGGGGTGATGCGTTGACGTTTCAACAGGGCACTGACTGTGGAGAGGCGCAAGTCCGCCGCCAGCACCGCCTGGCCGTCGGGGGCTCGCTGGGCCAGGGTGACCCCGAGGCGGCCTGTGCTGGCAAAGCGATAGACCTTGGTTGTGATCGGCTTGGGGGTGACGATCGCGGCCTTGAACCAGGGGCGGGTGCGCGGGTCGTAGGTCGAGAACTCCGGTGCCAGCTCCGTCCTCATGAGCTTGAGTTGCTTGTCGAACAGCCAGACCCGGGCCACATTGCGGGCTCCCGTGCGCTCGTTCGTCTGCAGCACGTACTGGGCCTCCTGGGGAGCCTTGAACAGGGTGCGGTCGACGTCGTCCCAGATGTACCGCAACAGGAAGCGGTCGCCATTGGCGTAGCCAGCGAGATAGGAGGTGGCCGCCGGCGTGCTCTGCAGGGCGTCACGCAGGGCGGGAACGAAGCTGAGCCGCTGGGGCAGTGTGCGGACGTTGCCGAGGGGCGCGAGACGCTCCAGGTTGTGTTGCGCCCCTTTGATATCGAGCAGCAGTTGCACTTCCGCCGAGGTCTTGGCCGCCGCCGCGGCCATCAGTTGGCGGTTGGCCTTGAGCAGCAGGTCGCTGCTGCGCTGGTAGGAGGTGATCGCGATGCCCACGCCTGTGAGCAGAACCACGGGCACGAACAGGGCCGAGAGTCCAACGTGGAGGCGCAGGCGGCTGAGCATGGGCTTCAACAACGAAACAACTCCCGGCGTGGAGGCGCCAAGGAGATGGCTCTGAGGCTAATAGCACCGATCGGAATCGTCTGTCCGGACACGTCCCGAGTGGCAGGTCGTACTGTGGTTTCTAAACAGCTAACCAGTCAGGTAAGCCCATTGGGGTGATTTCACAGGCTCTACCCGCCTTGATCATGGCCTTCTCCGTGGCGACCTCAGGAGCAGCGGCGAAGGCGGAGACGCTGGAGGCAGCGACTCTGGCGGCTGTGCTGGAACGCCACGGCTGCGGCGGCGCCATCCCAGAGCGCCCCCTGGGGGAGTCCCCCCCCCTCAGCCGCTCGGAGGCAGCGGCCCTGCTGGAAATCTGCCTGGAGCGATCCCCCCCCCTGAGCGACGGGCTGCTGCGCCTGCGGGAGAAGTTCGCCCTGGAGCTGAAGCAGCTGGAGGCAACGGCCTTCTCCACCACCACGACCCTCTCGGGCGTCAGCAATTTCGTGCTGGGGAGTACCGCCTATGGGGGTGATGTGGCCGCCAACCTGCCGGGCACCACCCCCGGCAACAGCCCCCGCGACGCCGTCAGCTTCAACTACGAACTCAGACTGATTCTCAACACCAGCTTCACCGGCAAAGACCTTCTGTTCAGCCGGCTCCGCTCGGGCAATTTCAACGCCAGCGCCTTTGATGGCACACCGGTGCGGCTCTCGAAGATCGATGCGGCCTACAGCCCCACGATCATCGGGGCCGACGGCCTTGCCGTGGCGGCGGCGAACGTGGTGCGCCTGGACCGTCTCTCCTACCGCTTTCCGGTCGGCCAGGAGTTCACGTTCCTGGTGGGGCCCCTGAGCCGGAACCATGACACCCTGGCGATCATCCCCTCGGTGTACGGCACCCGGGGCGGCCCGCTCCTGGAGTTCTTCACGTTCTATGGAGCTCCGGCGGTCTACAACAAAGCCACCGGGGCCACCCTGGCGGCGATCTGGCGCCAGGAGGTGCCCAGGGGGCGGGGCCGCTGGGGGGCGTCGGTGAGCTACGTGGCCCAGCGGGGCGGGTCTGGGGATCCTGCCGCTGGCGGTCTTTTCAATGGCAACAGCGCAGCGAACCTCACGGCCCAGGTCGGCTACCAGGCGCCCCAGTGGGCCCTGGCCGCCGCCTTCCGGAGCGGCCAGGCGGGTACCCGAGCCAACGTGGGCACCACCTTGGGCAGCGCGATTCTGGCGGCCGGCGACGGTGGGACGTCCGGATCGAGTCTGAATCTCGCGCTCAGTGGCTACTGGCAACCGCAAAGCAGCGGCTGGATCCCCTCAATCAGCGCCGGCTGGGGCAGCAGCTGGATCCACCAGAACGCCGACGCCTTCCCCACGCCCCAGCCCCTGAATGCCCTCACCAATGTCCGCTCCAGCCGCTCCTGGTCGGTGGCCCTGGAGTGGAAGGATGCACTGGCCAAGGGTTACACCCTGGGGGCGGCCGTGGGCCAACCCACCCAGGCCTCGGGCCTGCGCACGGGCCGGGTGGCCGATGGCAATTTTGCCTTCGAGCTCTGGTATGCGCTGCCGATGAGCGACAGGATCACGGTCACCCCAGCCGTCTTCTATCTGAGTCGGCCCTTCGGCCAGCTGACCCGCAACGCCTCCGGCGCCCAGAACGCCGACGGCCGCTTTACCGACCTGGGGGTGCTGCTGCAGACCGCGATCAGGTTCTGAACCCAGCACGGCCTTACGTAGGGATGGTTACCTTTGTCTCAGATCAGGCATCCTGTCGAGGCAGCCCAAGGAACCCTCTCTTCGGCGACGTCGCTGAGCATGCCTTGCCCATGGCCCCCACCCAGACGAGGCGCCCATTGCCCCCCATGCCTACCGATACCCTTCAGGCCACCCCCAGCCGGGCTGATTTCAGCCTCAGGCCCTACATGGCCAGCAACGACTGGTGGGCCAGCTGGCAGCTGATCAATACGTTGGTGCCCTTCGGCTTGCTGTGGTGGGCGATCGGTCCAGCCGTGCGCAGCTCCCTCTGGCTGGCGGTGCCGATCGTGGTGCTGATGGTGCTGCTTTCAGCGCGCTGCTTTTCATTGATGCATGATTGCGGCCACGCCTCGTTGTTCAGCTCGCCGAAGGTGAATCGGGCCGTGGGATTTCTGCTCGGGGTGATCAATGCCATCCCCCAGTACCCCTGGTCGCGGGGCCACGACTACCACCACCGCCACAACGGCAACTGGGAGCTTTACCGGGGGCCATCAGCGCTGATCACCACAGGCCAGTTTCTGGCGTTAAGCCCTCGCCGCCAGTGGTTCTACGCCTTCCTGCGCCAGCCGCTGATGCTGATTCCCGGGGGATTCTTCTATCTGATCATCAAGCCACGGCTGGCTTTGGTGCTGGGCCTGGTGGGGCTGGTGCGCCATGGCCTCGATTGCCGCCGGGAAGATCCCTCCAGCACCGTGGCGGCGATCTTCGCGAGCTACCGCAGCCGCCACTGGTACACCACCGGAGAATTCTGGGATCTGCTGGGCAACAACATCTGTGTGCTCAGTCTCTGGGCGCTGATGGGCCACTGGCTGGGCCTTGGGCTGTTCTGGAGCGTCTATTCGATCGTGATGGCCTGCTCGGCGGCGATCTTCATCTGCATCTTCTTCGTGCAGCACAACTACGAGGGCTCCTATGCCCACCGCAGCGAGGATTGGAGCTACCTCAAAGGGGCGATTGAAGGCTCCAGCTACCTGAAGATGCCGGCGCTGCTCAATTGGTTCTCCGCCGACATCGGCTACCACAACATGCACCACCTCTCGGCGCGGATCCCCAATTACCGCCTGCGGGAGGCCCACCAGGCCAACGCCCACCTGCTCACAGGGGTGCACACCCTGCGGCTTGCCGAGATCCCGAACTGCTTCAAGTTCATCCTCTGGGATCCAGCCACCGACAGCCTCACCTCGATTGAGGCGGTTCGCCAGCAGGCGGCGCTCGGTTTCAAGGGCTCCAACCTTCCTGAGCTCCCCACGGCGGTGGGGGCCTCAGGCGTGAAGGGACGTGAAGAGGCTGGCCAACGGGGGGCCGCCACGGCAAGGTGAATTGATCCCCAAAGGAGGGTCATGGCGCTCGCCGAACTGGAAAGGCTGGTGGATGAGGCCGAGGCCGATGGCGCCCTGCGCCGGGCCCTGAAGCATTGCCGCAGCAGCCACGAGCTCGTGCTGGCGGCTCGGCGGCTGGGGTACCGAATCACCCGCGAAGACCTGATCCAATCCCGCCTCGAGGGGCCGGCGACCAGGCCGCGCTCAGAACTTCGCGCGTAGCAGCAGCAGCGCCCCGAGGAACAGGGGCACGTTGATCACGGCGGCGATCAGCAGCACCGCGCTGCCCCAGCTGGGCTGACCGATGCGCTCGGCAGCCCAGAGAAAGGTGCCATCCACCACCACCAGAGCCAGCAGCCAGGCCACCGGGAAGCGGATCGAGGCCCGCGGCGGCGGTGATGAGGGATCAGGGGCGGGCTCAGCCATGGGCGGCGGCGACCATTGAACGGGTTGGGGACAGTCTGAGGCTGGTGAGCCACGACAGCCCCACCAGCAGCGCCGAGCACCACAGGCAGGCCTGCAGGCCGCCCACCAGGAACAGGGCACCGGAGAGCAGGGTGCCCAGCAAACGGCCCGCGGCATTGGCCATGTAATAGAAGCCCACGTTGAGGCTCACCGATTCGGCGTCGGTGTAGGCCAGCACCATGTAGCTGTGGATCGAGGAATTCATCGCGAACACCGCCCCAAAGGCCACGAGCCCCACCACAATCGCCAACCCCGGCTGGGCCACCTCGCGCCAGAGCGCCACGGCGATCAGGGCCGGTATTGCCGTGAGCACCGCACTCCAGAACTGCACCGCTGAAGGCCCCGGCGGGCCGCCGCTGCCCCAGGCCCGGCGCAGGGCGGGCGTGGAACCCTGGATGATCCCGTAGCCGATCACCCACAGGCCCATAAAACCGCCCACCTCCCAGAATCTCCAGCCCAGGGCGGCCTCGAGGAACACCGGCAGGGCCACCACGAACCACACGTCGCGGGCGCCGAACAGGAAGAAGCGGGCCAGCGAGAGGATGTTGATGCCGGCGCTCTTGGCGAACAGGGCCGAGAAGGCCGGCTTATGCTTCATTCTGCCGATTTCATCCGGCAGCACCAGGGTGCCGAGCAGGGCCAGGAACAATCCGCCGGCCATGCCCGCCACCGAAGTGGCGAATCCGAAGCTGGTGAGCAGCACGCCGCCCAGGAAGAAGCCCACCCCCTTGAGGGCGTTCTTGGAGCCGGTGAGCAGGGCCACCCAGCGGAACAGTCGCTGCTCCACTTGGCTTGGTTCGCCTGGGGTTTCCGGCACCACCTCCCCTGCGACCACGGTCTTGATGGCGCTCTTGGCGCTCATCTTGTTGAGGTCCTTGGCGATGCCGCTGATCGCCTGGGCGCCCATCACATAGAGCAGGGAGAACAGCTTCGGCCAGCTGGCTGAGACCGGCACCAGCATCAGCAGGGCGATGATCTGCAGCACCAGGCCGGCCCAGAGGGTGAGCCGCAGACCGAAACGGGCCCCCAGCCAGCCGCCGTAGAGGTTGGTGACGATGCCGAAGAACTCGTAGAACAGAAACAGGAAGGCGATCTCCAGGGTGGAGTAGCCGAGCTGGTGAAAGTGGAAGATCACCAGCATGCGCAGGGCGCCATCGGTGAGGGTGAAGGCCCAGTAGGAGGCGGTGACGACCGCGTACTGCTCCAGCGCCGTGAGCTGTTTCATGACCCGGCAGCTTCAAGTGCTGCCACATGGCAGGCGAGATCGGCCAGGCGGCAGCTGTAACCCCACTCGTTGTCGTACCAGGTGTAGACCTTGAGCTGGGTGCCGCCCGTCACCAGCGTCGAGGGGGCATCGACGATCGCGCTGCGCGGGTCGTTGACGTAGTCGATCGACACCAGCGGCCGCTCCTCGCAGCCCAGGATTCCCTGCAGCGCTCCGGCGGCAGCGGCGGCAAAGGCGGCATTCACCTCCTCAACGCTCACCGCGCGCTCCAGCTCGAACACCGCATCGGTGATCGAGGCATTGAGCATGGGCACCCGCACCGCATGGCCGTTGAGTTTGCCCTGGAGCTCCGGGAAGATCAGGCCGATCGCCTTGGCCGAACCGGTGGTGGTGGGGATCAATGAGCTGGTGGCGGAGCGAGCCCGGCGCAGGTCGGATTTGAAGCTGTCGATCACCACCTGGGTATTGGTGATGTTGTGCAGAGTGGTGATCGAGCCGTGGCGAATGCCGAAGCTCTCGTGCACCACCTTCACCACCGGTGCCAGGCAGTTGGTGGTGCAGGAGGCGGCGGTGAGCAGGCGGTGGAGGCTGGGGTTGTAGAGCGCGTGGTTGATGCCGAACACCACGTTCAGTGCCTCCTCGCCGGCGATCACCCCCTTCACCGGGCAGGCCACGATCACCCGCTTCAGGCCCGCCGCGCTGAAGTAGGGCTCGAGGGTTTCGGGCGTTTTGAACTTGCCGCTGCACTCGAGCACCAGGTCCACCCCGGCATCCAGCCAGGGCACGGCGCTGGGGTCCTTGTGGCGGCTGTAGCTCACGGTGGTTCCGTCCACCTGAAAGCCCTGGGGCACGGTGGGATCAGCGGCCACTGCCCGATCCCAGCGGCCATGCACGGAGTCGAATTCGAGCAGATGGGCGGCGGTGGCGGCATCACCGGCCGGGTCGTTGACATGCACCAGCGCAATGCCGGGCCTGCCCCAGAGGGCACGGAACACGAGGCGGCCGATGCGGCCGAAACCGTTGATGCCGAGGCGCATGGGAACGAAGCAGGTGAGCAGCGCCTGTGGTCGGCGGGCGTAACCTAGATCAAATCTGCTTGATTGATCAAGAGGAGTTGATGAATGACGGTGTCCCTGCCCGCCGGGTCCCCTGCGCTCCAGTCCAACCAGGCTCGGTCCCTGCTCAAGGCTCTCTCTGACCCCCTGCGTTTGCGCGTGATCGAAGCCCTCGCCAATGGCGAGAAGTGCGTCTGCGACCTCACGGCTGAGCTCGATCTGGCCCAGTCCAAGCTCTCCTTTCACCTCAAGGTGCTCAAGGAGGCGGGGCTGTTGGCTGACCGCCAGGAGGGCCGCTGGATCTACTACCGCCTGGAGCCGGCCGCCATCGAGGCCCTGCGCTCCTGGCTTGCGGATCTGGCCAGCCGTTGCGGCGCCAGCGCGCCCCCATGCGGCTGAACCATCCCCCGGTGCTGGCCAAGTTGAGGCCCCTTGATCGAGGTGCCGGCCCTGGTGAGCCTGGTTTATCTCTCGCTGACGCTGCGGCGGCGCCTCCAGCGCTTGGCCTGAGGCAGGGTTCATCAAGGCTTAAACCGTCGTTAAACCATCAATCGCATTTGATCAATCAGGGTGATCGGGCTGGCGCCCTCCCGTCCCATGCTTCGCTTCCGTCGCCCCTCCTCACCCGGCCGCCATTCAGCTCGTGTCGCTGCTGCCACGCGCCTGATCGCCGCCACGGTCTTGGCCCTGCTCGCACCGCTCGCGCAGACCCAACCCGCCCGGGGCCAACAGGCCACGCCCCCCACGGTGCGCATCACCGGATCGAGCACGGTCTACCCGATCATCCAAGCCGCCATCGCTGCCTTCCAGCGCACGGAGGCCGGCAAGGGGTCCCGCTTTGATCTGGTGGAATCGGGTACCAGCGGCGGCCTGCGTGATCTCTGTGCCGGTCGGGTGCCGATGGCCAATGCCTCGCGGCCGATCAGCTCCACTGAACTCAAGGCCTGTGAGCGGAAAGGGGTGCGCTTCTTCGAGCTGCCCCTCGCCTTCGATGCCCTCACCGTGGTGGTGAACCCGCGCAACACCTGGGCCCAGGCGATCACCACCCAGGAACTCTCCCGGCTGTGGCAGCGACGCGCCCAGGGCCGCATCATGCGTTGGAATCAGGTCAACCCCCAGTGGCCCGCACGGCCGATCCGGCTCTGCGGACCCGGTAGCGATTCAGGCACCTTCGACTACTTCAACAAGGCGATCAACGGCTCCGCCACTGATTCACGCCGCGACTACACCGCCAGCGAAGACGACAACGTGGTGGTCAACTGTGTGGCCAACGACCCCCATGCCCTCGGTTATCTGGGCTATGGCTGGTACGTCGCCCATGCCCAGCGGTTAAGGGCTCTGAAGGTTCAGGCGGGTCAGGTGGCGGTGGCACCTTCGGCGGAGAGCGTGTTCGATGGCAGCTACGAACCGCTCTCCAGGCTCCTGTTCATCTACGTCAACGAACGGGCGCTCAAGGAACAAGACCTGCTGCGGCGCTTCATCGGTTACCTGTTGGTGAACGACACCCAACTGGTCGAGAAGGCACGGTTCATTCCCCTGCCGGGCAGCACCAATCAGGTGGTGGAAGCCAAGCTCTACCGCCAGATCACCGGCACATCCTTCGGCGGTGAACTTCCGATCGGCCTGACGGTTGGCGAGGCCATACGGCGCAGTTTTGCTCAAACCAAGCGACCTGCTTACCGCTGAGGCGAACCGGGGGGCTCCGGTCCAGCGCTCTCCACCGGATAGCCCTCCGCTTTCCAACGGCTCAGACCGCCGCGCAGGTTGGCTACTTGCCTCAGGCCGGCTTTGCTCAGTTGCTGGGTGGCCAGGGCCGAGCGGCTGCCGGAATGGCAGAGCACCACCGTCGGGCGATCGGTGGGGATTTCTGGGCTGCGGGCCTCCAACTCCGGCAGGGGGATCAGCTGGCTGCCGGGAATGTGGCCATCGGGGCCGTCGTATTCCTGCCGCGAGCGCACGTCCACCAGGTTGAGGGCGCTGAGGTGGGCGGCCACCCATTCAGGGATCAGTTCCGGCAACCCGGCGTAGCTGCGCCGGATCGGCGCCCAGTCCTGGTCGTCCGCTCCGCTGGCGGGCTCTAGGGGCTCACCGCAGCGCAGATTCGCCGGCAGGGCCTGGGCGATGCGGTGGGGGTGGGGGAGACGCAGGTTCTCCATCGACCCGACGAAGTCGCGCTCATCGGCGCCGCCCCCCAGGCGGGCGTTGTAGGCCCGTTCCTCAGCCACGGAGCTGACGCAGCGGCCGGCGTAGTCGTGGCCCGGGTAGAGCAGGCAGGCCTCTGGCAGCGACAGGATCTGCTCGGTGATCGAGCGGTAGAGGTTGTGGGGGTTGCCCTGCTGGAAATCACAGCGACCGCAGCCGCGGATCAGCAGCGCATCACCGGTGAAGGCGAGGCTCTGGTTGTCGAGCACATAGGTGAGGCAGCCGTCGGTGTGGCCCGGGGTGGCGCGCACCTCCAGAAAGCGGCCGCCGAAGTTCACCCGATCGCCATCGCTCAGGGGCTTGGTCACGTTGCTGGCACGCACCTTGGCCGATAGTCCGATGGCGCAGCCCGTGGCCCGCCGCATCAGCCAGGCGCCGCTGATGTGGTCGGCGTGGGCGTGGGTGTCGAGGCAGGTGACCAGATCGATCTCCAGCTCCTCGATCAGGGCCAGATCTCGGCTGTGCTGTTCGAACACCGGATCAATCAGCACCCCCTCGCGTGCCCCCACGTCTGCGAGTAGGTAGGTGTAGGTGCCGGTGTCGGCGTCGAAGAGTTGACGCAGCAGCAGCTCGCCGCCACCGGCGGCGGCCCGCAGCGAGAAAGGGGGGGCGACGGCCATGGTGGATCTGACAGCCCGGGCCAGGGAGCTTAGGCCTGTGGCCCCAGCCAGGTGGGTCTTGAGCACGAACACCAAGAGGGAGCCGTCAACTGAAGGACGTTTTGGGGCAGGCTTTGATCGATCGACCTAAGGCGGCAGCGATGGTTGCCGATGGACGCCCCTCATTGCTGTGAAGAGCCACGTGCCTTGCCATGGCTCGTGCCAACCCAGATGGGTTCAGGGTTGGGCGATCTCGACCGTGAGTTGGATCGGTGCTCCGTTCCTGTTGGTGAGCTGCAGCTGCACGCGGTAGGGCAAAGCCCCCATCGGTGGATTCGTGGCTGTGAAGGTGCGACTGGTGGGTTGGTAGGTGAGCCAGCTGGGCAAGGCCCCGCCTCCGGGCTGAGTCGCTTCGGAGGGACCACCGAGGTCCACATCGGGGAAGCGCTCCAGCAGAAGTTGTCGCGGAACCTGATAGCTGAAGCCCAGGCCCTGCTGCCGCGTCGCCGCCAGGGCCATCGCCTCGCTGCGTGCTTGCTGCACCGTCCCAGCCCGTAAGCCCTCAGCCAAGTTGGAGGGTTTCGCCCCAGGCATGGGGCCCACTTCCCCACCGCCGCCACCCGGTGGGACCACGGCCGGGCCGCCACCGGGCCTGGAAGGTCGGGTGGGCATGAGGCCGATTTCGCCACCGCCACCACCCGGTGGGATCACAGCCGGGCCACCACCGGGCTTGGAGGGCCTTGTGGGCATGAGCCCGATTTCGCCACCGCCGCCACCAGGGGGGATCACCGCCGGGCCGCCACCGGGCCTGGAGGGCCTTGTGGGCATGAGGCCGATTTCTCCACCACCGCCACCTGGTGGGATCACCGCCGGGCCACCACCGGGCCTGGAGGGCCGTGTGGGCATGAGCCCGATTTCGCCACCGCCGCCACCAGGCGGGATCACGGCCGGGCCGCCACCGGGCCTTGAGGGCCGGGTGGGCATGAGTCCGACTTGTCCGCCACCGCCACCAGGGGGGATCACCGCCGGGCCGCCACCAGGTCTGGAGGGCCGCGTGGGCATGAGCCCGACTTCTCCACCGCCGCCACCCGGTGGGATCACAGCAGGGCCACCACCGGGCCTGGAGGGCCGTGTGGGCATGAGGCCGATTTCTCCACCGCCGCCACCGGGCGGTATCACGGCCGGACCGCCACCAGGTCTGGAAGGCCGAGTTGGCATGAGGCCGATTTCTCCGCCGCCGCCACCAGGTGGGATCACAGCCGGTCCGCCACCGGGTCTGGATGGAAGCCCGGGCATGAGGCCCACTTCTCCGCCGCCGCCGCCACCAGGTGGGATCACGGCCGGACCACCGCCGGGTCTGGATGGAAGGCCAGGCATGAGTCCGACTTCTCCGCCACCGCCACCCGGGGGGATCACAGCAGGACCACCACCAGGTCTGGATGGAAGCCCAGGCATGAGGCCCACTTCTCCACCACCGCCACCAGGGGGGATCACGGCCGGGCCACCACCGGGCCTGGAGGGCCGCGTGGGCATGAGTCCCACTTCTCCGCCACCGCCACCAGGGGGGATCACAGCCGGGCCACCACCAGGCCTGGAGGGTCGGGTGGGCATGAGCCCGATTTCTCCACCACCGCCACCTGGCGGGATCACGGCCGGGCCGCCACCGGGCCTGGAGGGCCGAGTGGGCATGAGCCCGATTTCGCCGCCACCGCCACCAGGCGGGATCACAGCAGGGCCGCCACCGGGCCTGGAGGGCCGCGTGGGCATGAGGCCGATTTCGCCGCCACCACCACCAGGCGGGATCACAGCAGGACCGCCACCAGGCCTGGAAGGCCGTGTGGGCATGAGCCCGATTCCTCCACCCCCACTGCCGCCTCCGCCATTCCCGCCGCCACTGCCTCCACCGGCGTTGCCACCTCCATTTCCGCCACCGCCATTTCCTCCGCCACCGCCCGGTCGCCCTTGCCCGGCGCCATTGCCGGGGCCGCTGCCGTCCCCGGGACCACCCGCCCCGCCGCCTGTGCCAGGGATGAGGTTGGCTCCGCCGCCGAGGTTGGCTCCGCCACCACCGCCACCCTCTGGCTTGCCGCCTCCGTCAGGCTTGCCGCCACCATCGGGCTTCCCGCCACCGCCCGGTCGCCCTTGCCCGGCGCCATTGCCGGGGCCGTTGCCGTCACCGGGACCACCTGCCCCACCGCCGGTGCCAGGGATGAGGTTGGCGCCGCCGCCGACGTTGGCGCCGCGACCGCCGCTATTTCCGCCTCCATTGCCATTGCCATTGCCATTGCCACCAGCACTCCTGTTGCTGAGGCCGTCACCGACCCTGGGACGAACGCCAGGGGTGGCGCTGGAGAGGGCTTGCTTCCCGAGCGGAGCGGCGCCGCGGCTCTGGAGACGGCTGCCAACAGGTGTGCGGGCGCCGCCTGCGATCAGGGCCGGTGGCTTGAGCCCGGTGGCGGGGAGCCGGGTGGCATTGATGGCCGCCAGCAGGGATTGACCGCTCTGGATCAGCGCAGCCCGGTTGCTGACGTTGCCGGGCAGAAGGGTGAGGGACCCTTCGATCGGCCGTTGGGTGCCGAGGATCGTGCCGCGCAGGTTGATGGCCTGATCCCGGATGAAGCTGAGATTGCGGAAGCGAGTGGGCTGGATGGCATAGGCCTGGGAGAAGCGCCAGAGGGTGCTGGGATCGAGTCGCAAAGGCACCAGCCAGGAGGAAGGGGCCAGGATCCGCCCGCTTGCTTCCACCTGAATTCCACTCGGATTCACCAGCACGAAGCGGGGACCCGATTGCACCGTGCCGCCGATGAGGGAGGCCCCGCTGGTGCCACGGACGAAGTTCAACAGCACCTGGTTGCTGCTGCCCTGGACCTGGAACAGTTCACCCGGGCTGACGTTGAAACTCTGCCAACGCACCAGGCCGCCTTTGCCGACCACCTGGATCTGACCGTTGGCGCCGGGGATGAGGCCCTGCACATTGGCGCTGCGGCCCCCACTGAACTCGGGCAGGGCCTGGCTGGGAAGGGGCAGCCAGGGCACCAGGCTCAGGCCCGCGAGCACACAGAGGGAGATTCGATGCGGCTGGTTTCGGTGTGTCATGGGCTCAGAACCACTTCCTCAGAGACACCCAGACCCGCACGCTGGCATTGAGTCCATCCACGTCGTTGCCGGTGGGGGAATAGAGGTTGTTGCCCAGCGGCCAGGCCACATCCAGCGAGGCGAGCAGATCGCCATGGGTGCCCCATTCCAACCCTAGGCCCGGTCCCCACAGGCCCAGCTGACCCGGCAGCTCCCCATCGGCAAACGAACTCGTCCAACGCCAGATGTAGCCCCCATCCACGAATCCCTTGGCGATCAGATTGCTGGCCAGTTGGTAGCGAAGGGTGAGTTGCCCCGACAGCCCCGAATCTCCGAGGGCCTCACCCGGTGGATAGGCGCGCACACCATTGGGCCAACCAAGGGACATCTTCTCGACGGTGTCGAGGTTGTTGAACGCAACCTGGGCCTGGCTGAACAGTTCGACCGACCAGCGCGAATCGCGGAACATCTGATAACGCCGATAAAGGCCGAACAACTTCCCCCAGGCACCGGCCTTGGCGGCGCCTAATTCATCGAGTTCGGCCTCAAAGGGTCCGTCCAGGCCCAGATTTCCCACCGACAGCGTGAGCAGTCCGCTGTTGATGCCGAGCCCGAACAGGTTGTCCTGGTTGTCGCCCATCAACGTGAAGCGGCCGACCCAGTTGGTGCGGTTGGAGTATTGATAACCGAGGACTTCATCGGTGAAGTGATCGACTTCAGCGCTGACATTCCAGGAAAGGTTCTGTCTGGGGCGCCGCCACAGCACCTGAGACAACCCCACCGAACCGCTGGCGAAGGATCCCTTGTAGTCGAAAGGTGCCTGATCTTTAAGCAGGCGATAATCACTCCAGTTCACCGACCCTGTGGCATTCAGCCCGCCCGGTGTGAGGGGCAAAGTTACATTCGTGCCGGCATAGCGGCTGCCGTACCAGTTCACATTGCCGGAATAGGATGTGAATAGGCTGAGCACCTCGCCGCGGCCCGCTAGGCCGTTGAGGTTCAGCGTGGCTTGCGCCTGATACGGCCCGGTGTCGATCGTGGATTGGTTGTTGAGGTTCAGCTCCCCCTGGACCTGCCGCGTGGCCCGCAGGTTGAGCAACACATCGGTGCTCCCGGCTATGTCCCCTGGCTGGAGCTCGGCCCTGGCCTGGACACCACCGAGGTCGCCCAGCTTGAGCAAAGCACTCTCCAGCTTGTCGAGCCGCAGCGGCTGGCCCTTGCCCACCGCATCGAGCACTGTGGCGATCGCCCAGTTCGAGGAGATCGGGGCCTGGTTGGAGGGGATGCGCACGGCCCCGAGCCGCGCTTCCACCACCGGAGCCACCACCACGCCATCGGCGCGCTGCAGCGGCTCGCCCACGCTGACCAGCAGCTGGGCCCGCTCGTAGGCCGCCTCCAGATCGGCCCGCAGCTTGGCGAGCACCTCCTGGGTGGCGCTCTGGCTGATGTAGCGCTCCTGCAGCGGCTTCAACCAGCCCGGGGTTGGGAGGCTCGAGCCTTCCAGTTCCACGCCCTTGATCGGCGGCGCTGCCGAGGGGACTGAGTCTTGGGGGAGGGCTGCAGGGGTGCCTGGCAGACCTTCGATCAGGGGCTGCTGGGGTTGGAGCTGTTGTTGATCAACCTGGCGCAGCTGGTCACGCCGCTGTTCGTCCTGGATTCGACGCTCCACCCGGCCCGAGGGTTGGGCCCAGCCGGGCGCCACGAGCAGCGCCGAGGAGAGCACGGCGATGGGGCCCACCACATGGGTGATCGGTTTTGAAAAGAGCGTCAATCGTTCCCGGGCGCCGCGGTCAGATTAAAGGCTGGCAACGTCGCCCCAGGTGCGTCCGTCAGGAGTGAGCCATCGGCCGATCCGCCCTGCAGCGCGCCCGCAGGGCGCTGATCAGCTTGCTCACCGCATCGGCTTGCCCCTGCAGCCCAAACGCCTCCCGCTCCACCGCCAGGTTCCCGTGGCCATAACGGGTGGTGAGGATGCCGCTGATCTCCCGCTCCACCACCGGCGCCAGGGTCACCTTCCAGCCGATCGGCCTCAACACCCCGCGGGGGCAACTCTGGGCGGCATGCACCGCCTCGTGCAGCACGGTCTGCCGGCCGATGCCCAGCTCGAACGCCACCGGCGCCACCCAAAGCGTCTTGCTTTTGGCCTCGAACAACCCGTAGATGCCGCTCCGCGGCGGCGCCTGCAGCAGCACGGTGAAGCCCCGTCGCCGCAGCTCTTTCACCAGCGGTTGCAACTCCGCCGGCAGGCTGTCCAGGCGTCTCGGGGCCAATGGCCCAGGGGCCAATGGCCCAGGGGCCAACGGCCCAGGAGCCAACGGCCCTTGCGCCAGAGCGGCAGCCAGCAACAGTGCAATCACGGCCACAGCCCCCCGAGGCGGATCCCGGCCCCCAGGGCGTGAACCATAACTAGTTCAGCCACCGCCGGGACCGCAGCCACCGCTGAGCAGTTCGGCCCGCAAGCCCTGCAGCGGCGGGGAGGCCGGGGCGCGGGGATCGAACAGCAAGGCCCAGGCCATGGGCACTTGCCCGCGGGCCAGCGCCCCCTCCACCGCGCGCTCCCAGGCCCTGGGATCGCGGCCCAGACGAGCCACCAGCTGCTCGCTGGAGCGCAGCACCGGTGCCGCCGCCGCCCGTAGCCGCACGCTGGCGAAGTGGCCGGCGGCTGTTCCGCGCGGGCGCAGGCGCAGCACCGCCAGCTCCCCTGGTTTCAGGGGTGCCAGGGGCCAGGGGATCGCTGTTCCCGCCCGTTGGCTCGCCGGGATCTGTGCGCTCCAGGGCCGCTGTCCGCCGCGCTCGATGCGCAGCTCGCCCAGTGGCTCGGCCACCACCAGGGTGGGCCTGGCGTTCGGCACGGTGCCGCCCACCCGGCCATCGGCGTCGCTCTCCACCCGCGGTGCGATCACGCAGATCTCCGGTTCGCTCTCGGTGGTTGGCGCCGCCCGGGCCCGGTCACCAGGCAGCAGGACCAACAGCAGCATTGCCCCCAGAGTGATGCGCCGCCAAGGTTCCGCGCGCCCCGCTGGGAGCGATGGAGCTTGATGGCGTCGGCGTTGGGGCAACAACGGCTTGGGATCGATCTCCCCATGCTGACGACCCGGAGGACGGCCCTACGATTTGGTTTCTGGTCTGGATCGGCCACCCATGCTGGCCGTCTGCGCCGCCCTGCTGCAGCTCAAGGGTGAACCCCTGGCCGGCGGCGTCCCCAGCGGTGGCGCCACCGTGCCCCTGGAGCGGGCCGCAGACGGCGACACCCCGGTGCTCAACCTGCGCACGGATCGAGGCAGCCTGCGGCTGTTGCTTGACACGGGGGCCTCCTCGTCGATGGTCACCCCCGCAGCGGCCCGGCGCCTGGGGCTCCGTTCCGAGCCCGTGCCCCCCGCCCACTTCGGCATGGCCGGCGGCGGCAGCGGCTGCGCCCAGCTGCGTCCCCGTCGCCTGCGCCTGGGTGACCTGCGCCTCGGTGGCGGTGCCGATCAGCTCCTGCTGCGCTCGGCGGAAGCCCTGGTGATGCCGGTGGCGGCCCTGCCGCCGGGGGTCGATGGGGTGCTGGGGGCGCCCCTGCTGAAGCGCCTGCCGGTCTGGATTGATCCCGTGGGCCAGCGCCTTCGCCTCGGGGAGGGCGCCGTGGCCCTGGCCGGCCCCACGCCCCCGCGCCGCACCCTGCCCCTGCGCTGGGCCCGGGGGGTGCCCCTGATTGAGCTCAGCAGCCCCCTGGGTCCGGTGGCGGCCCTGGCGGACACCGGCGCCGAGGGCCTGTTCCTCAGCCCCGCCCTGGCCAGGCGCCTGGGGCCGATCGGGCCGGGGGATCCGCTGCGGCTGGTGGGTTTCTGTGGGGAGCAGCAGGTGCGGCGTCAGCGTTTTGCTGGCTTGGGTCTTGGCCTGGGACCGGCCCCTGCCCAGGCCAGCGTTGAGGGGATCGTCACAGCGAATCCGATCTTTGCGGAGCTTCAGGTGGAGGCGATCGCCGGCCAGGAGTTGCTGCGCAGCCATCGCCAGCTCTGGCGCCTCGATCGGGTACCGCCCCAGCTGAGCCTGTGGTGAAGCCGTTCGCAGCCCTTCTGGCGGTGTCCCTGGCGCTGGTGCTGGCGCTCGCGGGCCTGTTCAGCCCAGCCCTGGCGTCGGGGGGCGCTGCCTCGCCCCTGGGCACCCCCACGGCTCCCTCACCGCTCTCCAGTGAGGTCCTGAGCGCGCGCGCCCCGTTCAACCAGAGCGCCCACTACCCCCTGGGCCAGCGCCCCGATCCCGCCCTCTACAGGCCCCATGCCGACTGGCTCGGGCGCTTGATCCTGCCCAGCGAGCGCGAGCTGGTCCAGGCCCCGGCCGCTCTCGGCCAGGACTGGGTCTGGATCGAACTGGAGCAAACCCCCGCGGAGCAGGCGCCGTTGCGGGGCCAGCGCCTGCGGCTGGGCTGGAAGGACGACCCCCGCCTGCGCCAGCTGGTGCGCGCGGTCAGCACCGACATCCGCCTGGATGACGCCGCCCGCGCGGCGATCGTCGATGGCAACGTGGTGCCCACTCGCCTCGATGGGCGCCGGCGGGTGGGGCCGCTGCAGTCCCTGGCCGGGGCCCGCCCCCGCGATGACGTGACCGTGGAACTGCGGGATGTGGCCCTGGTGGCTGCAGCTACGGGCGCCCCGAGCCTTCGCGTCGGCCGGCCGCCGATTCAGACCACCGGCCGCTGGGTGGCGCTGGTGCGGATCCTGGGCCCGACGCCAGCGTCGGCCGGTGGTGTCAGCTCCGATCGCTTCCGGGTGCAGCACTACGACAGCGAGGGGGGGGCGTTCAGCGGTCCGATCACGACCGTGCGCCTCCCCCAGCAGCCCCCCAACCGCTACGGCCGCTGGATGTCCAGTCCCCGCGGTCTTGCGAGCAACCCGATCGGCTATCAGGGCTGGTACCTCTACGGAGCCCCCGATGTCACCGGGCTGTTCACCGTCCAGTCCCTGCGCCCCCGGGCCCTGTTCCAACTCAAGGCCGACCAGCTGCTCCAGGGCCGCTCGACGCTCTGGCGTTACCTGCTGCGCGGCAACTGGGGCCCCGCCAGCCTGCAACGGGGACGCTTCTCGCGGGTGGAGCTCGCCCTGGCGGCTCCGGTTCCCTGGAGCCTGGGGGACCGCGGCCTGGTGATCCATACCTTCGGGGGCATCGGTGGCCGCCAGGCGGAGCCCGTGCCGTTCTTCACCGTCACCGGCCACTTCGCCTTCGGTGAGGCGGAGGTGGTGCGCGACCCGTTCACGGCTGAACTTCAGTTCGCCCTGCGCTACCACCAGATCTATGCCAACAATCCCGATGGGATCGTGGCCGGCACCCAGGACTGGAGCGCCTATGCCGGTGACCTGCGCCGGGGCTGGCTGGGCACTCGCCCGTTCTCCGATCTGGTGGTCAAACTCGACCTGTTCGATGAACCGGCCGGCCCTGAGGGCAGCGCTGACCCCCAGCGGTTGTCATTGCTGCGGGAACTGCAACTGCAGGCTGAAGTGCTGATGGCGCGCTACCGCAGTGGCGACGGCACCGGCTTCAACGGGGTGGGTGCGGCGATCTCCTGCGTGCAGGATTCCAGCCAGGCCCTGGCGATCGCCGTGGAGCGCCTGCGCCAGCGGCTGGCCTCGCTCCCCCGTTCAGGAAGCGGTTCAGGCCCCGGTTCCACCATGGAGTCTGAGCGGCTTGCCTCCCTCGATCGGCTCACCCGCTCCCTCGATGACCTGCTCACGCCCTTCGGCCAGATGCGCGCCGACTGGCGACGCAACGGGACCCTGGTGGATCAGGCGTCCGAAGGGATCGACGAGGGTGCCAGCTTCCGTCGCAACACCGGCCTGCGCGACACCCTGCTGAGCTGGCGCACGGTCCTGCCCCGCCGCGGCCACGACGATCTGGCCCGGGTGTTTCTGGGCCACGGCGCCCAGCTGCACGTGCTGCGCACCAACTTGATCCCCGGCGGCGACGATCGTCTCGCCCCGCTGGCCCCCACCGGAGTGTTGGGTCAACTCCCGCCCCTGGCCTCCCTGCTGCGCCGGATCGCCGATGCCCTGTTCATGCCCACCGGTGGGCGAACCGTGGCGCTGACCCTGGCGATCCTGGTGCCCTATGCCCTGGTGGCCCTCACGCTGGGGCATCGCTCCGGTTTCCTGCGCGAGCAAGTTTTGTGGGGGCCGCCGGGACTGTTGCTGCGCCATGCCCTGGGTTGGTTGCTGATGCCCGCGCTGCTGGAGGAGTTGTTGTTTCGTGTGGCCCTGCTGCCCCACCCGCTGGAGGGGGAAGGCCTCCCCGGCACGATCGCCTGGGGCGCCCTCAGCCTGGGGCTGTTCGTGATCTATCACCCCCTGGCGGAGCGCACCTGGTACCCCGAGGCCAAGGGGGTGTTCCATGACCCGCGCTTCCTGGTGCAGTGCAGCCTGCTGGGCCTGGCCTGCCTCGTGGCCTACAACCTCAGCGGCTCCCTGTGGCCGCCGCTGGTCATCCACTGGCTGGCGGTCACGGTCTGGTTAGGGCCCCTGCAGGGCCACCGGCGCCTACGGGCACCACGGTGACGCCGATCGGGGCCAGGGCGATCACCGCCAGCTTCAGATGCTGCCAGCCGAAGGGGATGCCGATGATCGTCACGAAACAGGCCAGGGCCGAGCTGAGGTGACCGATCGCCAGCCACATCCCCGCCACCAGGAACCAGATCACGTTGCCGATGAACCCCAGCGGGCCCGTGCCCAGATCGCGCCGGCCGGTCAGCTCCAGGCGGCTGACGGCCTCCTTGCCGAAGGGAAAAAACGAGAAGTTCCCGATCACGAAGCAGGCCCGGGCCCAGGGGAGCCCAACGATCGTGAGCGCCGCCACCAACCCGGCTAGCCACCAGCCCAGGCCCATCACCAGCCCTCCGAGCACGAACCAGATCAGGTTGAGCAACCAGCGGATCATGGGTGTGGCGCCTCAGGGTGTCTGAAGTCTGCCTGCGCTCGCCAGCAGGTCTCGCACGTCGCGGTCGCTGAGCTGCTCGAACTCCCTGAAGTGCTCCCCCACCGAGCGCAGTTCCCGTACGACGGCCAGGGCCACGATCTCGTCGACGAGGGGCTCCAGCAGCGGCAGCACCGCCGCATCGATCACCGGCACCGCCAGGATCAGCCGCTCCGGCCCCAGCCCGGCCAGGGATTGCAGCGCCGCCCGCGCGCTCATCCCCGTCGCCACCCCATCGTCGACGACGATCAGGCAACGGTTGTGCAGGGACGCTGCCGCAGGATCCCCGAACACCCGCTGGCGCCGCATCAGCTCCCTCTGTTGCTCCGCCACCAGCGTTCGCTCCTGCTGGGGGGAGAGGTCCAGCTGCGCCCGGGCGCCCGCGTCCCAGAGCACCACCCCACCGGGGGCCACCGCGCCGATGGCGACCTCGGGGTTGAGGGGATGGCCGATCTTGCGCACCGCCCAGGTCTCCAGGGGTAAGGCCAGCGACCGGGCCAGCTCCGCCGCCACCGCCACGCCCCCCCTGGGCAGGGCGAGCACCACGGCGGTGGGGTGCTGGTGCCACTGCCCCAGCTGCGCCGCCAGGGCCCGGCCCGCCTCGGCCCGATCGTGCCAGTGGGCTGGAGGTTGTCTCCAGGGTCGTTCCATGGAGGAGTCCATGGCCGTGGCGCTCCGGGCGACACCGTCACCCCAGCATGGCAAGCGCTCAGACTGGCGGAGTTCAAGCAGACGGTCGCGTGTCTTGCCCCAAGTGCGGTAGTTGGTCGGTTCGGCGGGATCGCAGCCTGGCCGGTCGCATGGTCTGCGGCCGCTGCGGCACCCCGCTGGGGGAGTCCGCCGCCAGGGCGGCGCAACGGGGCCGGGGTCAGGGTCGGCTCCAGCGTCTGGGGCTGCGGCTTCCCCAACGGGTGCCCCTCTGGGGCTGGCTTCTGGCCCTGGTGGGCCTGTCGGCGGTCCTGGCGGCGCTGCCGTCCCGCTCGCCGCTGCCCTCAGACCCCAGCCCCCTTCCATCCGGCCAGCTGGGCCGCTGAGACGGAACGCGCCAGGGCCCGAGCCGCCGGCAGGGCCGGTTCGAGGCGCTCGGAGCTGAAGGGGGGCAGGCGCCGGCTGCGCAGCCAGGCCCCCCAGCGGAACTCATGGAACGGAATCAGTGGGGCCGGGGCGATCACCCCCTCGCGCTTGAGCTTCCAGACCAGGCTGCGGTAAGGGTCATCCTCCAGCGCCTCCAGCCGGCTCGGCAGCACGGCCGGCGCCAGGGGCCCGCGACCGCGGCCATCGAACAGGTAGAGCCAGCCGCGCTGGTGCAGGGCCTCAAGCACCTCGGCGCGGCTGCTCTGCTGGAGCTGCAGCACCACGTAGCCAAAGGTGCTGGCGGCCGGATCGAGCTCGATCAGGGCCCGGAGGCGATGGTGGCGGTCCACCATCCACAGCTCACCGTTGCCGCTGCGCACCAGGGGCACGGGTTTTTCCCTGAGGTAACCCCGGCGTTGATCGCGGTTTTCAGCTCGGAAGTCCTCACGCCGGCTGGTGACCTCCGCCAGACCCACACAGAGCTGGGTGGGTTGGAGATCCGCCAGCGCTACCTCCACCAGGGCGTCGGTGCGGGGCGGCGGGGGCGGCAGGGGGTCGTAGGGCGGGAGGCGCAGGGCCATCAAGGGGCGTCAGCCGAGGTGCTGAATCAGCTCATTAGCTGAATAGCGCACTTTCGCCAGGGTGGCGTACTTGTCGTCACCGCTGCGATAACCCGCGACCGCCACCACGGCGGAGTGATAAGGCGTGCCCTCCAGCCCCAGGATCCGGTCGTACTCGGCTGGCGAGAAACCTTCGATCGGCGTCGTGTCGACCCCCAGCAGGGCGGCGCAGGTGAGGAAGTTGCCCAGGGCGATGTACACCTGGTTGATCGCCCAGTGGTTGATCACGGCGCTGCGCGGGCCATTGATCAGGTCTTTGAGGATCAGGTCGCGGTAGAAACCAAGCGATTCGACCGGCACGCCCCGGGCGGCGCTGGTGGCGCTGATCAGCCGCTCCACGTCGGCCGCTTCGATCGTGCGCTGGGCCAGGAACACCACCAGGTGCGAGGCGTCGGTGATCTGGGATTGGTTCCAGGAATGGGGACGCAGTTCAGCGCGCAGCTCAGGGTTGGTGATCACCAGGAACTTCCAGGGCTGCAGGCCGTAGGAGGAGGGGGTGAGCACCAGGGCCTGCTCCAGGGCGGCCCAGGTTTCGGCGTCGATGCGGCGGCTGGGATCGAAGACCTTGGTGGCGTAGCGGTGGCGCAACACCTCCAGCAAGCTGCCGCTGCTGAGGCTCGGGGCGGTGGTGAGGGTCATGGCGCAGGCGGGCGGAAAAGCGATGGGCGGAACCTAAGCGGAGCGGTTCCGATTTCGCTGCATCCCTGCCTCCCCCTGGCGCGCGCAGCGGCGGCACCCAGACGCCAAAGGCCGCGCCCACGGACCGCTCTGCGCCCATGCCAGGGTCGGGGCCGCGGGGTGGTGGGATGAATCGCTTCACGGTGGTGCTCGATCTGGGGGGGCAGTGGCGCCTGGATGACCAGAGCGCCCTGCACCGGGCCGTGCTCCGCGCCCAAGCCGCCCCCGGCGGACGGCTGGTGGTGCTGCAGAGCGGGGACGCCGATGGGCGCCTGCGGGGCCCGCACCAGCGGCGTCTGCTGGAGCAGGCGCTCGCGGCTCTGGCCGAGCGGTTGGCCGCTGTCGGGATCCCCCTGCTGTGTCCCGTTGGTGCCGACCTGGAGCAGACCCTGGGCGTGATCGCCCGCCACGGACCGCTCGTGGCGGTGGAGCGCTGCGGCAGCAACCAGCTCTTCGACGACTGGCCCTATGGCCGGGAGATCTTCCCCCGGGTGTTTTCCGATTTCCGGCGGGGTCTGGCGATCGAGCCGGAGGCGGCCCTGCCGGCGCCCGATCTGGGCGGCCTGGGGGACCCTGACCTGCTGCGGCACGAAGCCTGGCCGGAAGGTTGGCTTCCCGGTCAGCACCGTGATCCGCGCAGGAGCCAGGAGGCTGGCGTCGATCCGCGCAGCGCCTTCCCGTTTCGAGGTGATGAGACCAGCGCCCTGGCGCGGCTGGAGCACTACGTCCACCGCAGCGAGGGGTTGCGCCAGTACCGCGACACGCGTGATGCGGTCCTCGGCACCGAGGGCTCCTCGAAGTTCTCCCCCTGGCTGGCGATCGGGGCCCTTTCGGTGCGACGGATCTGGGCCGAGGTGCGCTCCTATGAGGCGCGCCAGGGCAGCGATCGGGGTTCGGAGTGGATGCTTCAGGAACTGCTCTGGCGTGAGTTTTTCCTCTGGACGGAGCGGCGCGACCCTGAGCGCTTCGCCAGCCTGGGCGGCACCCAGGGCCGTGCCTTTAGCTACGACGACGACCGGGAGCGCTTCGCCCGCTGGACCCGCGCCGACACGGGATCGCCCCTGATCGATGCCGCCCTGACCGAGCTCAAGGCAACGGGCTGGCTCTCCAACCGGGTGCGCCAATGGGTGGCCTCCGATTTCGTCCACCGCCTGCGCCTGCCCTGGCTCTGGGGGGCCCGTTGGTTCGCCTGGCAACTGATCGACAGCTGCCCCAGCTCGAACATCGGCAACTGGTCCTACCTGGCTGGGGTGGGCGCCGATCCACGGAGTTTCGGCGCCGGGCCGCGACGCTTTGATCTCGAACGTCAGCTCCAGCGCTACGACCCCGAGGGGAGCTACCTGCGCCACTGGTCGTCTGCTCGGGGGTCGTAATTAAGACGCAGCGTTGCCTGGATCCTCGCCTGGCATCTCTGGGGCACCGCCCAGATCGAGGCTGAGCTGGCCTGGATGCGGCTGCCCCTTGGTCTTCTGGCGAGGCCGCCCGGAGCCAGCTCGCCCGGCCTCACGGCGGCGGCGGCCCCCGCGCCGGGAGCCGTGGCGTTCATGGATGGCGCCGGCGATGGCGCGGAACGCCGTTCCCTGGCGCAGGCCCCAGACCCGCTCCCGCGCCTGCCGGGCCGCCTCGATCGGATCCACGATCGGCAGGGGGTAATCCACCCCCAGCCGGCAGCCGGCCCGCTCCTGGGTGGCCGCGTCCATGGTCCAGGGTTCGTGGAGATGCACGGCGGGCACGGCGGAGAGCTCCGGCAGCCAGCGGCGGATGAACTGGCCCTCAGGATCGTGGTCGCGGCCCTGTTTGATCGGGTTGTAGATGCGCACGGTGTTGATGCCCGTGGTGCCCGCCTGCATCTGGCACTGGTTCCAGTGGATGCCGGGTTCGTAGTCGACGAACAGCCGCGCCAGCACCGCACCGCTGTCGCGCCAGTCGATCCAGAGGTGGTAGCTGGCCACCGCCATCAGCATCGCCCGCATGCGGAAGTTGATCCAGCCCCCGGCGATCAGGGCACGCATGCAGGCATCCACGAAGGGCAGGCCGGTGCGGCCTTCGGCCCAGGCCGCCAGCCGGGCCGGATCGGTGCGGCGCAGGCCGGCATAGACGGGGTGGGCCTCGCTGGCTTCCAGATCCGGCTGGCTTTCGAGCTTCTGGATGAAGTGGCAGTGCCAGTGCAGGCGTTCCTCGAAGGCCCGCAGCGCCCGCCGCCAGGAGCTGACCTCGGCGCCCGTGGCCGTCCCCAGCGCCCGTCGCCTGGAGCGGCAGGCCTGCACCACCTCCCGCAGGGAGAGGGTGCCGAACGCCAGGTGAGGCGAGAGGCGCGAACAGGCCTCGAAGGCGGTCAGCGGGCTGGAGAGCTGGCGGTGGTAGGCCCCGCCGCGCTCGCTCAAAAAGCTGTTCAGCGTCAGCAGGCCCTCGCGGCGGCCGCCCCGCTGGCGATCCGGGCAGGGATCGCACGCCAGCCCCAGGTCGTCGGCGCCGGGCAGGGGGCCGGGCTCCAGCCCAGAGCCTTCCGGCACCAGCGTCACAGGTGGTTGGAGCAGCGGCTGGGCCATGCGCTCCTCCCAGCGCCGGGCCCAGCCATTGCGCTCCCGCAGCCCCCGCACCACGCCGCCAGAGGGCCACTGGCGCCAGGGCAGGCCGCGTGAACGCGCCCAGGCGGCCACCTGGCGGTCACGCCCATAGCTCCAGCCGTTGCCGGTCTCCTGGTGACTCCACAGGCCCGCCACCAGTCCCTGGCGCTGCAACGCCTCCAGCACGTCCAGCACCTCGCCGACCCGCACCACCAGGGGCAAGCCAAGGCCCGCCAACTGCTCGCGCAGATCCAGGAGACTCTCGGCGCAGAAGGCCCATTGGCGGCCGGAGGCATCCGGCTGGGACCAGAGGCCGGGCTCAGCCACATACAGCGGCAAGACCGGGCCGTTGCGCGCCGCCTCCCTCAGCGGTGCGTGGTCGTGGATCCGCAGATCCCGCTTGAACCAGACCACCTGGGCTGCCATGGCCGGCAAGCTAGTGATGACCGAGGACCCGGCGCGACGCAACGCTCGAGCCGCGCCCCTGGCCAGGATGGAGGGATCAGCTTCCCCCTGCCCTGGCCATGGTCCGCTCACGTTCCCCAGGGTTGGAGTCCCTGGCGGCCCCTGGAGCCCAGGACTCCCCGGCGCCGCAGTTGGTGTTCGATGGGGGTTGTCCCTTCTGCCGTCACTTCGCCCTGCTCAGCGAGCTGCGCGGTGGTCTGCCCGGCCTGGTGATCCGCGATGGTCGCAGCGACCAGGCGCTGCGCCGGGAGCTGCGCCAGCGCGGCTTCGACCTCAGCCGTGGGGCGGTGCTGATCGATGGGGAGCGGCTGCTCCACGGGGCGGAGGCGATCCAGTGGCTCTGCGCTCGGATGAGGCCCAGTGCGCCGCTGCTGCGGCTGCTGGGGCCCTTGCTGGCGGACCCTGAACGGGCCGAAGCGCTCTATCCCCTGCTGCTGCTCGCCCGCCGCTGGGCCCTGGCCGCCAGGGGGCTGCCGGTGGATCCCGATCAGCCGGCCCGGCAAGCCTGAGCGCTCAGGCCCCGCTGTCCTGGCGCTGACAGGCGAAGCTGCTGATCACCCCCCGGCTCTGCAGGAAGCGCGGGTGCTCGGGGTCCTCCACGCTCCACCACCACTGGCCGTCGCTGTAGCTGGGGGCGCCGGCGTTGTTGGTGCGGGGCAATTGCAGCACCTGTTCCCGCCAGCGCAGCAGCACCACCGCACCGGGCACGGTGCCCGCGGCGGTGTTGGGCAGATTCAAGGCATCGACCGCACCGTTCTCCACCTGGGCCTGCAGGGGGTCGCCGTCACAGAGGTAACGCTCAGGGGCAAGGGCGAAGGCTGGGGTGGCGAAGGCCAGCTCGAGCAGCAGCGCAAGCAGGGCGGCGAGCAGCACAACGAACCAGCTGTGGTGCGGCGATCCTCCGAAGCGGGTGAGGGTGCTGGGGCCGGAACCCGTTGCGGCGGAGCTGCTCAAATCAATTCGTCGAGATCAGAGCAGGCATCGCTGGCATGGCTGTGCCCCACGACCTGATCATTTACATGATGTTACAAACAGCGGGCGCCCCCGGGTGGATCTCGCCTGCACGGATTCCCTTCCCATCCGATCCGCCCCAGCGCGCTGCGGGGTTGCGAGGATCAGCGTTGGCCCGATGGCCCCGAAACCCCTTGGCTCTTCGCTACCGCCTGCGCCGGATCCTGTCGGGCCGTTTCGGGGCCACGGACAGGCGCGCTCCCCTGGTGCTGCAGCTTCAGGAGCGGCGCAGCCTCACGGCCACCTACCTGCTCTGGGCCCTGGCCTTCGTGGGCCTCTGTGGGATCCAGCGCTTCTACACCCGCCGCCCGTTCAGCGGTGCCCTGCTGCTGCTCACCTTCGGCGGCTGCGGTCTCGGCCAGCTGGTGGATCTGTTTCTGGTGCCCAGGCTGGTGCGCAGCGCCAACCGCATCGAGGGGCCGACGGCCTTGCCCCTGGACCGCCAATTGCTGGAGCTGGCCCGGCTTCGGGGCGAGGCGGGCTTCACCCTCAACGACGCCCTGCTGGACCTGGAGCACCAGGAGCCGGTGCCGATCGAGCCGGTGCGCCAGGAAATCGAGCGCTTGCTGTTCGCCCATCTGCTCGATGTGGGCAATGACGAGCGCGGCCGGATCATTTACCGGGAGCCTTGAGCGCCAAGGGCGGCCCCAGCCGTGACCCGGCCGGGGTGGTTCCGGGCCCCGGCTCAGGAAGGAATGAACGAGCGCAGCTTGCGGGCATCGACGCCGGCGCGCTGCTGCAGCTCCTCGTCACTCAGCTGAGATTCCTCCCGCTCCAGGGCGGCCAGTACGTCGGCTTCACTGAGGGCGTAACCCTCGGATGCGGCCAGCTCCAGGAGAGCCTCCAGCTCCAGGGGGCCCTTCAGCTGGCTCTCCAGCACCGGAGTGCGGCGGGCGTGCTCCAGAAAGGCGTCGAGATCGGTGAGGCTCAAGGGGGTGAAGAGATGAGGTGGGTTCAGTCTTGACGGGATCGGCGAATGGCGGGGTTCAACTTGCTGATCTGAAGCAGGCCAATGATGGCCACCGGTCCCCAGAGCAGGTAAGGAACCAGGAGTCCTGCGGCGGCGGCCGACACCGGTGCCACGGCGCTCAGCAAGATCAACGCCCAGAGCCAGGCCACGGCCCCCAGAACCACCCCATTGCGCGGTGAACGGGTTGTGCAGACCAGCCAATTGACGCCTTGGGCCAGCACCACCAGGGCCAGGTAGCTGAAGAAGAGAGTCCAGGACCCGCGCGATTCCAGCGCAAGTCGGGCGGAAAAGTAGAAGCAGATGTAGAGCCCAAGCCAGATCCAGGTGACTTTGCTCTCGAAGTTGAACCAGCGGGGCCGATGCAGCTCCAGGTAGCGCTCATAGGCCTGGGAGCTGGGCTGGATCACCAGGTAAATGGTCCCCAGCGCCACGAGAAGGACGATCCAGGCGGGCATGGTGAAGACACTCGATCTCCGCTTGTCTATCAGCTGTTGGCAGCCGTTGGAGCATCGTGGGTGGCCAAGTTGGTCATTCAGTCGGTCGCTGCGGTGCGCACTCCATGACCCCTCCCCCTCCCCAGCGATCCGATCAAGGGCGCGCCATCACCTGGATCCAATGGATCGGGGCAGGGCTGACGGCGACCTTGGCGGTGCTGTTCGTGGTGGCGATCCAGCGGCTGCAGGAGCAGAACCAGAGCCTGCGGCAGCTGGAGCAACGCCTCCAGGTCCTTGAGAACGCCCGCGCCCTGGAGCGCACCAACGCCCTCGAGCAGCAACTGCGCGCCACGGTGGAGCGGGTGCATGGGCTGGAGGACGACCAGGGCAGGGTGGCGGATCTGGCCCGAGCGCAGCAGCAGCTGGCCGATCAGGTGCAACGGCTGCAGAGCCTGCCCCCTGGAGGCAGCTTCGATGGGCTGGGGCTTGGCGGTGAGATCCCACCGGGCCTGCGCACCCCCAGCGCCAGGTCGCCGGCCGGCCGGCCCCCCTCCCCCCGTCCGGTGCCGCCCCGCCCGGGGCCTGAGCCCACCGCGCCGGGACCCGACCAGCTGTGAGCCTCCGAGTCGCCCTTCTTCAGCCATGAGCGTCTCTCCGGCCCGGCGGATGGCTGCGGTGCAGAGCCCCGTGATTCCTGTGCTGGGGGCGCTGATCCGAGCCACCCCCGGCACGTTGTCGCTGGGGCAGGGGATGGTGAGCTGGGGCCCGCCCCCCCAGGTGCGCCAGGCGGTGGCGGCGGCGCTGGCGGGCTCCGGCCCTGATGAGGCCTCCAGGGAGCTCCCCGATCCAGCTCTTGATGGCTACGGGCCCGTGGCGGGCGACGCAGCTTTGCTGGGTCGGCTCGGCCGCCAGCTGCGGGAGGAGGACGGCTTTGATCTGGAGGCGAGCGAACTGCTGGTGACCGCCGGCAGCAACATGGCCTTCAACGCCCTGATGCAGGTGCTGCTGGACCCGGGCGACGAAGTGTTGCTGCCCGTGCCCTGGTACTTCAACCATGAGATGGCGGTGCGCCTGGCGGGGGGCGTGCCGGTGTCTGTGAGCGTCCCGGGCGCTGAGCTGGATCCCGAGCGGCTGGCGGCGCAGATCAGCCCGCGCACCCGGGCGATCGTCACCGTTTCCCCCAACAACCCCAGCGGCGCGGTGGTGCCGCGGCCGGTGCTGGAGGCGATCAACCATCTCTGCGCCAGCCGCGGCCTGGTGCACCTGCACGATGAGGCCTACCACCTGTTCACCTATGGGGGCGCCGTCCACTGGAGTCCCGGCCGTGCCCCCGGCAGCGGCGAGCACACGGTCACCCTGCGCTCGTTCTCGAAGGCCTATGGCATGGCCGGTTGGCGCCTGGGCCATGCGCTGGTGCCCCGGCCGCTGCTGGCGGATCTGGCCAAGATCCAAGACACCGTGCTGATCAGCCCGCCCCGGCTCACCCAGGTGGCCGCCCTGGCGGCGCTGGAGGCGGGCTCCGCCTGGTGCCGGCCACGCATCGAGGCGTTGGAGGAGCGGCGGCAGCGGGTGCTGGCGGCCCTCGACGTGCCCGGTGCTCCTTGGCGCCTGCTGGTGCGGCCCGAGGGTGCCTTCTATGCCCTGCTGGAGCTCGACACTCCCCTGACAGCGGACGTGGTGATGGAGCGGCTGGTGCGCGAGCACCGGGTGGCGCTGGTGAGTGGCAGCAGCTTCGGGCTCACGGGCTGTGCCCTGCGGCTCAGCTACGGGGTGCTGGAGGGGGCGGAGCTGGAGGAGGCCCTGGAGCGGCTGGTGGGCGGTCTTCACCACCTGGCGGGCGTGTCTTCGAATTAAGACCCCTGGACAGGATTGTTATGGTTGATACGGAAATTGTGAGCTCTGCTCCCTCCACCATGGCCAACGCCCCCACCAATTCACCTGCCCGCCAGGCCGCCCTGATTGATTCCCTGCGCCTGCGCTACAGCGCCGCCGTGGCTTCCGGTAATGCCGACGCCAAGCTCGCCCTGTTCAAGGAAGCCGCCTATCTCGACATCAAGGCCGAGCTGCTCGATCAGCCCGCCGTCGCGGCCTGAACCAGGTCCGAGCGCCCCAGTTGGTCGCGGTAGTGGGCTTGGTGGTGCAGGATGCGTCCCTCAAGCCCATGGGCCGGACCGGGTCTGAACCCCGGGCTCCCATAGGCCCGCTGGGCTGATTCCACCAAGGCACGGTCTTCTTCCAGGAAGGCCGCCATTTCATTGAGCTGCGCTTCGGCCCCGGCTGATCCCTCTGGCTGCCCGGCCAGGGTCAACTCCATCCGGCAGCGATCGAGTGCTTCGTGGTGAAAGCCGATCAGGGCCGTGGTGCCATCGGGCCAGAGCAGCACATGGTTCCAGGGGGGCACCGAAAAGGTGAGGAACTCCCCTGGCGCCTCGCCCGCGCCCGGCACCGGTGTGGCCAGCAGGTTGCACCAGCGGCCGAACACGTGCCGGTAGGCGCTCACGGGCCCCTGAAGTCGGTGCAGCGTGGTGGGATGGGCGATGGCGACGTGGTAGTCGTCGAGGGTGTTGTCGTGGGCGATCTTCCAGTTGCAGGCCAGGCTGCGCTGGCGCCGGCCCCAGAGGGGCAGCGCAGCTGCGGAAGCTGGCTCACCGACGCTCCAGCCGCCAACCTCCAGTAGCAGATCCAGCTGGTCGGCCAGGGATGGGCCTGGCTCACCGGCCTCTGGGCCGTGGGCAGGCAGGCGCACCCACAGAAAGGGTCCGCCGCGCTCGATCGCCACACTCACCAGGTCCCAGTCACGGCGCCTGAACGGCGCGCAGAACTCACCTTCCCGGGCCGCCGCCAGCAGGCGGCCATCGGGGGCGTAGGTCCAGCCGTGGTAGGGGCAGATCAGCTTGCGGCAGGCAGCGATCGAGGCCCCTGGCGCCAGCAGGGCCACGCCCCGGTGCGGGCACTGGTTCAGGAACGCCTTCGGCCCCATCCCAGTCGGGTGGGTGAGAACAAGCTCAACCCCCAGCAGCTCCCGGCTGAGCGCCGCCCCCGGCGGCAACTCCGACACCAGGGCGATCGGATGCCAGAAGCGGCGCGCGTAGACGAGCTGCTCCCACTCGGCGACTTCGGTGCAGTGGTAGAGCGCGGCGGGCAGAAAGGCTTGCCCATCGAACGTCGAGGCAACAGCCATCAGCCCATGGTGCTGTCAAGAACCCGCAGGTAGTTGGCCAGTTCTTCCCGCAGTTCCAGAAACGGCGCCGAGAGACGCAGGAAGGAGAGATCCCGGCGATCCAGCTTCCCTTCCACCGTGCGCACGATCCGTCCGGGCCGCGGCGCCATGATGTGCACGCGCTGGGCGAGCAGCAACGCCTCCTCCACGTCGTGGGTGATTAGCAGCGCCGTCAGGCCGGTGCGTTCCCAGAGTTGGTAGAGGAACTCCTGCATCGTCTCGCGGATCTGAAGATCCAGGGCGCCGAACGGCTCATCCAGCAGCAGCACCTTCGGGTCGGCGGCCAGGGCGCGGGCGATCGCCACCCGCTGTTGCATGCCGCCGGAGAGCTCCCGGGGCAGGCGCCGACCGGCATCGGAAAGCCCCACCACCTCCAGGAAGTAGGCGGTGCGCTCGTTCACCTCCCGCTTGGGGCGGCCCTGGAGTTGCATGCCGAAGGCCACGTTTTCGGCGGCGCTCAGCCAGGGGTACAGGCTGTACTTCTGGAACACCATGCCCCGGTCGGAACCCGGGCCCTTCACCGGCTGGCCGTCCACGGTGATCGTGCCGCAGCTTGGAAGCTCCAGGCCGGCCACCAGGCGCATCACCGTGGATTTGCCTAAACCTGAACTGCCCACCAGGGCGACGAACTCGCCCGAGTCGAGCTCCAGGTTGATGTCCTCGAGCACATGTTTGGCCTTGGTGCCGCTGCCGAAGGTCTTGCTGACGCCGGATACCGAGAGGTGCATGGGGAGGGGTCGGTGTCAGTTGGCCCAGGGGCAAGTCCGGCGCATCAGCAGCCGGAAGCTCAGATCAATCGCCAGACCGATCAGGCCGATCACGATCAGGCCCAGGAAGATCTCATCGGTTTTTAGGAAGCGCTGGGCGAGGGAGATGCGTTTGCCGAGGCCCTCGTTCGCGGCCACCAGCTCGGCCACGATCACCAGGTTCCAGGCCGAGGCCATGTTGATGCGGTAGGTGTCGATCACTTGGGGGGCGATGAACGGCGCCACCACCTTCGTGACGATCTGAAAGCCGTGGCCCCCAAGCGTGAGCGCCGTTTCGCGGAGTTCGGAGGGCACGAACTTGACCGAATCCATGATCATCAAGGTGTTGAAGAACACCGTGCCGATGAAGATCAGCAGCACCTTGAGTTCTTCGCCCAGGCCGAAATAAATAATCAGCAGCGGGATGAAGGCGGGTGCCGGCATATAGCGGATCAGGCCCATCAGCGGCTCCAGCAGCTGGCAGATCACCCGACTGCAGCCCATGGCGATGCCGATCGGCAGCGACACCGCCGCCGAGAGGGCGAAACCCGCCCCCACCCGGCCCACGCTGGCCAGCAGATCCTTGATCAGGATGCCGCGGGCGTACTGCTCACTGCCTGCCCTCCAGACACCCTCGGGGCTGGGCAGAAAGAGTTTGTCGACAAGGCCGCTGGCGGCGACAAGTTGCCAGGCCAGCAGCACGGCGAGGATGCCGATCACCCCCAGCGACCAGGGGTGGCCCAGCCATTGCCTGACCCTCCCGGTATCGTCTCGGCTTCTGGTTGCCGTGGCACTCACTTGGCGGCGTCCACGAAGGTGGAATTCAGCAACTTGCTCAGGTCAGGCTTGGTTTTGGCCAGGCCTGTTTCCACCAGGAAGGCACTGAGTTCTTCGGCGGCGAACGGCAGGGAGGTCATGGTGGTGCCGGGCTTGAAGTTGGTGCGGTTCTCCTCAAGGGTCTGGATCGTGGTGCCGGCGTCGTAGGCCTTGAATTCGGCCTCGCTCACACCGGAGCGTTCCACAAGGATCGGCAGGGTGCCGGCGGGGTCGTCCTTGATGGTCTTGAGGGTGGCGAACCAGGCATTGACGATTTTCTGGATCTTCTCGGGGTTCTTGGCGACGAACTCCGTGCGACAGACCAAGAGGTCGCTGATGGCGCCGGGGTGGTCCTTGGAGGTGCTGAGTGCCTTGCTGCCGGGGCGCTTGAGCGCCTGGGTGGTGAAGGGGGCGTAGACACCGGCCGCATCGATCTTGCCGGCGGCGAAGGCGGCGGCGGCGGCGCCGGTCTCCAAGGGAACGAAGCTGATGTCTTTGGCGGAAAGGCCACCGTCCTTGAGAACCTTCAGGAGCAGGAAGTGATCGACGGTGCCTTCTTCAGCGGCCACCTTCTTGCCCTTGAGGCCGGCCACGGTGGTGATCTCCTTGGCGGCGATGATCTGGTCGTTGCCGGTGGAGAAGTCGTTCTGGAGCACGACCTGCAGATCGGCGCCGCCAGCGATCGAACTGATCGTGTCGTTCAGCGTTTGGCTGTTGCAGTCAAGCTGGCCGGCGTTGAGGGCGTTGATCGAATCGAGGTAGCCATCGAACCATTGCATGGCAACGGGAACGCCCTGGGCCTCGAAGAGTTTCTTGTCTTCGGTGACCTTCCAGGGGAACCAACCGGGCCAGGCGCTGTAGCCGATCTTCACGGGTGTGCTCTGGGTGACGGGTTTCTGGCAACCCACCAACAGGCCGGCGGAGAGGGCCGTGACCAGCGCTGAGGCGACCAGGCGTGTGCGGGAGGAGCTGCGGGCGAACGAGGAGCGCTTCATCGTGCAACGAGGGGAATGGTTGTGGACGGGAGATCAAAGCGGGGCTGCGATCGCAGGCCTTAAAAAAACTCGAGATAGCGCTTGCGTTCCCATTCGGAAACGGCGCCGTGGTACGACTCCCATTCCTCACGTTTGTAAGTCACAAACGACTCGAACATGGCATCACCGAACACGCTTCTCGAGAGTGGATCGGCTGCAAACGCCTCAATCGCCTCGCCGAGGGTGCGCGGCAGCAGGTTGATGCCGCGCTCAGCGAGCTGCTCGGGGCTCAAGGTGTAGGCGTTCACCAGGTTGGCGGGGCCTGGATCCAGCCCTTCGCGAATGCCCTCGAGGCCCGCCGCCAGGATTATCGCTCCCCCCAGGTAGGGGTTGGCGGCGCTGTCGGCGGCGCGGCATTCCACCCGCCCTCCGGGGGAGGGGATGCGCAGCATGTTGGTGCGGTTGTTGTTGCCGTAGCAGATGAACACCGGCGCCCAGGTGAAGCCGCTCATTGAGCCCTGGGCCACCAGCCGCTTGTAGCTGTTGACCGTGGGGGCGATCACGGCACAGATCGCCGGGGCATGGCGCAGCACACCGGCGATGAACTGCCTGGCCAGGCCGCTGACGCTGGCTGGGGCGCCCGAGGGGCAGACGAACAGGTTCTCGCCGCTGCTCAGGTCGGCCAGGGACATGTTGTAGTGGGCGCCGCTGCCGGTGCGGTCGCTGAACGGCTTGGGCATGAACGAGGCCACCAACCCATGGGGGCGCACGATCTCCTTGGCCATCAGCCGGAAGAAGGTGAGCCGGTCGGCCATGGTGAGCACGTCGGCGTAGTTGAAGTCGATCTCGAACTGGCCGGGGCCATCCTCGTGATCGAAGGAGTAGACACCCCAGCCAAGGTCGTTCATGGCGCTCACCAGCTCATCGAGCCAGCCGAGGTTGTCGAGCAGACCGACCACGTCGTAGGCGGGCTTGTCGAGCACATCGCGCTCGCTGTAGGGAGCGATCTGGCCATCGGGGCCCTGGCGCAGCACGAAGAACTCGGTTTCGATCCCGAGGTTGAAGCGGTAACCCATGGCGGCGGCCTGGGCGCGGACGCGGTTGAGGATGTTGCGACTGCAGGCCTCGAACGGGACGCCGCCTAGATGCAGGTCGCTGGCCAGCCAGGCCACATCTTTTTTCCAGGGCAGCACCGTGAGGCTGGCGGGGTCGGGCACGGCGGCCACCTCGTCATCGCTGACCTCCTGGGGCACGCCATCGAGGGCGGCGCCGGTGAACAGCTCAGAGCCGCCCAGCATCTGGCCCAGGTGGTCCAACGGCACGGCCTTGGCCTTGCTGACGCCGTGCAGATCCACGAAGGAGGCGAGGGCGTAGCGCACGCCCTTGGCCGAGAGCTCGGCCTTGAGATCGGAGCTGGAATGACTCATCGGGACACCAGGGCGGGGAAGGGCAAAACGTGAGCGGCCACCTGCTCCAGCAGCCACTGGTGCCAGGCGCCGAGGCCTTCGCCGCTACTGGCCGAGAGCAGGAACACGCGGGCCCGCGGGTTCACCTGATGCACGTGCTCCACAAACCGCTCCACCTGAACCGGCAGGTAAGGGAGCAGGTCGATCTTGGTGATCAGCACGCAGTCCGCCTCGCGGAACATCACCGGGTACTTGAGCGGCTTGTCGTCGCCCTCGGTGACGCTGAGCAGCGCCACCTTGAGGTGCTCGCCCACCTCAAACTCGGCCGGACAAACGAGGTTGCCGACGTTCTCCACCCAGAGCAGATCCAACGCGGCTGGATCGAGGCGCTGCTGCAGCAGCTTGAGGCCGCCGCTCACCATCGAGGCATCCAGGTGGCAGGCGCGGCCGGTGGTGATCGGCACCACGGGCACGCCCACCGCCTCCAACCGCTGGGCATCCAGCTGGGTGGTCATGTCGCCTTCGAGCACGGCCATCTCCAGGCGCGGGGTCAGGGCGGTGATCGTGCGCTCCAGCAGCGAGGTCTTGCCCGCTCCGGGGCTGCTCATCACATTGATGCAGAGCAGCCGCCAGGCATCGAAGTGCTCGCGGTTGTGCTCGGCCCGGTGCTGGTTGGCGGCCAGCAGGTTGATGCCGAGCGTGTCTTCCAATGGCATGTGCATGGGATCAGGGCGAGAGAACAGGGAGGGCTTGATTGCTGAAGACGTAGTCAATGGAGCGGATGCGCAATTCACGCCCAGAGACGATCTCCTCCATCGGGTGATCGCAGCAGGGGGAGCGATAGGCGTTCTCTTGCTCGGGGGTGTAGAGCGACTCGCAGCGCACACAACGGGCGCGCAAGGGCACGGTTTCGATGCGCAGCTCGCTGCCAGCCAGCCAGCTCCCCTGCACCGCCGCCCCAAAGGTGAACACCAAGGCATCGGGTTCGACGCAGGTGAAGGTGCCCACCTCCAGGTGCACCACGCTCACTTCAGGCTCGTTGGGCTGGTGCTGGGCTTTCCACTCATTGAGGGAGAGCAGCAGGCACTTGGTCATGTCGACTTCGTGCATGGCTCATCTCCACTTCTGATCGACCTGCATGTTGCAGGTCTCATGCAGCCATGCGGGCTTCTCCTTGCGCGGCAGCTGGCCGCTCACCACCAGATGGGCCATCACATCGCAGATCACGCGGGTGGCCATCAGCGAGGTAATGTCGCTGACGTCGTAGGGAGGCGACACCTCCACCACCTCAATGCCGCAGACGGGCACGTTGCGCACGATCAGCTCCAGCAGCTTGAGCGCCTCGCGCGGCAGCAGGCCGCCGGGCTCGGGCCAGCCGGTGCCGGGTACGAAGCCGGCGTCGATGCAGTCGATGTCGAAGGAGATCCAGACGCAGTCGGTGCCATCGGTGGCGCGATCGATCGCGAACTGGGCGGCCGCCTCGAGGCCCATGTCGCAGATGTCGGTGACGGTTAGCACATTGGTGCCCCGCTCCCGGCAGACCTTCACCCCCTCCCGGGGCACCTGCCAGCCGCCGATGCCCAGCTGCACCAGATTTTTGGCCGGGGCGTTGGCCATGTTGGTGGCATGGAACCAGGGGCAGGTGTGCATGCGCTCGTCGAGGTCGATCTCCTGGGTGTCGACGTGGCGATCGAAGTGGATGATCCCCACCTTTTTGTCGCCCAGGTGACGGCAGACCCCGCGCACGGTGGGGAAGCCGATCGAGTGGTCGCCGCCGAGGATGATCGGGAAGGCGCCACTGGCGAAGACGTGGGCGACGCCCTTGGAGATCTGATCGAACGACTTCTCGTTGTTGGCGGGGATCGTGAAGATGTCGCCGACATCGCAGAGCTTGATCGACTCACGCAGGTCGACCCCCATCTCGTAGTTGTAGGGGGTGTAGAGGGCGGAGATGCGGCGGATGCCCTGGGGCCCGAAGCGTGTGCCAGGCCGGTAGGTGGTGCCGCAGTCGTGGGGCACCCCGACGATCGCCACGTCGAACTCGCCGACCCGGTGGACATCTTCGATGTAGGGCGCCTTCATGAAGGTGTTGATGCCCGCGTAGTGGGGCAGCTCACCGCGCGAAAAGGTGGAGATGCGCCGATCGACGATGCTTTCGGCCGCCTCCAGCCCGTAGCGCAGGCCCTGATCCACCTCCTGTTGCCAGCCCGTGAGCGGCAGGCGGGCTTCCTTTTCGAGCGCTTCGGCGCCCTGGCTCAGACGGGGGCGCTCAAAGGCCCCTTCGGGACCTGAAATCTCTGTCATGACCGGGTTCACGGATGGGGGCGAGGCGGTCTCCCGGGCTTTTATCCCTCCGTGCCACCGGGCGAACCCGGCGTGTTTCTCTCGGACCAGACGAGGCGAAAGGGCGGCCAAGGCAACCAATTCGCAACCGGAACCCTAGAAACTTCATCCGCTGCGCCATGCTCCCCCTTGCCGCTGGGCGGAGTTGTGATGACCGTTACCGAGTCGGGCCAAGGGGGCCAGAGCGATGCAGGCGGACGGGGTCTCCAGGAACTGGTGGGTAGCACCGATGCAGCCGCTTTCCTCGCTGATGTCCCGCTTGAGGCCGCCCTGGACGGCGCCCCAGAACCGGAGTGTCCCGCATTTCCGCCGCTGCTGCTGCAGAGCCTCTGGGGCTTTGGGGGTTCGCTGGCCGAGGCGATCGAGCGCTCCCGCAACGATGGCTTCGATGGGCTGGAGCTGAACCTGCGCCACAGCGCCCTGGAGGGCCTCAAGGCCCAGGCGGTGCGATCGGCCCTGGAGAAGGCGGAGCGAGCGCTGATCCTGGAGCTGGTGACGGGCGGCGACTACGTGCCCGATCTGGGCCGCACGGCCGATCAGCACTTAGAGGAGCTCGATGGCCTGCTGGCCGAGGCGCTGGTCTTGCAGCCTTTGAAGGTGAATGTGATCACCGGCAGCGACAGCTGGGGCTGGGTGGAGCAGCAGCGCTTCTGGGGCCGAGCCCTGGGGCTGGTGGAGCGATACGGGCTGAGCGTGAGCTTCGAGACCCACCGCTCCCGCTGCCTGGCGAGCCCCTGGGGCATCGCCCGCACCCTGGAGGCGTTCCCGGCCCTGCGGCTCACGGCCGATCTGAGCCACTGGTGCGTGCTGGCTGAGCGGCTGATGACGCCGGAACTGGCACCGGTCCAGGCCATGGCCGGCCGCGTTGATCACATCCATGCGCGGGTGGGCTGGGCCCAGGGGCCCCAGGTGTCTCACCCGTTTGCGCCCGAGCACCACGAAGCCCTGGAGGCCCACGGCGCGTGCTGGGCGTTGTTCGCCGAACGCCACCGCGGCCAGGGCCGCGGGGCGCTGACGGTGACACCCGAGTTCGGCCCCGAGGGCTACCTGCCGACCTTGCCGTTCACCAATCAGCCGGTGGCGGATCTCGGCGAGATCAACAGGGCGATGGCGGGGTGGGTGCGGGAGCGGTTGGGGTGAGGGGGTGGGGTTGGGTTGTGCGTTCTTTGTCGGGTCTTTCGGTTGAGGATTGTCGGGGCAAAAACGTTCCTGCGATCCGATCTTCCGAATGAACGCATCGAAGCTCTCGACACGATGGAGCAGGTACGAGTTCATTCTCTGTTCGGCGAGCCCAAGCCAACGAAGTGATTGGATCGTTGCGCACAGTTGAAGAATTGCAGACCCGCTAACCAGCTGATCGCCAAGAGCGAATGGCAGGGGGAGTTCTACAGCGCCCTGGAGGCTAGGCTTTGCTACGAGCTCAGCTTGGCTGACTTGTGCCGACAGAATCGTGAGCTTCGTGGGTGGTTGGAGGGTCTGACCAATGCCGAGCTGGACGTTTTGTTAGCTTGAATACAAGATCGAGGATTAAAGATGATGATCAGATTACGTGCTTTTGCTTCATTTACGTTTGCGGCACTCATCTTGATGTCTTTGGCCCCACTCGCGGTGATGGCACAAAAGCAGAATGTGCCGCGGCCTGACTACTTCCCATTGCGCGTTGGAGATTGGTGGAAGTACCGCTCGACGAACGGCGAGGGTAAGCAGTCTGAGTTCGCCATCAAGGTGCTCAGCGAGGAAAAGCAGGTTGACGGCAGAAATTTTTATCTCGTGGAAACACTCACCACATTTCAGCCGATTCATGACTGGTACTCCAAGCCTAGTGGGCAGGTCCTCATGCATCGCATCGCCTACCCAAGCAACGAAGCCCTGAAGGCTGATTATCTTCCCGTCAAGCTGTATTTGCAGAATCCGCTCACTGTCGGCTCCACTTGGCAGTGGTCTGGGAAGGGAATGATGGGAGTTGATATTGAAGAATCCAGCCGCGTGACCGGCCCTGAGTTGGTAGTAGTTCCATCAGGTAAGTTTCAGGCGATGAAGGTTGAGACCAGAGTCATTCAGGGAGGGATGCCGGTGACCAAGACCTACTGGTTCGCCAGCTGGGTCGGGATGGTCAAATCAATGACGGATGCGGGTCCTATCAAGTCAACTGCGGTACTTCTTGACTACAGTTTTAAGAAAAGATAGAAAGCCTGCAATCTGACCTTTGATCCCTGGATTGTAAGCCAGGTGCTAGTCACTCATCCCTGGCATTATTCCTGTGCTTTGTTGGTACTCATCGACTGCAATGGGGACTGGACATTGGCTCCGTCCAAGATCTTTTGGGACCCAGTGAGATTAAGGAGCTGACGCTTATTTAAAGCCGATTAATGAGGCCTTTGGGTGGTTCAGAGCCCATGGGATTCGCTTTGAGCAAGCAGGTGGATGGGCTGTCAGTGTTAGGCAGATGGCAACTGCTAGGGCTCTTAGCGGAGCGGCAACAGCGCAGGGGAAACCAGACCATCGTGTTCAGATGCTGAGGAGAGATGGGCTGCAAACGTTGAAGATGGTGGCAGGATGGGTGGAATGTCGAAATACTTGTTGTATTGACTGGTGAACTGGATTACATATTGAACTGAGGTCTGCTACAAGTCACTTGCTGTCTGCTGGTGCAGCTTCCCTTGCAAGCTTGCCTCAAAGCGGCTATTGTCTGGGTCACATGTTTCTCTCCCATATCCTCAATGTTTGGAAAACTTCAATCCATTGCTGGCAAGGCCGGCAATTTAGCCGCTCAACTTCAAGAGAAGACAGTCAATGAATACATGCCATTAATTGCGAAGCTTCTTAGAGAGAAGGCAGGCCCTGCAGTACTCGATATCTTGAATGATCCCAGTAAGATTACGGAATTATCTCGAACAGTCTACCAAGCTATGCCTATGCCGGTGAGGATGGCAATCAAGGAAGATGCGTTCAACTCAGCGGTACTTACTCATAAGGACAGGCTGATACCACTTATCCGATCTCAGATAGAAGTTGAGAATACTGACCAAGCTGAAGATATTGCCGTTGCCAGTCTGGAGCATGAGGGAGGAGAGATGGTAGTCACAGGGGCTGAAGTTGCTGAGTTGACTGTGGTAGAGCTTGATGCTGAAGAAGTTCAAATTCATCAAGCCATCAGCATGGGAGACACCGACGAGACGAGCAACATAACATTGCCTTCCACCTGAGCCGCGACCGTAGGCTCAATATGGCTATGAACCAGTTTTGAGCTCAGCTATTTGTGGCCAGGTGATGGCAGCCTTTAACTGCACAGGAGGCCTTTGTGAAATTCCACGATGTGTTCGTCAACCGAGATGATCGATTCGCAATTGGAGTTGAAGAGGACTCCGGCAAGCATTACTTATCAATTCCAGTAGTGAACAGTTTGGTGGACTACGAAGAATACTACGAGATAAGCGAAGATGACTTTTCGAGTTTTAAGAGCGATGTGAAGTTGGCAATCCCTTTCGTGAAGGAATGCCGGGAGAGAAAAATGGACGATTTACTATTTCTAAAACCTGGCCGAGAAAGAGGATGGCCGGTTTAGTTTCAGAGCCAATCGCGGCATGATGTCGGGTAACAGGTGAGCTGAAGCCAATCATTCGCTGCAGGCACGATGGCCCTGACGGGCCGCGGCCTCACTCAAACGTTAGATGCACGTTAAAACAAAGGAGAATCATGCAAATCACAATTGAAGTCAACGTTTCTGCTCCCATTGAAGAAGTGTGGAGTGCGTGGACCTCACCTGCTGACATTCAGCAGTGGAACGCGGCTTCTGAAGAGTGGCATTGCCCAAGTGCAGAGATTGACCTAAACCCAGGTGGAAAGTTCTCTTATCGCATGGAGGCCAAGGACGGCAGCATGGGCATTGATCTCGAAGGCACCTTCACGAAGATAGTACTCAACGAACTCATCGAATTCGCATTGGAAGACCAGCGGCTAGTAGCAGTGGAGTTTGCTGAGAGTGATGAGTCGGTGACTGTTCGTGAGAGCTTCGATGCCGAATCGACAAATTCGGGTGAGCTGCAACGGCAGGGTTGGCAAGCGATCTTGGTCAGATTCGCTCGCCACGTCGAGGCTAAGAATGTCAGCTGAGGTTATCTCACGGCATCTAACAGCCAGATTCACAAGTCTGGAGTTGTTGATGTCGTCAACCATCAACAGCACTTGCCCTCTTCTGATCTTGTGTGTCAAAGACACACCCTCTTCTGTTGGCTTGATACGTCAGCTACTGCAATGAACACCGAAAGTACAAACCCAGGAATCAGCCGTTTCTATCAACACCCAGCGATTCTCGCCCTGATCACCACCACGCTTACCGCACTCACCGGCACTGCAGCAATCGCCAGCCCCCTCCAGGGAACAGCCTGGAAGCTGACAAGCTGGTCGGTGAGTTCCATCGACCCCGCCAGCGTCACCATCACAGCAGACCTTCGCGGATGGACGAATGTCAGGCCACAGTGGCGTCAACAGTTACTCCGGCCCGTACAGGCTTGGTACGCGTCATTCCTTTACGGCGGGGCCCTTTGTGGCGACCCAGATGGGAGGTCCTCAACCGGCCATGCGTGCCGAGTCCATCTACCTGACCTTGCTCCTCCAGGCCACGTCCTACAAGTCGTCGGGATCGTCGTTCACACTGTTGGATGGCGGCGGCCATGCATCACTGCGCTTCACCAGCAGCGCCAAGTAGGGGCCTGATGTGTTGATGCCAAGGCGGTGGTGTTGGCGCCGTTGCGCTGCCTCGGCAGCGGCTGAACCCACCAGGCTGGGGCGGCCCCTGGGATCCAACCTTGGCTGAGCTTCTGCTGCGCTGCCTGGCCCTTGCCCTGCTGCTCGCCGGCGCCGAAACGCTCCACGGCATGGCGCGCCTGCGCTGGCTGGTGCCTCGCCTCGGTGGGCGCTGGGCCCAGCGGCTTTCGACCGTGAGCGGTTCGATGCTGGCGTTCCTGCTGATCGCCCTTGCCCTGCCATCACTGCCGTTGCCATCCCTGCCGTTGCCCTCCTCCACGTCTCTGCTCCTGCTGGGGCTTGCCCTGGCCGCCTTCATGGCTGCCTACGACGCGGCCCTTGGCCGTTGGGTCTTTCATCGCTCCTGGCGCTCGGTGCTCCAGGACTTCAACCCCGCCCATGGCAACCTGCTGTTGCTGGGGGTGATTGTGCTCAGCCTGTCCCCCCTGCTGGCCAGCACGCTGCGCCGGGCCCTTTAGATCATCTCCTCGGGCTGCACCCAGCGCTCGAACTCCTCGGCGCTGATCTCCCCCAACACCAGGGCCGCCTCCTTGAGGTTGAGGCCGTGCTGGTGGGCGTGCTTGGCGATTGAGCAGGCGCGGTCGTAGCCGATCGCCGGCGTGAGCGCCGTCACCAGCATCAGACTGCGGTCGAGCAACTCCTCGATGCGGGAGCTGTTCGCCTCCAGCCCCTCCACACAGAAGCTGCGGAAGCCCGTGCAGGCGCCCCGCAGCAGTTCGATGCTCTCGAGCACGTTGGCGGCGATCAGGGGTTTGAACACGTTGAGCTCGAAGTTGCCCTGGCTGGCGGCCAACTGCACGGCGGTGTTGTTGCCCATCACCTGCACCGCCACCATCGTCAGGCTCTCGCACTGGGTGGGATTCACCTTGCCCGGCATGATGCTCGATCCCGGTTCGTTCTCGGGCAGGATCAGCTCCCCCAGCCCGCAGCGGGGCCCGCTGGCGAGCCAGCGCAGGTCGTTGGCGATCTTCATCAGGCTGCCCGCCAGCACCGTGAGCGCCCCGTGCGTTGCCGCCAGGGCCTCCTGGCCCGCCAACGCCTGGAACTTGTTCGCGGCACTGGTGAACGGAAGCCCCAGGCGCTCGCTCAGCCGCGTTGCCACCGCCTCCCCGAAGCCCCGTGGGGCATTGAGGCCCGTGCCCACGGCCGTGCCGCCGATCGCCAGTTCGCGCAGGCGCGGCAGGCTCAGGCGCAGGCTCTCGAGCCCCAGATCCAACTGGGCCACGTAACCGGAAAACTCCTGCCCGAGGCTCAGGGGCACGGCGTCCTGGAGGTGGGTGCGGCCGATCTTGATGATCGTTGCAAATGCCTCGGCCTTGGTGTTCAGCGCCTCCCGCAGCGCCGCCACAGCCGGGATCAGGCGCTGCTCCAGCTCAAGGGCCACCGCCACGTGCAAGGCCGCCGGGAAGGTGTCGTTGCTCGATTGGCTCAGGTTCACATGGTCGTTGGGATGGACCGGCGCCTTGCTGCCGAGCACGCCGCCGCTGCGCTCGATCGCCCGGTTGGCGATCACCTCGTTGAGGTTCATGTTCGTCTGGGTGCCGGAGCCCGTCTGCCAGATGCGCAGCGGAAACTCCCCATCGAGCACTCCGGCGGCCACCTCCTCGGCGGCGGCGATGATCAGCGCCGCAAGCTTTTGCTCGAGCAGGCCTTGGGCCTGGTTCACCTCGGCGCAGGCGGCCTTGAGCTGGGCGAAGGCGTGGATAAGCGCCAGGGGCATCACGGCGCCGTAGGAGAAGAAGTGCAGCGAGCGCTGGGTCTGGGCGCCCCAGTAGTGCTCCGCCGGCACCTCCACCGGCCCGAGGCTGTCGCTTTCAAGGCGGGTCGCCATCAGCGCGCCGGAATGATTTCGCTGTTGAACTCGTTGAAGCTGCGCTCCATCGTCCCCTTGGGCCCCTGCGCGGCCGCCCGGCCCGTGGCCTTGGCCAGGGCGGCGTCGATGGCGTCGGTGTTGACCTGGCCGGCCGCATCGAACACCACCTTCCCTTGGGCATCGATCACCACCACCTGGGGAATTGTGCCCTTCCAGTAGTGGGCCGGATCGTTGGGACCGGTGTCGGGTCGGTTCTGGAGGTTGTCGGTGGTGAGGTAGATCAGCTCGGCGTTGGTCCCCCAGGTGCGCTGCAGCTCCGAGAGCACCGGGGAGAAGGTTTTGCTGGCACTGCTGTCATCGAGGTAGAAGGCCAGCACCACCGTGCGCTGGTCCGCCAGGGCCTGCTCCAGGCTGGTGCGCGGTGGCACCAGGGAGCCGTTGCCGGCGTAGAGCGAGAAGATGTTGCCATCGAAGCTGTCCGTGTCGCGGGCGGCGAAGGCGGCCGCTGCACCAGGGCCGATCACGAGCGCCAGCAGCAGGGCAAGGGCGGCCCCGAGGGCCAGCAGGCGGCGCAGGGACGGGCGGATCGGAGCGAGCAGGCGCAACAACGGGGTCGGTGGAAGGGCTGGCGCCATTGTGACCCCCCAGCTCTTCCGCTGCTGCCCCGCTTCAGCCCCGGCCGACGCTGCGGCCGAGGCCCTGGAGGATGCCCCGCCCCACCAGGCCGATGGCCCGGCCGATCACCTGGGTGAGCACCACCACCACCAGATTCCCCAGGCGCTGGACGACGGCCTGCAACTGGGGGGCCACGGCGTCGCGGGTTTCCAGCGCCAGGGTGACGGCCTGCTGCAGCCAGCCCAGTTGAGCCAGCTCCTGATCCCGTGGTTCGGTGAGCAGCAGCGGCGCGATCGCCCCCTGCTCCAGCCGGTAGAGCAGCCGCTGGCTCTCGTAGAGCTGCACCGGCCGCTGGAACCAGGAGGCCCAGCGTTGCTGGGCGTTCAACTGGTTGCGCAGGCGCTCCAGGTTGCGGGTGGCCAGCAGGTCGGTGGTGAGCAGGTAACGGCGCAGTTCAGGCCAGCTCCCGCAGCAGGCCAGCACCTCAGCGCTGATCAGTTCGGCGTTGCGGATCAGCCAGTTGCTCACCAGCATTTCCAGTTGCAGCAGCGCCTGGGGTTCATCCGGGGCCAGCAGGCGGCCGCCCACCAGCAGCGGCTGGGCCCTGAGCAGGGCGCCGAGCATCGGTTGGGCCTCCGGCAGTTCCGGATCGGCGCTGGCCAGTTCACTGCTGGCCTCGAGCGTGTCGGCCACCGCCAGCAGTTCCCCCAGCCGCGGAAGCTGCACGTAGGAGCCGGCCATCTGGCGCAGGGCGCTGCGGCGCAGTTCCGGCTGCAACTGATGCCAGTGGCTCAGCAGCTCCGGCTCGCCGGCCTCGCCCTGGCGCAGGCGCTCCAGCAGCTGATCGAATTGCTTGATCAGCCCCACCAGCAGGTCGCGGCGACGCTCGGGGCTGAGCCCTTCGAGCGCCAGCAGCTGGCCGGTGCGGTTGGCCAGGCCGGCTTCAGCGGCGCTGTTGAGCCGCTCCTGGATCGCCCGCCACACGCCGATCGCCGTGCGCTCCCGCAGGGTGATCGCCGTGCCCCCAGGGGGGACGTCCTGGCTGATGTGAGCGGCAGCAGGGCCTGGCTGGGTTGGGCCGCCGCCCTCGCCACGGCCATCCCCCCAGGCCAGTACCACCGGGCCCCAGATCCAGAGCAGCAGCTGCCGCGCCGCCGCCAGCTCCCGCAGCCGCCCCTCCACCAGCAACTGCACCAGCACCGAATCAGGCGGCGGATCGAGGGCGAGAACGCAGCGCACCCGCTCGATTTCGATCTGCTGCAGGCCGCTCTGCAGCAGCCATTGGCCCAGACCCAGGGGCGCCGCCACCGGGGCCGGCCGGCTGGCGGATGGATGCAGGGCCACCACCCGGCCACCCCCCAGCAGGGTGGCGATCGCTTCAACCAATTCACTGGGTTCAGGGTCCTGCAGCAGACCCTGCACCGGCAGTTGCAGCAGCCAGTCGCTGGGGCAGCTCAGGGGGCTGGGCAGCAACAGCAGGCGCGGGCTCGGTTGCCAGCGTTCCTCCAGCCGCCGCAGCTCCGCCAGCAGATTCGCCGGCTCCACCGGGGCCACCAGCTGCCAGATCACCAGTTGCGGACAACCCTCCAGCTGCTCGGGCCGCTCCAGCAGCCGGTAGCCGCCGGGGCGTTCGCGCTCCAGGCGGCTGCGCAGCCCCTCGACCCACAGGGGCTCGGCGAAGACCAGCAGTTGGGGGCTTGGCTCGCTCGCGGCTTGGATCACGCGGGAACTCGCTCCGTAGGGCTCAAGGTACCGAGTGCGGCGCCGAACTTCCAGGGCTTCTAGGCCCGACGGCGACCATTGAGTTGGAGCGTGTAGGACTCGATCGTGAAGCCCGTGAGCGACTCGATCCGCGCCACCAGATCCGGCGGCAGCACCACGTCGAGGTCGTGGATCTCACCCGATTCGTTGCAGGTCAGGTGGCTGTGGGGGTCGCTGCGGTAGCCATACAGGCGCCCCGTCGCCCGATCCAGGCACTCGATCACCCCCGACGACTGCAGGGCTTCGAGGTTCTGATAGACGGAGGTGTGGCCGATGTTGCGGCCCAGGGTGTTGAGTTTCTCGAAGATGTCCCGGGCGCTCAGGTGGCTTTTCTCCTGCCAGAGCAGATCCAGCACCATGCGCCGCTGGCGGCTCAGGCGCATGCCCAGGTCGCGGCAGCGCTGGTAGGCCCCCTCCACCCCAGGGGCGGTATGGCTGGATGGTTCGGCGAGGAGGGCCGTCACGGAGAAACAGCGGAGCGCTGGAGCCAATCTCCGTATGTTATAGGCCGCACCAGGCCGGGTCGTTCAGGCGATCGACGGCGGGATCGGATCCTGCAGCCTCGCCGGGCCGATCGCCGCCAGGGCTTCGCCCAGATCGACGCGGCCGTCGTAGAGCGCCCGGCCCACGATCACCCCCACCACCCCCAAGGGCTCCAGGCTGAGCAGGGAGAGCAGGTCGGCCAGATCGCCCACGCCGCCGGAGGCGATCATCGGCACGGAGCTGGCGCGGGCCATGCCGGCGAGGGCCTCCAGGTTGGGGCCCGCCAGGGTGCCGTCGGTGGCGATGTCGGTGCTGATGATCGCGGCGATGCCGCTGCCCGCCAAGCTCTCGGCCAGCTCGGTGGCCTCCACCGTGCTCGCTTCGAGCCAGCCCCTGGTGGCCACCTTGCCGTCTTTGGCATCGATGCCCACGACGATGCGGCCGGGATGGCGGGCCGCCAGCTCACGCACCAGCTGGGGTTGCTCCAGGGCCACCGTGCCCAGGATCACGCGATCGAGGCCGCAGGCCAGCAGTTCCTCGGCCCGTTCGGCGCTGCGCACCCCGCCCCCCAGTTGCACGGGGATCGATAGGGCGGCGGTGATCGCCTTGATGGCGGCGTCATTGACGGGTTCGCCGCTGCGGGCGCCATCGAGATCCACCAGGTGGAGGCGCTCGGCCCCCTGGCGCTGCCATTCGAGGGCCTGGGCGACGGGGTCGTCGCTGAAGCGGGTCACCTGGTCGTAGTCGCCCTGGTGCAGGCGCACGCAGCTGCCCTCCAGCAGGTCGATGGCGGGAATGATCTGCATGCGGGGGCGTCCTCTGGCCCCATCTTCCCCGGCGGGGGCCAGGGGCCCCGGCTCGGGCTCCTGCTCAAGCCGCAACCAGCCCGGCCGCCAGCGCTCGGGATCCTTCAGCTCCGCCAGCGGCACCCAGAGCCGGCGGCTGCGGTCCAGCAGCGCCGCCAGCTCCAGGGCCCGCGCGGCTCCGCGGCCGCGTTCCCCCACCTGCTCGAAGTGGCGGCAGCCCAGCACAGGCGCCATGGCGGTCCAGGCGCGGGGCAAGCGGACGGGGCCTGGCAAGGGGGAGCAGTGGGAAGCGTGACGTCCATGCTGCAGGCGCGCTGGGCTGGTCTGCTCGGGCTGGCCCGGTTGGGCGGGCCGCTTGAATGACACCCCCTGCGCGCGCGGCCCGATGAAGATCCTGGTGATGGGGGGCACGCGCTTCATCGGCAAGCCCCTGGTGACCCTGCTGGCCGAAGCCGGCCACGAGCTCACCCTGTTCACCCGCGGCCGGAACCCGGTGCCTTCGGGCCTGGAGCACCTCAGCGGCGATCGCGCCAACCCCGCCGACCTCGATCAACTCAAGGGGCGATCGTTCGAGGTGATCATCGACAGCAGCGGCCGCACCCTGCCCGACAGCTTCGCGGTGGTGGAGCGCACGGGTGCCCCCAGCCATCGCTTCGTGTATGTGAGTTCGGCCGGGGTCTACGCCGACAGCGAGCTCTGGCCCCTCGATGAAAACGCCCCCATCGACCCCGCCAGCCGCCATGCCGGCAAGGCCGACACCGAGGCCTGGCTGCGGGCCGAGGGCATTCCCTTCACCAGCTTCCGGCCCACCTACATCTACGGACCCGGCAACTACAACCCTGTGGAGCGCTGGTTCTTCGATCGCATCGTGCACAACCTTCCCGTGCCCCTGCCCGGCGATGGCCGCACGATCACCCAGCTGGGCCACGTGGAGGATCTGGCCACGGCGATGGCGCGCTCGATTGATGTGGAGGCGGCGGCCAACCGGATCTACAACTGCAGCGGCGCCCAGGGGGTCACCTTCCGTGGGCTGGTGGAGGCGGCGGCCCGCGCCTGCGGGCGTGATCCTGAATCGGTGCAGATTCGCAGCTTCGATCCCGCCGGGCTCGAGTCCAAGGCGCGCAAGGCCTTTCCCCTGCGGCTCTCCCATTTCCTCACCGATGTGCACCGGCTGGAGCGGGAGCTGGCCTGGAGTCCGCGCTTCGATCTCGAGCAAGGCCTGGCCGACAGCTATGCCAACGACTACGCCCTGCGTTCGGGTGAGCCGCCGGATTGTTCCGCCGATGCGGCCCTGATCGGGGTCTGAGGCCGCCAACCCCCGGGGCAGGGGTTGGGGCGAGCGCATGGATCGCTACCGGCGTATCCCGCAGCCGCGTGATAAGACTTGGAGAGCCGATGGACTTCTGTCCCTTCCATGGAACTCGTGATCAGCCCCCTCAACGACAGCGTTCAGTTGGTCAAACTGACCGGCCGACTGGATGCCAAGGGGATCACCGAGATTGATCAGGACCTCACCGTGAGCCTGGTGGCGGCGGGTAAATCCGCGATCATCGATCTCTCCGATGTGACCTTCCTCGCCTCGATCGGCATGCGGCTGCTGATCTCCGCGGCCCGGGGCATCACGGCCAAGAACAAGCTGTTGGTGCTCTTGAGCCCCCAGCCCCTGGTGCGTGAAGCCCTCGTCACCGCTGGCTTCGACGCCCTGATCCCCATCCACGACGATCTTGAATCCGCCTCGTTGGCCCTTTCGGCGGCCTGACCCGTTCGCTCCAGCAGCCTTTGCGCGAGTGCCTTGGACGAGCTACGCCTTAACAACCATCTCGATGAGCTGGAGCGCCTGAGCGTCTGGGTCGCTGAGTGCGGTGAGAGGCATGCGTTCAGCGATCGCAGTGTGTTTGCCCTTGAATTGGTGCTCACCGAGCTGGTCACCAACATCATTGACTACGCCTTTCCAGCTGGCGGTGACCATGTGATCGCGCTCACGCTGCAGGCTGGCGATGGGGGCATCGATGTCACCGTTGCCGATGACGGTGAGGCCTACGATCCGACGGCGAATGAGGAAGTTCAGCTGCCGAGCCAGCTCTCCGATGCGCCGATCGGTGGATTGGGTGTTCACCTGGTCAAGCGCTATTGCGAATCATTCACCTATGAGCGCGAAGCCGACAGAAATGAGGTCAGACTGCGTCTTCTCGATACGGTAAAAGAAGCCTGAATGTGTTGTGGTGACATTTTTGGTGGTGCAGAGTTGGGTTTATTGGGACTGCCGGTGATCGGTCCTGCATTGGATACCCTGAGGCCATGGTGAGCAAGAAGCGTCCCAACCTTTCTCTGCTCAAGGCCATCCCCGATCTGATCCTGCTGGTGGATCGCGAGGGTTGTCTGCTCGCTTGCCTCGGCGGCCAGGATTCCGCGATTTCCTGGTTGCCGGCGCAGCCCGTGGGCCATCGCCTCGAAGGCCTGCTCCCCGCCGCCGCGGTGGCCAAGCTGCAGGAGGGAATTCTTCAGGTGCTGGACCATGGCGAGGGCTTGAATCTGGAGTTGGCCCTGGAGCCGGCGGAGGAGGCGCGTTGGCATGAGGTGCGCATCAGCCGCTGTGATCGTCAGGCCGCCCTGCTCTTGATCCGCGACATCAGCGCCGACCACCAGCGCCGCCTCGATTTACGCACCAGCGAGGAGAAATTCCGCGGACTGGTTGCCAATATCCCTGGCGCGGTTTATCGCTGTCTGGTGGATGAGCACTACACCATGCAATTTATCAGTGACAACATTGAAGTGATTTCGGGGTATCCCGTTTCTGACTTTATTGGCAATGAGGTGCGTTCCTACGGCAGCCTCATCCATCCCGAGGATCAACATTGGCTGGAATCGGCCAGGAACCATGCCCTGTTCATGCACCAACCCTTCTCCCTGGAATACCGGATCTCCCACAGGAATGGCAGCCAGCGCTGGGTGTACGAAAAAGGCCGCGCGATCTACAACGCCAAGGGCAAACCTGCCTCCATGGATGGTGCCATCTTCGACATCAGCGAGCGCAAGCAGGCGGAAGAAGATCTGCGCATCGCTGAGGAGAACTACCGCGAGGTGTTCCAGAAGAACCTCGAGGAGAGCCTGAAGCTCGAATACCTCCAGAAAGACCTCAAGGCCGCCAGTCAGATTCAGGCCAACATCCTTCCCCATGAGAAACCCCTGCTGCCCAACCACCCGCAGGTGGATGTGGCGGCGATCATCATTCCGGCCAAGGAAGTGGGCGGTGATTTCTTCGATGCCTTCCCCCTCGATGAGAGCACCATCTGTCTGACCGTGGGTGATGTGTCCGGCAAGGGCATGCCAGCGGGGCTGTTCATGGTCCGGGTCGTCACCTTGATCCGGCTGATGCTTACCCAGCCACTGCCGCTCGGGGCCTGCATCGAGTCGGTCAACCGCCACCTCTGCAGCGGCAACGACGATTTCATGTTCGCCACCGTGTTCATCGCCCTGTTTGATGTGAGCTCCGGCCAGCTCACCTACGTCAACGGCGGTCACAACCCACCCTTTCTGGCCTCCGAGCGGGGAGCCTTTGAACCCTTGATCAACTCCCACAAGGGCGTCGCCCTGGGCCTCAACGAACGGGCCAGCTTCGTGGCCTCCGAGTGCAGCCTCACTCCCGGTGATCGGCTGGTGATCTACACCGATGGGGTGAGCGAGGCGGAGGATCCCGACGGTGGTTTCTTCTCCGTCGAGCGCACGCTGGAGGTGCTCGATGGCCTCGACCCCGAGCTCTCGGCCGAGGCCAGCGTGGAGGCCCTGAACCAGGCGGTGTTCGCCTTCGCCCGCTCGGCCCCCCAATCTGACGACGTCACGATCCTGGGCCTGCGCTACGCCCCACGCAGGTAGCCCAGGGCCGAGCTCAGCGCCAGCAGCAGCGAGGGCCAGAACAACCACCAGCCCGCGCCATGGAGCAGCGTCGCCGCCGGCCCCGGCCAGAGCAGCAGCAGCAGCGAGCTGAACTGCAGCACGGTCTTGGTCTTGCCGCTCCACGAGGCCGGTGCGCCGTCACCCTGGCCGGCACGCCAGCCGGAGATCAGCAGCTCCCGCGCCAGCAGCAGCCACACCGCCCACAGGGGCAGCGCCCCGGTGCTGCCCAGCCACAACAGCGGGGCGCTGATCAGGATCTTGTCGGTGAGCGGATCCAGCCGCGCCCCCCAGACCGAGCCGCCACCACTGCGGCGGGCCAGCCAGCCGTCGGCCCAGTCGCTCAGGCCCCCCAGCAGCAGCAGCAGCCAGCCCAGCCAGAGTTGGCCGGCCAGCAGCGCCAGCAGCAGGGGCAGCCCCACCACGGCCCGCGCCACCGTGAGGCCATTGGCCGCTCGCCGCTGTAAGGAGGCCATCGGAGCTGAGGTCGCTTCCTGCGAGTCTGCAACCTGAGCCGGTTCACACCTGGCCGGGACGTCTCCTGGGCGGGGCGCTGACCTAGAAACAGCACAGCCACCGTTGCTGCCCATGGCCACCGAGACCCCCACCACCCAGCGGGTGCGTGATGTGATGAGTACCCCGGCCCTCAGCGTGCGCACCGACACCCCCTTACAGGAGGCGCTGACCCTGATGAGCGAGCGCCATTTCAGCGGGCTGCCGGTGCTCGATGGCGAGGGTCAGTTGGTGGGCGAACTCAGCGAACAGGATCTGATGGTGCGCGAGAGCGGTTTTGATGCCGGCCCCTACGTGATGCTGCTCGACAGCGTGATCTATCTGCGCAACCCCCTGCAGTGGGACAAGCAAGTGCACCAGGTGCTGGGCAGCACCGTGGGGGAAGTGATGACGGGAACCCATCCCCACTCCTGTGGCGCCGATCTGAGCTTGAGCGAGGCCGCCCGCCTGCTCCATGGCCGCAGCACCCAGCGCTTGTTCGTGCTCGATGCCGGCGGGCGCCTCGAAGGCGTGCTCACCCGCGGCGATGTGGTGCGGGCCCTGGCGGCGGAGTGAGTGGTCTTGGTTTCCTTGAGCATCGGCTCAGGGCGTTGATCACTGGGGCGGCGGCAGCTGCACCGGCGGCGGTGCCTGGGGCGCCGTTGTAGCGCTCTGGCTTGCGGGGGGCTGGGCCTGCGGCGCCGGCGTGGTGGGTTCGGACCCAGGGGAGTTCGTCCCAGTGGGGGATTCCTGGCGAGGCTCCTCCGGCATGGTTGGCTCGCTGGTTTCCGGGCGCACCGCCTCCGGGTCGCTGGGCAGCTGCTGGCCCTCCTGCAGCACCAACGGTGGGGGCAGATCGGGGGGCAGCGGCAACTCCGTCGCCGCCGGTTGACCGAGGCTGGGGCTGTCCTGCTGCTGCCGTTCCCGGAGGGCCGTCGGGTCGGCGGTGATCGGCGGCTCCCGCAGGGGAGCCCCCTGGCTGGGGGCCTTGCCACCTTTGGGCACCCGCGGCGCCCAGATCAGCCGCGCCAGGGGTTCGATTCCCTGCTCCACCAGCCGGTTGAAGCCCGCCAGGGCGCGATCCAGCAGCTGGCCGCCGAGGGTCTTGCCGCAGTCCAGTGGATTGCCGCAGTCCTGGGATCCCGGGTGGGGGGTGAGGCTGGCGAGCAGGTTGCCCTGCAGCGGCTGCCCGCGCTCGCTCAGACGCAGCATGAAGGGCACGTGAACGAAGCTGGTGGCACCGCCGCTGATCCAGTTGGCGTCCTGCTCGGAGAAGCCCTTCACGCCCGGAATGATGAAGCGGCTCTTGGAGGCGTGATCGGGCAAGTAGGCCGCCACCAGCCCCCGATCCCTGGCCACGGCGCGGGTCTGCTCCAGGGTGAGCCCGTCGCGGCTCATCAGCACCTCCAGCCGACCGTCCCTGCGCAGGCCGATCACCATGCGGATGCGCGGCAGGTAGTAGCGGATCTGCTGACCCATGCTGATGCTGTAGGCGCCCTTGTAGGCCTCTGGCGGCGACTCCAGGTCGTTGTAGAGGCTGTGCAATCCGCCGATGAAGGTGTCGTAGCGGTTGGCCCGCTCCGGGGTCAGCTCGCCGTAGCCGAAATCCACGTGGCCGTCGTGGCCGATGCCGATGAAGGCCCGCTGGCGGGAGGCGGTGCGGTTGCGGCCGCGCCAGACCCGCTCCCCCAGCTTGAGATCGCCCAGGGGCACGGTGATCTCCCGGCCGCTCTCGTTCACGTGCCGCTCGTACATCGGCCCGGAGATGTAGGCCAGGGCCGAGCTGTCGGCGAAGGCCTCCTGTTCGCGGTCCCAGCCCTCGAGCACGTCGATGCGCACCCGGCGTGGGTCGAAATCGAGGGCGAAGGCCTCCTTGTCAGGCTTGTAGCGGAAGGCCCCACCGCCCCCGACGGGGTTCCGTTGGCTGCTCGCGGCGGGCTTGTCCGTCGGCAGTGGCGGGGCGATCGCGATCAATCCCAGCAGGGCGGCCAGGGGCAGGCCGATCACCAGCCAACGCTTGCGGACCCGTGCGCGGCGCCGTGCCGCGCCCGCCGTTTGCCGACTCTGATCCGAAGCGTGGGCCGAGGCGTGTTCCGGTGAGCGGAGCTGCCGCGTCAAGTCATCACCTTGAGATAGGCCGGCCGCTCCCGGGTGGCGGCGATGCGGGCGGCCACGTGGGGATAGGGGCTCAGGTCGAGTTGCGGGAAAAACACCGGCAGGTAGGCCAGGTGCGACTCCAGGGCGCAGTCAGCCACGCCCCAGGCCTCCCCGACCAGGGGGGTGCCCGCCGCCAGCAGCCGATCGAGCACCCCCATCAGCCGTGGAAATTCCGTTTCCCTGTTGCTGGTCACAAACAGGGCCGAGGACAGCGTGGCGTTGGCGAACAGCACCCACTGCTCCGCCAGGGCCCGCTGCTCGGGGCTGGCGAATTCGTGGCCGTAACGGTCGGCAAGGTAGAGCAGGATCGCGCCGCTCTCGAACAGCTGCAGCCGACCGCCTGCTGCTCCAACGGCGGCGTCATCGACGAGCACGGGCACCTTGCCGAAGGGGTTGAGGCTCAAGAACGGTTCCTGGCGGTGCTCACCGGCCGCCATGTCCAGCTGCTGCCAGTGGTAAGGAAGGCCCTTCTCTTCCAGGTACCAGGCGACCATCGTGGCCCGCGAACGGGCGCCGCCGTAGAGGGTGAGGCTCATGGCAAGAGAAGGGGCCAACCCCCATCCTGACGCCCAGAATCCCTGCATCCGGGGAGCATCGGTGACGGATGACACGCTGACCGCCACAGGGGCGAGCGAACCCTTCCTGCGCCTGGCCCCCTACCTGGTGGGGCGCGCCCGTCGGGGGGTGGTGGGCAGCAGTCGCTACGCGCTGGCCCTGCGGGACACCCTGCGCCAGGCAGCCAGCGATCCCACCGCCCGCGCCGTGCTGCTCTCCGGGGAACCGGGCCTGGAAAAAGACAACCTGGCGGCACTGATCCATTTCGGCTCCGCCGCCCGCAAGCAGCTGATGGTGCGCCTCGATGGCGGCCTGCTGCGGGGCGATGGCGTGGAGCTGTTCGGCAGCGCCAGCAGCGATGGCGAGGGTTCGCTGCTGATGAGCCTCGGGGCCGGCGCCCTGCTGATCGACAAGCTCGATCGGGTGGACACCGCCCTGTTGCCGGCGCTGCTGGAGCTGGCGCGCTCGGGCCGGTGGCGGGCGCCGGGGGAGGGGTCCAGCGAGCGGCTGTTCAGGGGCCGGGTCTTCTTCACCACCGAGTCGGCGATGCCGGCCTTTGATCGGGTCTGCACCCTGATCCGGGTGCCGCCCCTGCGCGTGCGCCGCCAGGACCTGGGCGAATGGTTGCGCTACGGCATCCGCCAGCGCAGCCGGGTGCTGGGTTGGAGCCAGCCGCCGCTGGTGCCGGAGGCGGTGATCAAGCGGCTGCAGAGCTACGACTTTCCCAACAACCTGCGCGAGTTGGAGATCGTGCTGGATCGGGCCCTGCGCCAGGCCCAGGCCACGCGTCCCGCCGTGCTGCCCGAAGACGTCTTCTGGACCGCCGGCCGCAGCCCGCGGTTGCGCTTCGACCTCTGGCGCTGGAAGCCAGCGCTGCGGGAGTGGATGCGTTCGCCCAGGCTCTGGAACGCGCTGCTGTTCGGCGTTGTCAGCTGGGTGTTCGTGCTCGTGAACCTCTGGCTCTGGCTCGGCCCGCAGGATCGCGCCCACAACGGTGGGCTCAATCTGTTCTGGGCCTGGTGGTGGCCCCTGATCCTGCTGGCCTACCCGCTGGTGGGGCGGCTTTGGTGCTCCTTCTGCCCATTCATGGTCTGGGGGGAGATCGTCCAGCGGCTGGCACGGCTTCTGGGCTGGGAACCGGCCCGCTGGCCCCGGGGCAACAGCGATGCCTGGGCCTCACCCGTGCTGGCGGCCCTGTTCGCCGCGATCCTGCTCTGGGAGGAGCTGGGTGACCTGGCCAACACCGCCTGGGCCAGCAGCACCCTGCTGCTGCTGATCACCGCCGGGGCGGTACTGGGCTCGCTGAGCTTCGAGAAGCGTTTCTGGTGCCGCTTCCTCTGCCCGGTGGGGGGCATGAACGGGCTGTTCGCGAAGCTCTCGATCCTGGAGTTGCGCGCCCAGGTGGGCACCTGCAGCGGCAGCTGCAGCACCTACGCCTGCTTCAAGGGCGGTCCCGCCGACGGCGAGGGCCTGGCCACCGCCGGCTGTCCGCTGGGCACCCACCCGGCCCACCTGGCCGATAACCGCAACTGCGTGCTTTGCCTCACCTGCGCCCAGGCCTGCCCGCATCGCTCGGTGCAACTGAGCCTGCGGCCCCCCGCCGCCGACCTGCACAAGGAGATGGCGCCCCCGGTCGGTGAGCCGGGCCTGATGCTGGTGCTCGCGGGCGGAGTCTGCCTGCACCATTGGCAGCGGCTGCTGGGCTGGTTGCCCCTGGCGCCGGAAAGCCTGCAGACCGGCCCCTGGCTGCCGCGGCTGGCCTTCGCCGGCCTCGCCCTGGCGCTGCCGGCCCTCCTGCAGCTGCTGCTGGCTCCGCTGGTGCCATGGGAGCGGCGCAAGCTGGCCCTCTACGGCCTGTTGCCCCTGCTCTGGGGGCTGATGCTGGCCCGCTTTCTGCCCCTGGGGATGGCCGAAGCCGGCCAACTGCTGCCCGTGACGTTCTCGCCCCTGGGGGATTGGGCGGGCCAGCTTCCCGCCTGGAGCGCCGATCCGCACGTGATCGGCTTCTGCCAGTCCGTGGCCCTGCTCACCGGGGTGTTGGGCTCCCTGGCGCTGCTGCGGCGCTTGCTGCCGGTGGCCCGGGCCTTCTGGTGGGGCTCGGCGGCGGCGCTGCTGCTGGGGGCCTCGGGCCGTTGGCTGGTGGCTCAGTAGCTGCGGCAGAGCCGGGCGATGTCGGAGTCTCGGTAGAGGGGCCGGCTGCCGTCGGGGGCGCCGGGATCCAGCTTCTGGTTTTTGGTGAGCAGGTTGGCCTCGCCGAGGCGGTTGCCCAGCTGGATGTGCTCCAGACCGCTGCTGCTGCGCCAGCGCAGGCAGGTCTGCAGGTTGGCGTCGGCCCGGGCGGCGCTGGCTGCGCACAGCGCCCCGGCGAGCAGGGCTGGGGCGATCAGGGCTGCGGGCACCCAGGGTCTTGGGCCGTGCCTGGGTCGGGGGAGTTGTGCCATCGCCCCATCCTGGCCAGCGGCAGGGCCACGGCAGGGATAATCAGCACATCGCGGCAACCCCATTGATGACCATCGCCCTGTTGATCGCCCTGGCCGGTTCGCTGGTGCTGATGGGCTTCATCGTGCGCCGGCTGGAGCGCGGCTGACGGATTCAGCCCATGGCTGTGGATGAAGGGGTCGGCTTCAAGTGCCTGGGCTTTTTCTAGCGTGGTGGTGATCCCTGAATGGGCTTTGCCATGCACACCCACGACCTGGAGAACCACGACAACCTCTACGCCGATGAGGGAATGACCCTGATCGGTGAAACCAACCTTGATGCCCAGAACCATGCCCTGCTGGCCATCGGCGCCATGGTGGGCCTGCTCACCCTGTTGGGGAGCTATCTGATCGTTTATGCCGACTGAATCGGCTCAACGGCTCATCGCCAGCATCCGCTCGATCGGTGCGAGCGCCCGCAAACGCAGGGCTTCGTCGAGTTCGATCGCCGGGGAGAGGGTCTCCAGGCAGCGCCAGAGTTTCTCAAGGGTGTTGAGCCGCATGTAGGGGCAGGCATTGCAGCTGCAGCCATCGGCGCCGGGCACTTCAAAGAATGGCTTGTGGGGCACGCGGCCACGCATGCGGTGCAGGATCCCCGGCTCGGTCAGCACGATGAAGCTGCTGGCCCCGCTGGTTTCGGCCCGCTGCAGCAACTTGCTGGTGGATCCGATGAAATCGGCCAGATCCAGCAGGTGCTGCTGACATTCCGGGTGGGCGATCACCTCCGCCTCGGGGTGCTCCAGCTTCAGGCGCAGCAATGCCTCTTCGCTGAAGGCTTCGTGCACCAGGCAGCTGCCGGGCCAGAGGGTGAGCTCGCGGCCGCTGTTGCGCGCCACCCAGCGACCCAGGTTCTGGTCGGGGGCGAACAGGATCGGCCGATCGGCGGGCAGCTGACGCACCAGCTCGACGGCGTTGCTGCTGGTGCAGATCAGGTCGCTCTGGGCCTTCACCGCCGCCGAACAATTGATGTAGCTCACCACGATGTGGTCCGGGTGCTGGGCGCGGAAGGCGGCAAAGCCGTCGGCGGGGCAGGCGTCCGCCAGGGAGCAGCCCGCCTCCAGATCCGGCAGCACCACGGTCTTGCTGGGATTGAGGATCTTGGCGGTTTCGGCCATGAAGTGAACGCCGCAGAAGGCGATCACATCGGCGTCGGTGCTGGCGGCCCGGCGGGCCAGTTCCAGGGAGTCGCCCACCAGGTCGGCGATGTCCTGAATCTCGGGCGACTGGTAGTAGTGCGCCAGGATCACGGCGTTGCGGCGCTTCCGCAGCCCATCGATGGCCGCTGTCAGATCGGCGGGGGGCCGCGCGGCGATGGCTGCCGTCAGTACCAAGGTCGACCTCAATTAGGCCAGGATGACCCCAGCCTAGGAAAACGGGTTGCCCGTCCAACGCCTCGCCATCGCCGGAGACCTGCATGGGCAGTGGGATGGCAGCGATGTCGAGCTGCTGGCCCAGTTGGCGCCCGATGCCCTGCTGGTGGTCGGTGACCTCCACAACGGCCAGCAACGCATCGCCGCCAGCCTCGGCAAACTTTCCCTGCCGTTGGCCTGCATCCTCGGCAACCACGACACTGGCCGCGATGCTAGCGGCCGCACTCTGCAGCGCCAGCTTGACCATCTGGGGGATCGACACTGCGGCTGGGGGCGTTGCCAGCTGAATCCGCCCGGCCTGGCCGTGGTGGGGGGCCGCCCCTGCAGCCCCGGGGGCGGCTACCACCTCTCCGATCCGGTGCGGGCGATCTGGGGGCCCGTGAGCCGGGAGGAGTCCACCGAGAGGATCCTCTCGGCGGCCCTCGCCGCCCCGCTGGAGGCGCCTCTGGTGTTTCTGAGCCATGCCGGCCCCAGCGGGCTGGGGAGTCTGGCCACCGACCTCTGCGGCCGTGATTGGAAGAGCCCCGCCCGCGACTGGGGTGATCAGGATCTGTCCGAGGCGATTGCCCAGGTGCGCCGCCATCGCCCCCTGCCGCTGGTGGTCTTCGGCCACATGCACCACCGCCTCTGGCTGGGCCAGGGGGAGCGCCGCAGTTTCCAGATCGATCGGGGCGGCACCGCTTACCTCAATGCGGCCTCGGTACCCCGCCACGGCACCGATGAGCAGGGGCGGCGGTTGCGGCACTTCTCCTGGGTCGAACTCAGTGATGGCGCCCTGCTGCATGCCAGCCACCGCTGGTATGGGCTCGATGGCCGGCTTCTCTACCAGCAGCGGCTCTACCAGCGGGCGCCCCATCCAGAACCAGCCCTTCAAGCCGCGGTGCGGTGCTGATCTACGCCTGCGTGAGCGGCCATGGGTTTGGCCACGGCTCACGCACCGCTTCGGTGCTCATTGCCCTGCGCGCGCTTCGGCCCGATTGGCACCTGGTGGTTTCCTCCACCCTGCCGGAGGCGTTCCTGACCACGGCCCTGGAGGCGGCCCGGGCCATCCCCGGTGCCGGGCGGATCGGGCGCCGCCTCTGCCGCTGGGATGTGGGGGTGGTGCAGGCCGATGCCCTCGGGGCCGATGCACCGGCCACCCTGGTGGCCCTCGAGGCGCTGGAACGGCAGCTGAGCGCCACACTCGCGGCGGAGGTTGCCTGGCTGAGCGATCAGGGGGAGGCGGTGCTGGTGCTGGCTGATGTGCCCCCGGCGGCGGCGCAGCTGGCCCGGGCCCTGGGGGCGCCCCTGGCCTGGCTGGCGAATTTCGGCTGGGAGGCGATCTACGGCGCCATGGGTCCCGCCTTTGCCCCCTGGGCGGAGGCGGCCCTGGGCCTCTACCGCCAGGGGGATCTGCTGCTGCGCTGCCCCCTGGCGATGCCGATGGACTGGGACCTGCCGGCGCTGGCCCTGGGGCTCACCTGCGGCACGCCGCATCTGGACGCCGGCGCCCTGCGTCGCCAGCTGGGGTTGCCGGAGGACCCAGGCCGCTGCGTGCTGGTGAGCTTCGGGGGCCTGGGCTTTCAGCTTGATCCGCAGGTTTTCGCCACCTGGGGCGAACACGAGTTCGTGGTGGCGGACCCAGGCTTCGATCCCGCCGCGGCGCCGGCCAACGTCCGCGCCCTGCCGGCGGGGGTGCGGCCCCTGGAGCTGATGCCGCTCTGCGACCGCCTGATCACCAAGCCCGGCTACAGCAGTTTCTGCGAAGCCCTCAGCCAGGATGTGGGCCTGCATGTGGTCCGCCGGGAGGGGTTTGCCGAGGCCGCCGTGCTCGAGCGGGCCCTGGTGCACCATGGGCGCCACCGGCTCTTGAGCCAGACGCAGCTCCAGCGGGGCGACTGGCAACTGGATCAGCCGCTGCTGGCCCCCAGCGGGCCGAGGCTGCAGAACGATGGCAGCGCTCAGGCCGCAAAAGCACTGGTGGCACTGGCCTCTGGGCAGCCAGCCATGTTGATCGGCACAGGGACAGTTGGGCTGTCAAGCGATTGATCAGCAGTGCCGATGATTGAGTGAATGGGTGTTCGTGAATTCTGAACTGAATTCATGGTGCAATCCAGTGAGGGTCGTGTTTTGAATTCATTTCTGTAGTCGTGATAACAAGTGGACGGTTATTCGACTGGCACTATCAAGAACTCGTTTGGGGCGATCTTTCGACAAATTGGCGCAGTCGAATTTCTATTGCTATTGCTTCGCGATTCCTGATCGAGCCATTCAGATCTTTCCGTCTCTGCAGCTCGTCATCCAATTTCGCGTCACAGCAACTTGATTCGCTCATCAGCCCATTCACTTCCGTTTCGTCCAATCAGATCAGATCAGCTGAGTTTTCCGCTCATTCAGCTCGTTCTCCCATTCACGTCCTGAATCCACCCGCCCATCGATCGGATCACAAGCCATCGATTTCGGTGAATCAGTTGTATGGCAATGGCCGTAATGTCCTTCGAATCCGTCGGTTTGCAGCGATCCACTCCCCCCTCAAGAGCCTCCCGAGTCCGCCAGCTGCTGGTGGGAGCCTCCCTGGCCCTGCTCAGCCTTCCGCTTGCCCTTCCCGCCCGGGCAGCCGTTGGTGACGAAGGCAATGTTCAGCTCATCGGCACCGCCACCTCCACCGCGGCCGTGCCCCGCATGTTCGCCATCACCCCGGAGAGGCGGGCCCTGCTCAACACGATCCGCTACGCCGAAGGCACCTGGGCCAATGGCGAAGACATCGGTTATCGGGTGATGTTTGGTGGCGGTCTCATGGATTCCCTGGAGCGCCACCCCGACCGGGTGATCCGCAGTTCCCGCTATGCCAGCGCTGCCGCAGGCGCCTACCAGTTCATGCCCTTCACCTGGGCCATGACCAGCCGGATTCTGGGTCTGCCCGGTTTCGGGCCCTTCGCCCAGGACCAGGCAGCGCTGCTGTTGATCCAGCGCCGTGGTGCCTTGGAGCTCGCTGATCAGGGCCAGCTCACCCCCCATCTGACCGCCCGCCTGGCGCCCGAATGGGCCTCGTTCCCAACCCTGCGCGGCAGCAGTTTTTACGGCCAGCCCGTGAAGCGCTTTGCTGATCTCAAGCGCTTCTACGAGTGGAACCTCGCCCAGCTCCGCGGCCAGCTTGTGGCACCCCCTGAGCCGGTGGCCAGCGTGCCCCCCAGTCGCGCCTGCGCCACCAACCAGCTGGAGTGTCTGTTGGAGAGCGCCGCCCAATCCCGCAGCGGCCTCTGAGGCCACTGCTTCGGTTTCGCTCGCCGGCAACGCTCAGCTTTCGCTTGGCCTGCTGGTTCCGACCGTTCGCTGGGCAATCAGGTAGGCCACCACGGCCGCCGTCACGAAGCCCAGGGAGTTGCGCAGCACCGGCAGCAGCTCAGGGGTTCGGGTGATCACAGGGCCAAGTCCCAGGGCGACGAACAGGATCCCCCACAGGGGCGAGAGCAGCAGCATCCAGGCCCAGGCGATCCGCTCCCCTGGCTTGCGCGGGAAGGCGGCGATGCCCGCCACCACGCCCCCCAGCAACGAGGAGCAGAAGGTGAGGATCCACTGCTCCCGTGGCAGGCCCGGCACCACCTGGCAGCCGCCCCGCTCCAGGCAGGTCTCCACGGCCGTCAGGGCCGCGACGATCGCTCCGTCCTCGCCGTGGTCGCGCACGTAGTACTGGTTGCCGTAGCGGGTCTGAAGTTCCACCCAGAAGGTGCGCGGCATCAGGGCGAACAGGGCATCGCCCACATTGAAATTGAGCAGGTTGCCGCCGCGGGGGTCGGCCACCACCAGCAGGCTGCGCTCATCGAGGTTCCAGAAATCCTTCACCGCCAGTCCTGGGGTGCGCTCGTACTGGGTCAGCACCCGGAGCTTCCAGCCGTTGGCCTGCTCGAAGGCCGTGAGCTGGTCCTCGAGGCTGGCGCGCTCGGCCTCGCTCAGGGCCCGGGCCAGGTCAATCACCGGTGTGGGGTGATCCGGCAGCAGTTGGGGGTTATCGGCGGCCAGGGCAGCCGGCGTGAGCACAGGCGCCAGCAGCACCAGGGCCAGGCTCAGCAGGGCAGGGGCCACCAGGGCCATCAGGCGAGCGAGCCAGGGATGACTGGCTCGGAGGGATTGGCCCATGCGCCTGCTGCGATGATCCTGCATTCTCTCTGACCCCCCTGCCCGAGCGCGTCCCCCCCGAGGGCACCACCGAGGAGACCGTCCCGGACTGGCTGCGCCAGCGTCTGACCGCAGCCGGTTCGGACGTGCCCTTCAGCTCCTACATGGCCTGGGTGCTCCACGATCCGGAGCACGGGGCCTACGGCGCTGGCAGGTTGCGGATCGGCCCCGGGGGTGATTTTGCCACCGCGCCCTCCCTGGGGCCGGCCTTCGCTGAACTGCTGGCCCCCCAACTGGCCGACTGGCTGGAGGGTCTGGCCCGGGCGGTGCCAACTGGACCCCTGGCCCTGGTGGAGGCGGGACCCGGCGAGGGCCAGCTGGCCCTGGATCTTGCGGGCGCGCTGGCCCAGCGCTGGCCGGGCTTGACGGAGCGGCTGGAGCTTGTGCTGGTGGAGCCCAATCCAGGCATGGCCAGCCGCCAGCGCCAGCGGCTGGCGGCCTGCCCGCTGCCGGTGCGCTGGAGCTCCTTCGAGCAGTTGGCGGAGCGGCCCGTACGCGGGGTGGTGCTGGCCCATGAGGTGCTCGACGCCCTGGCGGTGGAGCGCTTTGAGCACCACCAGGGCCACTGGTGCCGCCAGCGGGTGCGGCTTGCCGGCGGCGGCCTGGAGCTGCTGGCGTCCGAACCCCTCAGCCCCGTTGAGCTGGAAGCCCTGGCCGATCTGGGCCTTGCCGAGCCGGGCGCCGGGCGCCCCGAGGGTTGGTGCAGTGAGTTGCACAGCGGCCTGGGCCCCTGGATGGCCGGCTGCGGGTCCGCCCTGGCCAGCGGTTGGTTGCTGGTGATCGATTACGCCCTGGAGGCCTGGCGTTACTACGCGCCCGCGCGCTCGGCCGGCACCTTGATGGCCTACCGGGGCCAGCGCGCCCAGGCCGATCCCCTGCTGGATCCAGGCGCCTGGGACCTCACCGCCCACCTCTGCACCGACAGCCTCGAGCGGGCGGCGCTGGGAGCCGGATGGCAGCCCCTGGGCCAATGCCGCCAGGGGGAAGCGCTGTTGGCGCTGGGGTTGGCCCAGGCCCTCCACGGCCTATCCACAGCTGATGAAGGCCTGGCCTTGGCCGAGCGCCTGGCTCGACGGGAGGCGCTGCTGCGGCTGGTGGATCCCGCCGCCCTGGGGGACTTCCGCTGGCTGGCCTATGGCCGAGACCTGCCTGCGGAGCGCGACTCCCAGTCGGCCCCGCCGTTGTTTCTGCGGGAGCCGCCCCTCAGCTGAACGAGCTCAGCACCTGACGGATCAGGGCAGGGTCCACATCATCGCGGATCTCGACCTGGCCGATCGCCGTGGGCAGCACGAAGCGCACCTGTCCGTCGCGCACCTTCTTGTCGCTCTGCAAGCTGCTGAGCACGGCTTCTGGATCCAGGCGCGGCAAGGCGAGGGGCAGCCCCGCCTTGGCGATCAGGGCCCGTTGGCGTTCCTGATCAGCGTGGCTCCAGAGGCCCGAGGCCACGGCGATGGCGCCGGCCGCCAGCATCCCCAGCCCCACGGCTTCCCCGTGCCGGAAGGTGCCGTAGCCGCTGAGGTTTTCGATCGCATGGCCGAGGGTGTGGCCGTAGTTGAGGACCGCCCGCAGACCGCCTTCCCGCTCATCGGCGGCCACCACCCGGGCCTTGGCGGCGGCGGAGCGCTCCAGCAGCCGCTGGAGCAGGGCGGGCTCGACGGCCTCCAGTCGGGAGAGGTCGGTAGCCGCCTCCAACTCGCTGAACAGCTCCGGATCGCCGATCACCCCGTACTTGATCACCTCCGCCATGCCCGAGCGGAATTCCCGCTCCGGCAGGGTGGCGAGGGTGCCTGTGTCGATCAGCACCAGGCGGGGCTGATGGAAGGCGCCGATCAGGTTCTTGCCGCCGGGGTGGTTCACCCCGGTCTTGCCGCCGATGGCCGCATCCACCATCGCCAGCAAGGTGGTGGGCACCTGCACCACGGCGATGCCCCGCAGCCAGGTGGCGGCGGCAAATCCCGCCATGTCGCCCACCACGCCGCCGCCTAAGGCGACGATCGCCGAGCTGCGCTCCAGATGGGCGCCAAAGGCGGCGTCGTGGATCAGCCCCACGGTGGCGGGGGTTTTCTGCTCCTCGCCGGCCTCCACCACTGTGGTGCTCACCTGGAAGCCGGCCCGCTCGAGGCTGGCGCGCACCGGATCGCCGTAGAAGCCCTCCACCAGCGGATTGCTCACCAGCAGCACCTTGGTGCCCACCTTCAGGCCCGCTTCCGCCATCCGGGCACCCAGCTGATCCAGCCCCCCGGCCCCCAGATGGATCGGGTAGGGGTTGGCCGCCAGGGCCACGGGGATCGTGCGCAGGGGGGCGGAGGCGGTGCGGGTCACGGACGTTCGGGGCTGGTCGCTTGCGGGCCAGTCTGCTCACGCCCTGGCGGCCATTGGTGCTCCGCTTGCGGGTGCAGCACCAGTTGCGGGAAGGGAATCTCGATGCCCTGCTGCTTGAAGCCATGCCAGATGGCGTTAGCGACCTCGCTGCAGATGCCGACGTTGTCCATCGGAGCGTCGATCCAGAAGCGCACGGCGTAATTGATCGAGGAGTCGCCGTAGCTCAGCAACAGCCCCTTGGGCGCCGGGTCGGCCAGCACGCGGCTGCAACCGCTGGCGGTGGCCTCCAGCAGCCCGATCACCGCCTCCGGATCCTGGTGGTAGGCCGCCGATACCAGCACCTGGCTGCGGCGCAGGCTGTCGCTGCCGGTGTAGGTGGTGGTGGTAGTGGTGAAGAAGGTCTGGTTGGGGATCACCAGCTCGGCGTTGTCACGGTTGCGCCAGAGCACCGCCGCCCGCAGCCCCAGGCTGCGCACCTCGCAGGAGTCGCCGTCGATGATCAGCACCTCCCCGGGGCGAACGGACCCCTCCACCAGGAGCCACAGGCCACTGACGAAGTTGGAGAACACCTCCTTGATGCCGAAGCCCAGGCCCACCGAGAGGCCCCCGGCGATGGCCAGGATCGCGTTGCCTCTGATTCCCAGGTGATCAATCACCAGCAGGATGCCGAAGCCCACCAGCAGGTAGCGGATCATCAGCTCCATCGCCCGCCGGCCGCTCTCGCTGATGCCGATGCTGCGCTGCACCACCCACGCCAGCCAGATCGCCGGCAGTCCCGAGGCGGTGACGAGCAGATACAGGGTGGCCGTGGCCGCAAACAGTTGCCCCAGATTGATCGGGGCTCCGAAGAAGACACCCAGGGGAATCACGCCGAGGTCGTTGACGCTGTCGAGCCGCCGGATCAAGCCCAGGGCGGCGGCGATGAAGAAGGCCGGCTTGATCACCTGGGTGTACAGGCTCTGTACCACGCGCCGCTCCAACCGCCGCAGCAGCAGCACCCGCAGCACCTCCAGCAGGATCCAGAGCGCCTGAAGCCCGGCGAAGAACAGCACCAGGCCGAAGGGTTGGCCCAGCAGCGCCAGCAGGGCGGCCAGGAGCAGGATCAGCGCCAGCTTGAGCAGATCGAACTGGATGATCGAGCGCCGCCAGCGGGGCAGCAGGGCCAGATGCAGGGAGATCACGATCCCCAGCCAGCCCGCCAGCTGCAGCACCACCGAGAGGCGCTGCAGGTAGCCGAACCAGCCGCTGATCTCGTAGAGGAACTGGTTCATGGGCGCTGGGCCAGGCGCTGCGTCAGCATCTCGATCGCCTGGGGGCCATCGGCGGCGCCGAAGATCATTGAGGTGAGCACCTCACGGAGCAGGGCCTCGCGCGGATCCCCCTCGATCAGGTTGACGTTGAAGAGGTCGTAGGCCTGCGACTGGGCCATGCCCTTCTCCAGGGCAGCCAGCACCCGGGAGCTGGTGACCGGCACATTCACATAGCGGTTCACCGGCAGGGCATCGTCGCTGCTCAAGGTGGCGGCCCGCTGCACCAGGGGATTGACGCTGAACTCCGCCAGGGCCTGGCTGATGCGGCGCTGCTCCGGGCTGGAGTCCCGTCCGAAGGCCCAGACCCGCAGCCGGGCGATCGGACTGGCCTGCCCCTCGGGCCCCGATGGCAGCGGGGCCACCCCGAGCCGTGGGCCCATCTCCCTCTGCAGGCGCGCCAGATGGCGGCTGCGGCAGGCGATCCAGGCCAGATCCCCCTTGACCAGAGCGCCCAGCAGATCGTCGGTGCTGCCGTAGAAGGTGACCCGTTGCTGGTCACTGGCCTGGTCAAGCCAGCTGAGCCAGCGCAGCAGCCCCGCTCGATCGGCGGGAAGCAGCTTGGCCGGTGTGACCGAGGTCTTCTCCGGGGCCAGCAGGCGTTGCAGGGCCGTGGTCGCCCCGAGGCCGCCGGCGCTCCAGTAGAGGTCGACCGGTTCAAGGGACAGTCCGATCGGGATGCCCCGGGCGCTGACCTTCAACAACTCCTCAAGGGTCTGGGGAGCCTTTTTCAGCACTTTGCGGTCGTAGCAAGCCACCTGGGGCTGGCTGAAAACGGGGAGCGCCGCCCAGCCTCCCTTGGTCCGGAAGCCGCGCAGCATCGTTGGCTCCACCTGGGAGCTGACGGCCTGCGGCAGCTGCACCGTCCGGGTCATGCCGGCGCTGTGCATGGCCAGGGCCGAGCTGCCGTTCACCAGCATCAGGTCGGGGCCCAGACCCGTGCGGTCGCGACGGGTGACCTCAGCCTGCACCTGGGTTTCAGGGAAGAACAGCAGCTGCACCCCCACCTTCGGATGGATCAGCCGGAAATCCTTGATGAATTGGCCCAGCTGGGAACGGAGGTGTCCGTCCGGCCCTTGTTTGGTCTGGTTACCGGAGCTGAGACCGATGTAGAGGTACACCGTTCCCGCCAGCTCACCGCTGCCTGGGCTGTTTGGGGCCGAGCAGGCCGCCAGGGCCAAGGGCACCACCAGGGCCGCCATGGCACGGGTGAAGCGGCTGAGCTGGATCTGTCGGGGGGCGTTCACGCCGTCAGGGTAGATAGCCTGCCCGAAGTCGTCTTTTCCCATGGCCCCGGCCCGAGCCACCCTCACCGCCTGGGGTTTTCTGGCTCCGGGCCTGGTGCTGATCGGTCTCTCGGTGCTGCTCCCGGCGCTGATGGCGCTGGTGATGAGCTTCAGCCAGAGCGGTCTCGATGTGAGCGAGCCCCTGCGGTTCGTGGGCCTGGCCAACCTTCGCCGGCTGGCCCACGACCCGATGTTCTTCCGGGTGCTGGGAACAACGTTCCTCTATCTGGTCGGGGTGGTGCCGCCGATCGTGCTCGGTTCCCTCGCCCTGGCGGTGCTGGTCAACCGACAGCTCCCCGGCATTCATCTGTTTCGTGGGGCCTTCTACACACCCGTGCTGGTGTCGATCGTGGTGGCGGCGATCGCTTTCCGTTGGCTCTACGCCGAAAACGGTCTCCTCAACGGCTGGCTCAGCGCCCTGCTGGGGGAGCGCTTCCATCCGATCGGTTTTCTCAGCGATCCACGTCTGGCCCTGCCCTCGGTGATGCTGGTGACCCTCTGGAAGGGTCTGGGCTATTTCATGGTGATCTTCCTGGCGGGCCTCCAGGGCATCTCTCCGGAGTTGTACGAAGCCGCCTCCCTCGATGGCAGCGAGGGTTGGCGCCGCCACCTGGACATCACCCTGCCGTTGCTGCGCCCCTACATCACCCTGGTGGCGGTGATCTCGGCGATTTCGGCCACCAAGGTGTTCGAGGAGGTTTTCCTGATGACCCAAGGCGGCCCGGCCGATGGCACCCGAACCCTCGTCTATTACGTCTACGACCAGGCGTTCTCCGAATTGGAGATCAGCTATGCCTGCACCGTTGGGCTTGCCCTGTTCGTGATCGTTCTGCTGCTGAGCCTGGTGCGTTTCCTGGCCGCAGGAGAGAAGGGGCTCACCTGATGCCAGGGGCCAGGGCCCAGGAGGCCAGGGGCGTGGGTCAGGGGAGTGAGCGGCATCGGATGGCAAGCTGGGCCACTTCAAGCGTGGCGACTGAGGTGGGGCGTTGAGCGCTGAATCCGGCACCCCATCCAGCGATCCAGTGTTCCATGCCCCCGTGGCCATCGGGATTGTGGGGGGCGGCCAGCTGGCCCTGATGCTCGCCGAGGCCGCCGCCGAACTGGGGGTGGAGCTGCATGTGCAGACCCCCTCGGCGGACGATCCTGCCGCCGCCCTGGCGGCTGTCGTGGTGCAGGCCGATTGCGGGGATGCGGCGGCGACCCGCCGGCTGGGGGCGCACTGCCGGGCGATCAGCTTCGAGAACGAATGGGTGGACCTGGAGGCCCTGGCCCCCCTGGCGGCCGAGGGTCTGGTGTTTCGCCCCAGCCTGGCGGCGCTGGAGCCCCTGGTGAACAAGCGTCGTCAGCGGGAGCTGCTGGAACGCCTGCATCTGCCTTCCCCCCGCTGGCTGCCGTTGGAGCGCCTGATCGAACCCCTGCCGTTGGAAGACATCCCCCCACCGATCACCGCCGACCCAGTGGAGCCGCGGCCGGTCTTCGACCTTGGCTTTCCATTGATGGCGAAGGCCTCCACCGGTGGCTACGACGGCAAGGGCACCCTGGTGATCCCTGATCCCGCGGCACTGGAGGAGTTGCTGGAGCGGGTGGATCCCACCGAGTGGATCCTCGAGGAGTTCGTCAGCTTCGACCAGGAGCTTGCCCTGGTGGCCTGCCGGGATGGCCAGGGTCAGGTGGCCTGGTTCCCCTTGGCCCGCACCCATCAGCACCAGCACGTGTGCGACTGGGTGCTGGCACCCGCCTCGGTGGACCAGGCTGTTGAGGCCCTGGCCCGCAATGTGGCCGCTTCGATCCTGGCCAGCCTCGACTATGTCGGTGTGCTCTCGATCGAGTTCTTCTATGGGCCGGGTGGACTGGTGGTGAACGAGCTGGCGCCTCGCACCCACAATTCCGGCCACTTCACGATCGAGGCCTGCCGGACCAGTCAGTTCGCCCAGCAGGTGCGAATCGTCAGCGGTGACAACGTGGCAGACATCGACTTCGATGGGCCCGGAGCCCTGATGGTCAACCTGCTCGGCATCGAGCAGAGCGCAGAAGAGGAGGCCGAGCGGCGAACGGCCCTGGCGATGCTGAACGGTGCCCACCTGCACTGGTACGGGAAGCGGGAGCCCAGGCCCGGGCGCAAGCTGGGGCACCTGACCGTGCTGCTGCAGGCCGCCACCCCGGCCGAACTGGAGCTCGAGGCCGATCGGCGTTTGGCGGAGATTCGTTCGATCTGGCCCTTGCCTCCAGCTTAAGCCCCCTAGGATGTGCTCGGACTGCTGTGTTGGTCACTGCCTTCTACAGTTTTCTGATCTGACTCCCTTTTCGACTTGGGGGGTCTGTCGCGACGGCGACGTAGGCCGGCCTTGAGCCGGAAACGAAACCCCGCTTTGACCCCCCTTCTGGTTCATCCAGGTCGGAATCTGGGGCAGAACGGCATGGCGGTCCACCCCTTTCTTGAATCAGCCCGCAGAAGGTGCCTGATGGGCCGCTACCTGACAGCGCTGATCGCTTCGCAGCCACCCCACTAAGGTCGTAGGCACGTGCTGCAGGCATGATTCGCTGATGCCGACCAGCCGTTCGAAGCTCCGCTCCGAGCGATTCCGCTACGGCTGGATCAGTCTGCTGATCGGGGCGCTGCTCACCGTTCTGATCGTGGCCAACGCGGCGCACGAACGGCGCGTGGGCAACACCCAGATTGCTGATGACAGCCTGTGGATGCTCTGGTCACCGGCCATCTTTGCCGTGGCGGGGGTGGTGTTCATCGCTCGGGGACTGGCGCTCGAGAACTCCCTCAAGCACCTACCCACTTTCAGGCGGCCCCGGCGGCCGCAGTTGTTCAAGCCTCGGCCGAAGGCTGATCCCCCTTCCGAGCGAGGCCGCAGGCGGCAAGCCAAGCCGGCCGCCGCCCGAGCAGAAACGGCCGAAGCGGAGGCCACTGAAGCGGCATCCAGAAGCTCACCTCCCCCGGCGGCGGCGCCAGAGGCAAGGGAGATTCCCCTTGATGATCGTTACCGCCAGGCCTGCGCGGAATTGGGGGTCGAGCCCGGCACCGATTGGATGGTGATTCGGGCAATCTGGCGCCGAAAGCTCCAGAGCTGGCACCCCGACCAGGGGGGAGACCACGAGGTCTGGTTGCGCAAGACCGCCGCCTACACCCTGCTCGAGGCCTGGGAACAGTTCAAGGCCTGAGCCGTTGGCAGGTTGATGGCCATCGACCGCAGGCCCGGTTGGACCGTTGCCTGTGCGCAGAGGATCAGGCCTTGATCACCTGATCTCGCCCCTGGCGTTTGGCCTCAAGCAGGGCCAGATCACTGCGGATCAGCAGGGATTCGCTGGTGTCTTCCTCCCGGCGCCACTCCGCCACCCCCAGGCTGATCGTGATCTTCACCATGCCCTTTTCAGCGGGGATGCGCACGTCCTTGACCATGGCGCGGATGGACTCGGCCACCCGCAGGCCGGCGCTGATGGTGGAGCCGAAGAGCAGCACAACGAATTCCTCCCCCCCGGTGCGGCAGAGCATGTCGGTTCCGCGCAGCCGCGAGCGCACCACCTCCACCAGGGCGACCAGCACCTGATCACCCACGTCGTGGCCGTAGGTGTCGTTGACGGTCTTGAAGAAATCGATGTCCATGGCGATGGCACAGATCCCGGCTCCAGAGCGTTTGCCGCGCAGGATCTCTTCGTTGAGGCGACGGAACAATTCGCGGCGGTTGAAGCAGCCGGTCAAGGGATCAATCGTGGTGAGCCGCTCCAATTCCTGCTCCCTGGCTTCCAGGGCCTTGTTGGTGCTCTGCAGGCTGTTGGTCAGTCGATTGATGTCTTCGCCACGCTGGTTCACGATCAGCGCGAGGTCCTGAAGTTCAGTCACCAGGGAGAGCTTCAGCTCGGGCAGGTGTTGCGTGTTGAGAGGCCCACCACTGCCGATGTCGATCAAGGGGCTGAGCATCAGTGTGAACTGGTTGTCGATGAAGCGTGCAAATACCTCACTGAGGAAGGAGCCAAGTATCAGAATCCAAGCCAGAGTGCCAAGGAAGCGGGCACTGGCCATTTGCAATTCGAGCACATTGTTGGCGGCAGTTTCCACCACGAAAACAGTGAACTCCTTGACCACACCATTGATCTCATAGGCGTTGAAGCTCTGCCTGCGGGCCCAGTAGCTCTGCACCCACCGCTTCATCTCCGGCATCGGTTGGCGCGGGGAGATCAGTTGAAGTCCATCAGCCCTGGCTGTGCTCAAAACAGGTTGCTTGTAGTCGCTGCGAAGATCCTTGAACAGTTCTCGATTGGAGCTGTAATGAACTCCTTCGTTTGAGTTCACTTCAAAGTTGATATCGTGCTGTGTACTGATCGGATTATCGACCAAGCGCTCATTGCTTTTCACATTCTTGATGATTACATCCGAGGCAATATTGAGCCTCTCCAGGACACCGTCCTGAACGCTGCTCACCAGTTCGTGGCTGCTCATCACCGTGATGATCAGGCTCGGCACGGCAATCGACAGAAAGGTGATCGCCAGAATCAGATCTTTTAAGGAGAGTCCCCGTTCCTCGCCCACGGGAGCCATGGTCTTGATCGCCAAAAAGATGGCAAAAGCGATCGCGGTGTTGAGCACCCCATTCACCCCCTGCTTGAGGGCGGCCAGGGTCGTGTTCGCCAGGTCGATGCCGATCACCTGGTGGTACAGCAGGAACACCAGCGGGGCCCCCAGCACCAGCCAGTAGAGAACGTCGCCCACCACGACATGGCCATAGCGGCTGTGGCCGTCCCGTCGCAGGATCGTGTTCACCGCCACGGTGAGCCAGATGATTTCGGCGGTGAAAGTGAGCACGGCCCAGCCGTGGCCCCACAACGTGATCGTGGCAAGGGAGGCGATCACAGCGATCGGGATCGCCCGCCCCCCCCCACCCAGCAGCAACACCAGCACCGGAACAATGGAGCCGAGCAGCAGATGAACGCCGAATAGCAGCGGAATCGGCTGAAGGTTGAGGCCGAAACTCACCAATCCCAGGACCACCACCAGCAGCAACTGGCCTGGCGCCGTGCGCCAGCGATTGGGTGGATGGGGTGGGCTCGTTGCCATGGTTCTGCCGGGAGGCCGAGCCGACCCGTGGGGACGTTCCAGCAAGTACCTGTTTTAGCGGATGATCTCTTGACTGACTGGGGCTGTTGTTGTCCTTCTCCGCTAGGGCCGGTTCAACAGCCGAGCCAGGCCTTCCTCCAACTGCTCGGCGCTCCAGGAGCCGATCACGAACACTTCCTGGGCTGAATGACCGCGGCGGGCGATGAGCTTGTGGCCCCCTTGAATCGTTGTTGAAACCCGAAGTCGCAACTGATCCGAGCGTCCCTTCACCCGAGCGATCACGGCAGGGGTGATCGTGTCGATGCCCGGTTCGGAGGCCAAGGCCTTGAGCACCGGGATGAGACCCTCGATGTAGGTGCTGTGGGTGATCACCACCCGCCCCATTGGTTTGCCTCAGCAGGCTCCCAGCCTAGAAAGTCTGCCAACATGGTTCCCCCTGCCGCACCGTGATGCCTGCAGATGGCCAGGGTTCAGCCGATCACTCTCCAGCCGACCGCCCGAGCACCGGTCCTGGCGCTGCTGAGCAAGATCCAGCGAAGCGGCGTTCCGAAGGCCCCAGGAGTTGCGCTGATGTTGCAGGAACGCTCGATCGGCGGGCCATTGCCGAGCGCCTCAGCAACGTTCTGGGAGTGCCCGTGGAGGTGGTGAGCCGTCGGGACCCCGTGCGTCATCGCGTCAGTGGTCTGGCGGTCTGCTCCGGGAAGGTGCTGAGCTACGTCATCGATGCCCAGGCCCGCACCGTGGCCACCCGCAACTTGCTTCAGCTCACCCGCCGCAGCCGCGAGGCGGCTTAGGCCCGCTCGAGGGGGGCCATGGTCAGTCCCTCCAGGCTGAGTTGCTGGTGGTACAGCTCGGCCTGCTCCATCGGCCCGCTCCACACCACCGCCGACCCCTGGGAATCAATCCTCTGGGCCAGTTTCCAGGCCTGGTCGGGCCCCATGGCGGGGATGTAGCGCACGAGGCAGTCGACCACGTGCTGGAAGGTGTTGACGTCGTCATCCAGCACCACCACGTTGTAGGTGGGGTAGGGCTCCTGCAGTCGGCGGCGCTCCAGCACCGGTTGGCCGCGGCTGGGGGAGGCGCTCTGCTGGATCATGACTCGGTTCGCACCGCCACCAAGCCTAGGTACAATGGCAAGGTTGATCGATCCGATGGCGCCATGTTGATCTCCCTGGGCTGGGCTTCTCTGGCGGCGGTGTTCACCCTCTCGATTGCCTTCGTGGTCTGGGGCCGCAACGGTGACGGCAGCATCAATTTCTGAGTTTCGCCAACGAGGGCTGCGCCCGCATCGAGGATGCCGATGAGCGAGCTGCAGTTCAACACAGTTCTCGCCAGCCTGGCCGCCCTTCTGCTGATCTTTGTCAGCGGTGGCGTGATCTACCTCTCCACGGTCGAGTGGCGTGACCGGCGCCGCCGCAATCGCCCTGATGCCAAGCGGCGCTCCTGAGGCCCGCCATGGTTCAACCCTCGGTGGCCGGCCTGGCCGGCCGCCTCCGTCGTTCCTCTCCGCCTTTTCCCGCCGCCCTCACGGCCACGGTCACGGCACTGCTGCTGTTGGCTCCGGGACTTTGGCTCGGCCATCACCCCCGTCCCCAGGCCCAGGGTCTGGAGCGGATCCTGGGCGCTGCGGCCTTGCTGCAGAGCTTTCCGGCCGATGCGCGGCGCCCGGCCCCAGGGCTGTGGGTCCAGCGCCTGGGACCTGATGCGTCCCGGCGGCTCTGGAAGCGGCAGCGGGGCAATTGGTGGCAGTTCTGGGGGCGCCATGGCGACGAAGGGCTCTACCTGGTTCTGCCCGCCGACAGCTTCAGGGCCGCCGCCGTTGAGGTTCCCGCCGGCAGTTTGCGCGTGGATGATCTGGTGGTGCTGGCCCCGGACCCGCTGGCGGCCGGCTTGCTCAAGGAACCCCTGGCCTTGAAACGACGCCAGCCCCGGGGCCTGGAGCAACGCTGCGTGGGCGAGTTGCAGAGCCAGCAAGCCGTCTACTGGACCGACACGGCCCTGGGACAGATGCTGGGGCCACTGTCCTCGCTGCTGCAAAGCTTTCAGCAAGGCTGCCTGCAACTTGGCGGTCAGGGCGCCACGCTCAGCTGGCAAGGGGAGACCTCCTCCGCCCCTGGCCTCGGGAGTCGCCAGCCGGCCCCCCTGGGCGCGATCCAACCACCCGCCCCCCTGGCGGAGAACCTGTTGCTCGAGATTCGCGGCGAGCGGCTTGATCTACTGCTGGCGGATCTGCTCAATCGCCAGATGATCCGTGAGCCCCTGGCCAGTCGCTATGGCATCGGCGATCGCCAGCTGACCCTGCTGCGGGGCACGCCGTTCCTGTTGCGCCTCAAACCCCAGGCCACAGGTCCGTTCCAGGCCTCCCTTGAACTGCAGCTGGCCGTGGGGGACCAACGCTCCCAATGGGCGGCACTGCTGGCCCCGCTGCGCAAGGCACTGCTTGATCAGGGGCTCGGGGAGTCCAGCCCCCAGATCCGCTCCGCCAGCAGCCCGTCGGTGCTGCCCACCAGTTCCTGGAAGCGGGATGACGGCACGGTGGTGGGGGGCTGGCGCTGGCTGAGCCCGGCGACGAGCCGTCAGCCCCAACTGCTGTTTTTCCTGGGCCCCGAACCAGCGCTGGCTGGAAGCAGCCTCCCCTGGCCTGATGCCCGGCCCCAGGGTGACGTGGCTCTGGACCTTCGTCTCCGCCCCGCCGCCCTGGAGGCCCTGGGCCTGCTGCCCGCGGATCTGCCGCTGCTGGTGCGCCGTTCTGATCAGTTGAGCCTGATCAGCGGCGCTGTGGGAGGGGTTGGCCGTGGCGGCGGCCGCTCAGCCAGCCTCAGCGGCTCTCTGCGGCTGCCGTCTCGCTTTCGCTGATATCCTCTCCCGCAGGGGCTTCAGCTGCGTTCGAGGTGCCTGTGGGGCCATCGGCGAGATCAGGGAGTTCCGCTTCGGCGCTGGCGGCCCGTTCACGGCGGCGGCGCTCGGCGGCCAGGGTCTCCTCCATCATTTCCACCGCCTGGGCCATGCGCTCAAGGTTGGAGCTGTAGAGCCCCAGATCCTTATCGACACGGCCACGGATCAGGCCCATCGCTTCGGCCACCCCGTGGGCTGCCTGGCGCAGGGCTTCCGGCTCCAGAGCCTCAGACCCCTTGGCCTGCTCCAGCAGGCTGAGCAGCCCCACGGCCACCAGACGTGAGTAGTGAAAATCCGGCCTCTGAATACTGGCGAGGGCGCTCCCCAGCGGCTCGGGGGCCCCTTCCCCCTGGTGATCCAGCCATGAGGTCACCGTTTCCAGGTCGTGGTCACCGATGGCCGCCACCGCCGCCTGCCGCTGCCGGCGCAGGTGGCTGGCGTCGAAGCCGGAGGAGGCGCAGATGGCCTGAAACAGGGGTTCCATCTGTTCCGGGGGGCGGTACCCCCGGGCGAATTCGTCGAACACCTGGACCAGCCCGGAGGCGAACAGGGCATCCGGCTGGAATCCCTTCTGGTGGCTGAGCAGATGCAGCTCCACCAGCAACTCATCGACGAGACGCCGGTAGAGGGGAGCAATCACATGGGGGAAGGCGCCATGGAAGGCGCGCTTGCTGTCGGACACGGTGAGACTTGCGCTCACACTTCTCGGGCTAGTGGTTGTTGGACCCTAGCGCTCACGGGGCTCGTTAGGATCGATCCTGCTGTTGCCTCCCTGCCCATGATCCCGATCGTGATCGAAGAGTCCGGCCGGGGCGAGCGCGCGTTCGACATCTACTCACGGCTGCTCCGGGAGCGGATCATCTTCCTGGGGGAACCGGTCACCGCTGAGTCGGCGAACCGGATCGTGGCCCAGCTGCTGTTCCTTGAGGCGGAAGACCCCGACAAGGACATCTTCCTCTACATCAATTCACCCGGCGGCTCCGTCTACGACGGCCTGGGCATCTTCGACACCATGCAGCACATCAAGCCTGATGTGCAGACCGTCTGCGTCGGCCTGGCGGCCAGCATGGGTGCTTTCCTGCTCAATGCCGGTGCCAAGGGCAAGCGCAGCAGCCTGCACCACTCGCGGATCATGATCCACCAACCCCTGGGTGGGGCCCGCGGCCAGGCCAGCGACATCCGCATCCAGGCCGATGAAATTCTTTATCTCAAGGACAAGCTCAACAGGGAGCTATCCGAGCGCACCGGCCAGGACCTGGAGCGCATCCAACAGGACACGGACCGGGATTTCTTCATGTCTCCCCATGAAGCTCAGGCCTACGGTCTGATCGACAAGGTGATCGAAAAGCGGCCGATCCGCCCGGTCTGAGCAGCAAATTCAAATAATCTAAAGAACGTTCAACATTGAATTGAACGTTCTTTATTGAAAGGTTTTGTGCTTCTTACAGGCTCAGCTGGCTGAGCTGCCGATCAACGGGGAGTAACGATCCTTTTCGGGGATGTCGGCGAACTCGGAGACGATGGCCCTGAACTCATCGCCATCGAGGGTTTCCTTTTCGATTAGCAGCTCCACCAGCCGGTCCATGGCTTCGCGGTGCTCGGCCACAAGTTTCAGGGTTGCTTGGTAGGACTCTTGAACGATGCCACGCACCGCCTCGTCGATCTTGCTGGTGATCGAATCGGAGGCATCGCTGCGGGTCATCAGATCGCGTCCCAGAAACACCTCCTGATTACCGGCCTCAAGGGAGACCGGGCCTAGATCGCTCATGCCGAAACGGGTCACCATCTGGCGTGCCATTGAAGCCACCTGCTGGATGTCGCCGCCGGCTCCGGTGGTCACTTCAGCGTGACCGAAGACCACATCCTCGGCGGCTCGGCCCCCCAGGGCCCCCATGATCCGGGCCTTCAGTTGGGCACGGCTCACCAGCATCTGCTCCTCGTCAGGGGAGAACCAGGTGAGACCCTGGGCCTGGCCACGGGGAATCAAGGTGACCTTCTGCACCGGGTCGTGGTGCTTGACCAGGGTTCCCACCAGGGCATGGCCGACCTCGTGATACGCGATCAGGCGCTTGCTGCGACCGTCGGTGAGGGGCTTGCCCTCCATGCCGGCGATCACTCGATCCACGGCGTCGTCAATTTCGGCAAGGGTCGTGGCCTCCTTGCGCCGGCGGGCGGTGAGGATCGCCGCCTCGTTCAGCAGGTTCGCCAGGTCGGCGCCGGTGAACCCAGGGGTGCGGCGGGCCACCGCTTCGAGTGATACGTCGGCGGCCAGCTTCTTGTTGCGCGCGTGCACGTTGAGAATCGAAAGCCGTCCTTTGATGTCCGGGGCATCCACGCCCACCTGACGGTCGAAGCGGCCTGGACGCATCAGCGCCGAATCGAGCACGTCGGCGCGGTTGGTGGCGGCAATGATGATGATGCCGCTGTTCCCCTCAAAGCCATCCATCTCGGTGAGAAGTTGGTTGAGGGTCTGCTCGCGCTCGTCGTTGCCGCCACCGATGCCAGCACCCCGCTGGCGGCCCACGGCGTCGATTTCATCGATGAAGATCAGGCAGGGGCTGTTCTCCTTGGCCCGCTTGAACAGATCGCGCACGCGGCTGGCGCCGACGCCAACGAACATCTCCACGAATTCGGAGCCCGACAAGGAGAAGAAAGGCACCCCGGCCTCTCCGGCAATCGCTTTGGCCAGCAGTGTTTTGCCCGTACCCGGCGGGCCCACCAGCAGCACACCCTTGGGGATCTTGGCGCCCACGGAGGTGAAACGCTCGGGGGTCTTCAGGAACGTGACCACCTCCTGCAGATCCTGTTTGGCCTCCTCCACGCCGGCCACATCGTCGAATTTGACCCCGGTGTCCGCCTCCATGGCGAAACGGGCCTTGGTCTTGCCGAATTGCATAGCCTGGCCGGGGCCCCCGGGCATGCCGGAGGAGCGGCGGGCCAGGAAGATCAACGCACCGATCAGCAGCAGGGGGAAGAGCAGGTTGCCGGCGATCCCCAATAGGGGCGGCGTGGTGCGGGGCGGGTGCACGTCGAAACTGATGCCTTGATCCTTGAACTGGTTGATCAGATCGGGGGAGAGGCCGGGTAGATCTACGCGCAGTCGCTGCACGCGATTGTCCAGGTCGGGATCGATCGCCTCCACGACGGCGCTGCGGCCTCCCTCGTAGACATCCACCGCGGTGACCCGGCCGGCCTCGATGTAGTCAAGGAAGCGTCCGTAACTCATCCGAGCCACGGCGGTGTTGCGGGCGGCCACTCGGGCACTGCCGGCGCTGGGATTGCCACCGGGAGTGAATCGAGCGAGTCCCCCCTGGCCCAGCAGCTGCCAACCGAGAAAGACCGCTACGGCGAGCGGGAGCAGCCAAAGGGCGATCAGGCGCCAGCGCTGGTTCATGGAGAGGGCTGATTTTGCTGAACTTTAAGAGCCCCTCCGCCGCCGCTGTGGTGGGCTGGTCTCGATCAGCTCCGCAGTCCGCCCACCACTTCGCCACTGACACTCTCTTCAAGGCTGGGGGCTTCGCTCTCCGGTGCTTCGATCGTCAGATCCACCGCCTCGAGGGATTCCAGCAGGCTGGGCCCTCCCAGGTCGTAGGTCCAGATTTCCACCACGCAGCCTTCGGGTGCATTGAAGCTCAGCAGTTCGAAGGGAAAGACCACCCGTTCCAGGTAGAACTCCTGGGGCCCGCAGCAGCGGATGATCACCATGCGGTCGCTGGAGTTGCGATAACCGCACGAAAGCAGCGCCAAGGGATGATCCTCATCAGGGTTCGACCATCTAGCCACCAAGGCTGAACATGCTTGGTGACGAGTTTGACGGTTTCAACTTCTTAAGGGTTTCTCAAGGGATTCCGGCAGCGCGGCGTCACACCAGGCCCGAGCTCCGATCAGAGGCTGCGCAGAGCCGTGATCGGATCCAGCCGGGCCGCCCGGCGGGCGGGCACCACACCGAAGAACAGGCCGATCGATCCGGAAAGCCCGACGGTGAACAGAACACTGCCGGCACTGATTGCCGCGGGCAGCGCCGTGAAACGGCTGACGCCAGCTATGGCCGTCAGGCCCACCGCGCTGCCGATGACCCCACCGAGGACCGCCAGCACCAAGGACTCCACCAGGAACTGCAGCAGCACATCGCTGCTGCGCGCCCCCACCGCCTTGCGCAACCCGATCTCCTCGGTGCGTTCGCTCACCGATACCAACATGATGTTCATGATTCCAATACCGCCCACCAGCAGCGACACCCCACCGATGGCCGCCAGCATCAGGGTCAGGCCGCCGGTGATGGTGCCCACGATCGCCAGGGCGTCCTTTTGAGAACGTACGGCGAAGTCGTCTTCGCGAAGAATCTTGTGCCGCTGGCGCAGCAGGTTGGTGATCTGAAATTTGGCCGCGTTGGTGCTGGCTTCGTCGCGGGCTTCCACACTGATGAAACTCAGGGTCACCCCGAAGCTGGGGTCGCGGCCACTGAGCTTGCTCACCATGGTGGTGAGAGGGATGTAAGCGGCCTCATCGGGGTTGGAGCCGAAGGCGCCACCTTTTGGCGCCATGACGCCGATCACCTCGAAGGCCTGATCGCGGATGCGGATGCTGCGGCCGATGGAGGAGCCTCCGGAGGGCAGCAGCTTGTCGCGGAGATCGGGGCCGATCACGGCCACGTTGCGGGCCGACTGAAGGTCTTTCTCAGTCAGGAATCGGCCTTGGGCGACGTCGAAACGCCGCACACTCAGGAAATCAGGGGTGATTCCGGAAATGGTGGCATTGGCGGTGTTGGAGCCGGCCTGCACCACCTCGTTGAGGGTCACCTGCGGTGCCACCCGCCGAATGCTCGGCACCTGCTGGGCAATCGCCTCCGCGTCTTCCAACACCAGGGTCTTGGGGGTGTCGATCCCCTGGCGGCGCGTGTCGTTGTTGCCGGGCACGATGAACAGCACGTTCGCGCCAAGGGTGTTGAGCTGACCCTCAGCCAGGTTCTGGGCCCCGGTGCCCACCCCCACCAAGGTGATCACCGAGGCGTTGCCGATCACGATGCCCAGCATGGTGAGCAGGCTTCGCAGCCGATTGGCCCTCAGGGTGCTGAGGGCCATGGACACCGTTTCCCGCAGGGGGAGTTGGACGGCCACGGGCTAGGCCCAGGTGGCGCTGTTGTCCGACGCGACGATGCCCACCTTGACCAGATCGGTGGAGCCGCTGACGCCGGTAAGGGTGCCGGCGGTCTGAACCACCAGATCCCCTTCCTGCAGCAGGCCCAGGTCCTGCGCCACATCCATGGCCTGGGAGAAGGTGCCGCTGGTGGAGTCCTGGGCGAGGATCAACAACGGGTTCACCCCCCAGACAAGCTGCAATTGCCGCGCCACTTTCTCCTCACTGGTGATCGCCAGGATCGGGGTGGCCGGCCGGAACTTACTCACATTACGGGCGGTGGAGCCGCTCTTGGTGAGGGGCAGGATCGCCGCCGCACCGAGCTGGCGGGCGATGCTGCTGACGGCCTGGCTGATGGCATTGGGAATGGTGCTGGCGATGTGACTGTCGAGGGTGCGCAGGGGGTAATCACGCTCGATTCTCCGGGCGATCTGGGCCATGGTCGCCACCGCCTCCACCGGGTAGTCGCCGACGGCGGTCTCGTTGGAGAGCATCACGGCGTCGGTGCCATCGAGGATGGCGTTGGCCACATCGCTCACCTCGGCGCGGGTGGGCCGGGGGCAGCTCGCCATGCTGTCGAGCATCTGGGTTGCCGTGATGATCGGGATCCCCAGGCTGTTGGACTTGCGGATCAGTTCCTTCTGCAGCAGCGGCACCTCTTCGGCGGGCATCTCCACCCCCAGATCGCCCCGGGCCACCATCACGCCGTCACAGAGCGGGAGGATCGCGTCGATCTGATCGATCGCTTCGAATTTCTCGATCTTGGCGATCACCGGGGTGGTGTGGCCATGGCTGCGGATCAGATCACGGATCTCCTCCATGTCGGAGGGATTGCGCACGAAGCTGAGTGCCACCCAGTCCACGCCCTGGGCCAGACCGAAGGCCAGATCCTCACGATCCTTGGGGGTCATCGCCCGGATCGAGAGCTGAACGTCGGGGAAGTTGACGCCTTTGTTATTGGAGAGCACCCCGCCAACGGTGACGCGGCAGTGGAGTGTCTGCTGGGGCTGGTCGATCGACTCCACCACCATTTCCACCCGGCCGTCATCGAGGAGGATCCGGCAGCCTTCCACCACTTCTTCGGCCAGCTTGTCGTAGGTGACCGTGGCAATCGACTGGTTGCAGGCCACCTCACGGGAGGTGAGGCTGAAAGGGTCGCCGCTGGCCAGGGTGATCGGGCCGGATTCGAAGCGCCCCAGGCGGATCTTCGGGCCCTGGAGATCCTGAAGGATGCCGATATGGATCCCCAGCTCGGCCGCCACCTGGCGGATGGTGACGATCCGGGCCGCGTGGTCGGCGTGGTCGCCATGGGAGAAGTTCAGCCGGAAGGTGGTGGCGCCCGCCAGAACCAGTTGCTTGAGCCGCTCGGCGGACTCGGTGGCGGGGCCGATGGTGGCCACGATCTTTGTGCGCCGCGTCAGATCGGGCTGGGCCATCAGAAGGGCCAAAGGATTTTGCGGAAACTACCATCCGGCGAGGCCTTTGCTGCCATCACCTCCCTATGGATCTTGACGCCTATCAGCGCCAGGCGCGCCAGACCGCCCGTTACCCCGAGGTGGGCTCCAACCCCATCTACCCCACCCTCGGCCTTTGCGGTGAGGCGGGTGAGGTGGCCGATAAGGTCAAGAAGGTGCTGCGGGATCGACAGGGGGTGTTCGATGCCTCGGTGCTCGACGGACTCAAGCTGGAGCTGGGGGATGTCCTTTGGTATGTGGCCCAATTGGCGAGCGAGCTGGGCTTCAGCCTCGAGGAGATCGGCCAGGCCAACCTGAGCAAACTGGCCGATCGCGCCGCCCGCGACGCCATCTCCGGTAGCGGCGATCACCGTTGACACTTAGGATTGGCACTACGTATTGATTTCTTGGAACCGCTGCTGGCGCTCCCCTCTGAGCGAGGTTTCGATGTCCTCGGAGGACTCGAAGGTACGTTATGCGCCCTGTTGGCGGTCCTGGAAGCGCGCGACAGCGTCACCTACGTTCATTCGCAGCGGATGGCGGATCTTTCAGCCGCCCTCGCGATCGAACTAGGGCTCAATTCCCAGGATGCTTTGAGCATCCGTGTTGGAGCATTACTCCACGACATCGGCATGATCGCCCTTCCCATCGACATCCTCAGCAAGCCCCGGGAATTGTCGATCTCTGAACTCGCCGCCGTCACCGGCCATCCCCTCACCGGCTATGCGGTGCTGCGCAACATCCCCCTGCCGCTGTCGATGAACCTGGCCGTGCTCCAGCACCATGAGCGGCTCGACGGCAGTGGCTATCCCCATGGGCTCAAGGGCCAGGCCATCTGCCAGGCCGCCCGCATCCTGGCGGTGGCCGACACGGTGGAGGCGATGGTCAGCGAGCGGCCCTATCGGGACGCCCCAGGCCTGGACGCGGCGCTTGATTTGATCGAACAGGGGAAACATCGATTGTTCGATTCCAAAGTGGTCGAAGCCTGCTGTCGGCTCTTCCTCGATAAGGACTATGCCTTCCCGGAATCGTTTCCCTCCTACCTGAATCCGGAATCGTCGGATTCGAGCAATTCCGCTGGCGAGCGCGCCAGTGGCGGGGCAGAGCGGCCCCTGTTCTGATCGACCCCATGCTCTCGGTCGCCCCCGCCGCGCTCCTGGCCCGCCTCAGGAGCTTGCACCTGTCCACCCTGGCTTGGCTGGTGACCCTGAGCCTTGTCTTGATGGTGGTCCTGGGGCAGGCGGCGCCAGTGGCTGCCGCCGATCTCCGGGTGAGCGGTGTCACCCTGGAGCCTTGTCCGGCCAACGATGTGGGGACCCAGCCGGAGCTTCGCCGCGAGACGGAGGCCCGCTGTTATGCCCTGCGCGGGCAGGTGTTCAACCCAGGCTCTCGCCCGGTGGTCGACACCGATGTCTTTGCCTTGATCCTTGATGCCAGCGGCGAACCCGTGCTGCCCAACCGCTCACGGGTGGGCTCCATCGGTGATGTGCCCCCCGGCGAATCGGAATTCGCCCTGCGGCTGGCGGTGCCCCCTGGCACCCCGGGGCCGTTCCGCTTCAGCAACGTCAAAGCCCGGGGTTTCAGCGCCCCGGTGCGCCGCAGGGCGGGCGCCGATGATGAGCTGCTGCCGCTCGAGGAGCAGCTGATGGGCGGAGCGATCGAGGCTCCACCGACTTAGTTGTGATTGGCCAGGAGACTGTTCAGCTGACGATTCGCGCTGAGCCCGTCAGGCTCAGCAGGTCCTTGAAGCCAATCAAAGCGATGCAACCTTCGCTGCCGCACTCCCGGCCAAGGCGTTGCTTAGTTCGTGGTGAGGCCCTTGTCCAGGCACAGTTCCCAGGCTGGATCCAGCTGTGCCGATCACAAGTCGAAAGCTCTGGCGCAGAACCACAACCAGCGCAGCTCAACGATGCAGTTGGAACGGGCGCGCCTTAAATCCAAGGAGGCCCGACATCATCTGATGTGCCCTTGCGCAAGGCCTTCTGGGGGCAAATAATGACGGAGAGGATCTTGAGAGCAGGATGGACCATCAAGATTTGACCATCGGTTGGTCCCCATGACTGATTCCAGTCAGCGCCACCCAAGGCGTCACAAGCGCAATCCGATGCCCAGTTCAGTGGGCCTGGCTTATGAGTTCCATCTCCAAAGAGGTGGGGTTCATCACGGAGAGGTCTGGGACCTCAGTGCCGGTGGAGCTTGCCTGACCCTGCCTGGCAGGAAGCTCATTCAGATCGATTCGCCGGGGTTGCTGTTCATTCAACATCCCTTTCAGCATGAAGGCGTGAAACTTCTGGCTCATGCATGCTGGACGCAGTCCAGTTCAAGCATCACCTTTTTTGGACTGGTCTTCAGCGAAGGTCCTCTGAAAAAGGGCACTTTCCTCGATGATTACATGCGCGGATCCTGGGTGGATCGCATGGCTGTTCGTCAACTCGATCAGGCGGCTTGAATCTCAGCCGCTGATGAGGAAAGGGTCGATGTCAAAGACTTTGCTATCCACAGAACGGGGGGAGCCCCATCCTGCGGCTCGCGGCTGGGCAGCCTGATCGGACATGAGAACTAGCCGAGGCCGCCGCCGATCAGGGAGGCACTCAGCCCCCCCAACAAGGACTGCGCCACGTTGAGGGCAATGAAGGCGATGATCGCCGAGAGATCAAGTCCCCCCAGGGGCGGGATCAGGCCCCGGAACGCATTCAAGTAAGGGTCGGTGATCGAGCTCACCGTCGAGAGCACCGGGTTGCTCCAATCGAGATTCGGGAACCAACTGAGCAGTACCCGAACCAAGAGGATCAAGGTGTAGATGCTCAATGTCTGGGCCAGCACGTTGAGCAAAAGGCTCAGGGCTTCCATGGGGCGCGATCCAATGTCATCCGACTCTATGCAGCCTTCGCCCAATCGTGCAGGCCCTCAAGCCTTTCCTGGACGGCTTCGGCGTCCAGGGTCTGGGGTTGGCCCTGTTCAGCGGACACCGAGGCTTCTGGGGCCGCAGGGGCCTGGCCTTTGGGGTCGTCGGCCTTGATGGCGAAGGTGCGGTGAAATTTTTCGCTCAATGTGAGCCAGGAGGAGCGACCGTCGCTCTGCCGACGGCGCTCGATGAACCCCTGGGCCAGCAGCTCCTTGATGTGGTCGTAGGCCCCAGAGCCCCTGAGTTCCACCAGCTCCGATTGCAGCAGGCGTTTCTTGAGGGCGATCGTGGCCAGGGTGCGCAGGGAGGCGGTGGAGAGATCCACCGGCAGCAGGTTCTGCACCAGATCCCCGAGGCTTTCGCGCAGCTGCAGGCTGAAGCGCGGGCCCTCCTGGCGGATCTCCAGGGCCGTGTCCCGGTGGGCGTAGTCGGCCATCAAGGTGATCAGGGCCAGCTCCACGTCCCCACGGCCGACGCCGGCGATCTCCGCCAGTTCCCCGGGGCTCAACGGTCGCCCCTTCAGATAGAGGATCGCCTCGAGGTGGGCCGGGAGGGAGAGGAATTCGCTGGGCATGGGTCAGCGCCAGCAGGGCTGGTCCGCACCGTACCGCAGGCGAACCGACTCAGGCCAGTGCGGGCCTGGGCGCGGAGTTCGGTCCGAGGAACAACCGGTAGGCGGGGTTGTTGGTCTCATCCCAGTGGCGGTAGGCGAGGCCCTCCAGGAAGCTGCCCCAGGCCTGGCGATCCAGGGCGCTCACCTGCACTCCCACCACGATCCGGCCCACATCCGCACCGTGGTTGCGGTAATGGAAAATGCTGATCGTCCAGTTGGGGTGCAGGGCGTTGACGAAGGCCATCAGGGCCCCGGGTCGCTCAGGGAACTCAAAACGGTAAAGAAGTTCCTGGACCTGCCCACCTGCGGAGCCTGCCCCCTCCGCCACCGGCAACCGGCCCCCCACCATGTGGCGCAGGTGCAGCTTGGCCAGTTCGTTGCCGCTCAGGTCGAGGCAGGGGAACCCGGCTGCCTCCAGCTCCGCCGCCAGGCGTTGGTTGTCGTCGTGGCCCTTGATCTGCACCCCCATGAAGATGTGGGCGGTCCGGGAATCGGCCATGCGATAGCTGAATTCCGTGAGACTGCGGGAACCCAGCACCTCGCAGAGGCGCCTCAGGCTGCCGGGCTGCTCGGGGATTTCCACCGCCAGCATGGCCTCGCGTTCCTCCCCCAGCTCGGCCCGTTCGGCCACGAAGCGCAGGCGGTCGAAGTTCATGTTGGCGCCACAGGCCACGGCCACCAGGGTCTTGCCCAAGAGCCCCCGCCGCAGCACATCCGCCTTCAGCCCCGCCACCGACAGGGCACCGGCGGGTTCGAGGATCGAACGGGTGTCTTCAAAGACGTCCTTGATGGCTGCGCAGATCTCATCGGTGTTCACCGTCACCATGGCGTCCACGTACTTCTGGGCCAGGGCGAAGGTGTGCTCCCCCACCCGGTGAACGGCCACGCCATCGGCGAACAGGCCCACCTGCTCAAGACTGACCCGCTCGCCCGCCGCCAGGGAGCGGGTCATGGCATCGGCGTCGACGGGTTCCACCCCGATCACCTCCACCTGGGGCCAGAGGCTTTTCACATAGGCGGCGATGCCGGCGATCAGCCCGCCGCCGCCCACAGCCACGTAGATGGCATCGGGGGGGGTGGAGCACTGGCGAAGAATTTCCAGCCCAATCGTGCCCTGGCCGGCGATCACCTCGGGGTCATCGAAGGGGTGGATGAAGCTGAGGCCTCGCTCCAGCTCCAGGCGCCTGGCCTCGGTGTAGGCCGCGTCATAGGTGTCGCCGTGCAGCACCACCTCGGCGCCGCGGGCGGCCACGGAACGCACCTTCATTTCCGGTGTGGTGACCGGCATCACGATCACGGCCGTGCAGCCGAGTTTCTGGGCCGCCAGGGCCACCCCCTGGGCATGGTTGCCGGCGCTGGCGGCAATCACACCCCGGGCGCGCTCGGTCGCCGAGAGGCCCACCATCTTGTTGTAGGCGCCGCGCAGCTTGAACGAGAAGACCGGCTGGAGGTCTTCCCGTTTCAGCAGCACCTTGTTGGCCAGTCGGGCGGAGAGGTTGGGGGCGGGATCGAGGGGAGATTCGATCGCCACGTCGTAGACCCTGGCCCTCAGGATCCGCTGCAGGTAGTCGCTCATCACGCCAGTGTGCCAAGGGCCCGTCACTCCCTCTCGAAACGGTGACTCTTGCTCCCGAGGCCCCTGAGAGAGGCCCTAGATTGACTGAATCGGAACGGTCGCGCATGCATCTCAGTGAGCTGAGCCATCCGAATCAGTTGCATGGGCTCAGCGTTGCTGAACTCGAGGCGATCGCCCGCCAGATTCGCGAGAAACATCTGGAGGTGGTCTCCACCAGCGGCGGTCACCTGGGCCCTGGTCTGGGGGTGGTGGAGCTCACCTTGGCCCTCTACCAAACCCTTGACCTCGACCACGACCGGGTGGTCTGGGATGTGGGGCACCAGGCTTACCCCCACAAGCTGATCACCGGCCGCTACAACCAATTCCACACCCTGCGCCAGCGCTCGGGTGTGGCGGGCTATCTCAAACGCTCCGAGAGTCGTTTCGATCATTTCGGCGCCGGCCACGCCTCCACCAGCATTTCGGCCGCCCTGGGCATGGCCCTGGCCCGCGACCGCCGGGGCGAGGAGTTCAAGTGCGTGGCTGTGATCGGCGATGGGGCCCTCACCGGCGGCATGGCCCTCGAGGCGATCAACCACGCCGGTCACCTGCCCCACACCAGGTTGCTGGTGGTCCTCAACGACAACGACATGTCGATCAGCCCACCGGTGGGGGCCCTTTCCACTTACCTCAACCGCATGCGGCTGAGTCCGCCGGTGCAATTCCTCTCCGGGAACGCCGAGGAGGCGATCAAGCACCTTCCCTTCCTGCACGGGGAGCTCCCCAGCGAGCTCAAGACCCTCAAAGAGAGCATGAAGCGGTTAGCGGTGCCGAAGGTTGGCGCGGTGTTCGAGGAGCTGGGCTTCACCTACATGGGCCCGATCGATGGTCACAACATCGCCGAGATGGTGCGCACCTTCCAGGCGGCCCATCGCAGCGAGGGGCCGGTGCTGGTGCATGTGGCCACCACCAAGGGCAAGGGCTACCCCTACGCCGAGGCCGATCAGGTGGGCTACCACGCCCAGTCGGCCTTCGATCTGAAAACCGGCAAGGCCTTCCCCTCCAGCAAGCCCAAGCCCCCGAGCTACAGCAAGGTCTTCGGCCAGACCCTGGTCAAGATCTGCGAGCAGGACCCCACTGTGGTCGGCATCACCGCCGCCATGGCCACCGGCACGGGCCTCGATCTGCTGGAGAAGTCCCTGCCGAAGCAGTACTTCGACGTGGGCATCGCCGAGCAGCACGCCGTCACCATGGCCGCCGGCATGGCCACCGCCGGCCTCAAGCCCGTGGTGGCGATCTACAGCACCTTCCTGCAGCGTGCTTTCGACCAGCTCATCCACGATGTGGGGATTCAGAAGCTGCCGGTCACCTTCGTGCTCGATCGGGCGGGCATCGTCGGGGCCGATGGCCCCACCCACCAGGGCCAGTACGACATCAGCTACCTGCGGGCCATCCCCAACTTCACGGTCATGGCCCCCAAGGACGAGGCCGAGCTGCAGCGCATGTTGGTGACGTCCATTCAGCACAGCGGCCCCTGCGCGATCCGCTTCCCCCGCGGCGAGGGCGAAGGGGTTCCGCTCATGGAGGAGGGTTGGGAGCCCCTGGAGATCGGCCGGGCTGAGCAGCTCGCCGATGGTGATGATCTCTTGATCGTGGCCTACGGGTCCATGGTGGCGCCGGCCATGGCCACTGCTGGGCTCCTCCAGGAGCAGGGGGTGAGGGCCTCGGTGATCAATGCCCGTTTCCTGCGGCCCCTCGATGAGGCCCTGATCGCTCCCATGGCCCGGCGCATCGGTCGGCTGGTGACCATGGAAGAAGGCGCCCTGGCCGGTGGTTTCGGTGCCGCGGTGGTGGAGGCTCTCAGTGATCTGGAGGTGCTTGTGCCCACCTTGCGCATCGGTATCCCTGATCAACTCGTCGACCACGCCAGCCCGGACCAGAGCAAGCAGGCCCTGGGGCTCACACCGCCGCAGATGGCCGACCGCATCCTGGAGCGCTTCGGGGCCGCAATCCGCCGTCAGCCTCTCGCCGTTTGAACCTGGCTCCAGCGTTCCGCTGCCAGGTGCTGGTGGTGGGATCCGGACCAGGGGGAGCTGATCTGGCCCGGCGCCTGGCCCGTGCCCAGGTGGAGGTGTTGCTGGTGGACCGCTTGCCGGACCTCAGCCAGGCGGCCTTCAGCAGCGCCGCCCTCCCCCTGGCGGCCATCGAACGGCTGGAGCTTCCGGCCCAGGTGGTGGCGAGTCGCTGGAGCCAGTGGCAGCTGCTGGGGCCTGGAGAGCAGCGGCGCGGATGGGCTTCCGATCGTCCTTTGGGGGTGGTGCTGGAGTTCGGCGCCCTGCGCCAGTGGCTCGCGGATGAAGCCCGCGGCTGGGGCGCTGATCTGCTGCTGGGAGCCACCGCCCAGGGCTGCCAGCCCGTCGCCGCCGGGATGTGCACGCGCCTGCGTCTCCCTGGAGGAGGCCGCACCGAGGTGATCAGTGATTGGGTGGTCGATGCCACCGGTCAGGAGCGAGGGCTGATCGGCGATCCAGCCCCCGGCCGCGATCCACTGGTGGAGGGGCTGGGGGTGGAGTGGCTGATTGAGCTGCCACCGGAACGCTGGCAGCCCTGGGCCGATCGGCTCAGCTTCTGCCTCGGCTCCGACTGGGTTCCCCAGGGCTACGGCTGGGTGTTTCCAATGCAACCGGGCCAGCTCAAGGTGGGTGTGTGCCGCTTGATGGATCCGGCGAGCCCCCAGCCGGCCCTGGGGCCCTTGTTGGCGCGGCTGATCAGCCGATTGGGCCTGGGCGACCACCGGGTGCTGGATCGCCATGGCGGCCTGATCCGCAGCACCATCGGCCGCCGGGAGAGCCATCGTCGCGGCCGTCTGATGGCCCTGGGGGATGCCGTCAGCACCGCCAATCTGTTGGGGGGCGAGGGCATTCGCCACGCCATGACCAGCAGCCAGGTGCTGGCGCCGTTGCTGGCCGAGGCCCTGCGGCACCCGACTCGGGCCGACCATCTGATGGATCTCTATCCGAAACGCCTGCGCCGGGCCCTGGGCTGGCGCTGGGGTCTGAGCGGCCGCCTGGCGCGACGCACCTGGCTGGGCCTGAGGAATTCCCAGGCCGACCGGCGTCTCGACGGGCTGCTGAGGGGTCTTGAACGCAAAAACAGGGCAGAGGATCTCTCTGCCCTGCTGTTTGATTACCGCTTCGAGCGCTATGGGCTGCGGGCGCTGCCTGATCTATTGGGCTGGCGCTGAGGCCAGCCGGGGAGCCCGGATTCAGAGCACGCCGCGGGCGGCCAGGCCCTGGATGGCGCCAATGCCGAAGATGTGCCCCAGGCTGGTGGTGGCCAGCAGAGAAGCGTGGCTCATGCCGCCGAAGAAGGCGGAGTTGGGCAGTTTGGCGCCCACGTTGGGTTGCTGGATGGTGGCCTTGCCGATGCCGATCGCGATCACGTTGGCGACGATCATCACCAGGGCCACTTTCGGCGACCAGGAAAGCGAGGCGGGGGCGATAGCCAGGAGAGGTGTGATCATGGATTGGGGAGCGACGCCCCATCTTCCGGGTCTTCCCCAGCGTGGTGAAGCGCGCTTAAGACTTGTTCATCGCCCAGGAGCACTTCCGGCCGGTGCGATGGCGCTGCGGCGCAGGTTGGCCACGGCGCCGCTCCCCTTGAGCGCGCTGATCGCCAGGTCGATGCGGTCGGTGATCGACCCTGGGAGCTCCGGGCTGTAGGCAAAGGCCTGAGACTCGGGACGGATGCCCCGCATCACCAACTCGAGACGGCTCCGATCCAGTCCCTGGAGCACATACTCCAATTGCAGGTCGTCGGCCAGTACGGCATCGGCGAGCCCGCCCGTGATCAGTCGCCCTGCATCGCTCACCCGCGACAGGGGCACGATCCTGATCGTTGGCTGGGCACCGAGTTGATTGATCTCCACCAGGAGTTGCTCACTAATGCTGCCGGGCCGGGCCGCCACCCGTTTGCCTCCCAGATCCCGAAACGTGCGGATGGTCCCGTCACCGGCCGAAAGGGGGGCACGCACGACGTTCACGGTGACATAGCTCACCAGCAGCGAGGCCGCGACGATGCGGATCAGATAACTCAGCAGCACCAAACTGTGGCCCCTCGTGGTGGTGGCCACGGTGTTGGTGCCGGGCCCGGTGGCCAGGATCTGGAAATCCTTGGCGAAACTGCGCCGCCATCCCCTGCGTTTGGTTTCGGGGTTGGACCGGTGCCCTTCGACCCACCACAGGGCCACGGTGACAAGCAGGATGGCCGCCAGAAAACCACCCAGAAGCTGCAGGAGGTCCGGCGCCAACAGGGCGGCCGCGATCGCCTGGCCGAGGGCCAGTCGATCGCGGCGCACCAGCAACGACTGGCCACCTTCCTGGATCGGCAAGCTGAAGCGGTAGCGCTTGAGCCGTTCTGAGGAGATGTTCAGACAGCCCACGGCCACATCGATGACACCGCGATCGGTGGCCTGCAGCAGGGCCGCAGTGGAGGGCCAGGCGCTGAACACGTACGGCAGGCCTTCTCGGCTTGCCAGCTGTTGCCACAACTCCACCGCGAACCCCTTCCAGACGTCGTCCTGCCTGTAGCTGCAGGGCTGGGAGCCATCGGTCACCCCCACGCGCAGCACTGAGGCGGCCCCCGCGCCCGTGCCCGCTGGGGTCAGCATCAGCCCCGTGGCCGTCAGGGCCACCACCAAGCAGCGAAGGCGGTTCATGGATCGATCAGGATTTGGCGCGGGCACTGAACCCCAGCAGCACCAGCAGGTTGCTGAGGGTCAAAAAGGCCTCAGCCCCGCCATGGAGGGGGTCCACATCGGCCAGCTGGGCGCCGTACGTCTGCTGGGCCACCACGGCGGCCACGATCGTGACCGCCACGAACACCAGGGTCATCTGAAAGCCCCGCAGGGCCAGGGGCGGAAAGCGGCCGCTGCGGCTGGCCCACCACAGGAACGCCAGGTAGGGCACCAGGGAGAGCACGAACAGCGGGGCTGGATCGAAGCGGGCCCAGTCGCGCAGCAGGCCGCTGAGAAGCTCATTCATCGGGTCCGCATCAGCTGCCAGGCGGCACCGGCCATGGCCCCATTGCCCACCAAGGTGGTGGCCGCCTGGAACACCACCAGCCCCTGGAGTTCGGCGGCGTTGTCGAACAGGTGCCAGGTGCAGGCGGCCATGGCGCTGACCAGGGCCGGCACCATCGCCAGGGCCAGCCAGGTCCACTCAGGTTCCTGACGCTGACGCCCCCAGTGCTGCACCGCCAGCATCGCCAGGGCCCACTCCAGCACCGAAGTGATGTGGATCCACCAGGTGGGTACCGAAAGGGCGTGCATGGTGCCCCGCACCGACCGTGGTTCGTAATGTACGGAGCCGGAGGGGCTGCTGCGGCCCCGGCTTTGATGCGCCCCTGTTGATGCGGCCCCTGCTCTGTGGCTATTACGGCGAGCACAACCTTGGCGATGACGCCCTGCTGGCGGCCCTGCTGGCCCAGCTTCCGCCCGATCAGCGGCCCCTGGTCACCGCCCACGACCAGGCCCAGGTGCAATCCCGCTTCGGGGTGGACACCTGCCCCCGCCGCCGCCTGAGGGCGGTGTTGTCAGCCCTGAGCGGTTGCGATGCCCTGGTGCTTGGCGGTGGCAGCCTGCTCCAGGACGCCACCAGTTTCCGGAGCCTCGTCTATTACGCGTTGCTGATCGCGGCCGCCCGCCTGCGGGGACGGCCCGTGCTGCTCTGGGCGCAGGGGTTGGGCCCGCTCCATCGGCGCTGCAGCCGCCTGCTGGTGCGGCTGGTGTTGCCCCTCGCCTCGGGGATCAGCTGGCGCGATCCTGCCTCGGCGGCCCTGGCGGCCCGCTGGGGGGTGCGCGCCGCCAGCGGCAGCGACCCGGTCTGGGCGCTGCCCCTCGGCCAGTGGCAGGGGGACGGTGGACCGATCCTGCTCTGCTGGCGATTCAGCCCGCTGCTGGAGAAAGCCCAGTGGCGCCGGCTGCTGGAGGCCCTCGACCAGCTGGCGGAGCAGGCGGATCGGCCGGTGCACTGGCTTCCCTTTCATCAGGATCAGGACGCTGCTCTGCTGGAGGAGCTGAAGCGCAGGGACTGGCTGCCGCCGGCGCTGGCCCGCCGGAGCCAAACCGTGATGGCGGGCAGCCCGGCTGAGGCCATGGCGCTGTTCGAGGGGGCGTCGCTGGTGATTGCGATGCGTCTCCATGCCCTGATCCTGGCGGCTCTCTCGGGGGCCCCCACTGCCGCCCTCAGCTATGACCCCAAGGTGCGGTCGGCCGCCGATGGATTTGATTGCCCCTGTTTGGATCTCGATGGTCCCTTGCAGGTCGTTGAGCTGCTGGGCCGGTGGCAACCGCTGCTGGATCGGCCCACGGATCCGGCCCGGATCGAGACCCTGCGCCAGGCCACTGCCGTGCACCAGCAGTTGCTCCTCGAGGGCCTGCCCCCATCGGCGCCCTGAGCCCCGCCCAGAGCCCAACCCATGGGCGCCATTGGTGATGATGCTTACCAAAGGCCCCCCGGCGCTCTGGTGAACTGTCCTCATGACGCGCACCGTTTCCGTACCTGAACCCCTGACCCCGGCCGGCTCCCTGCTGAACAAGGAGCAGCTGGCCCAACTCAACGTGGGCAGCAATGGCGCCGCCGCCGTGCGGGCCGCCAGCCATCTGGCCTTCATCGTTGTGGCGGGCCTGCTCTGGGGCCAGGTCGGCCTCCCCCTGCCCCTGCGTTTGATCGCTCTTGTGGCCCTGGGGGTGGGCCTGGCCACCTGCTTCGCGCCGATGCACGAATGCGGCCACCGCACCGCCTTCGCCGATCGTCGCCTCAACGACGGCGCCGCCTGGCTGGCGGGGCTGCTGAGCTTCTACAACGCCACCTTCTACCGCCGCTACCACCAGTGGCACCACCGCTACACCCACCTCCCTGGGCTCGACCCGGAGCTGGAGGATCCTGCGCCCACCAGCCTCTGGGGCTACGTGCTCGAGATCAGCGGCTGGAACTGGTGGACCGGCAAGCTCCGCAGCCACGGTCGCCAGTTGCTGGGGGCCGATCTCTCGGCCATGCCGTACCTGAGCCCTGAGGTGATCCCCCAGGTGCGCCGCTCGGTGCGCTGGCAGTTTGCCGTCTATGGCGCCCTGGCCCTGCTCTCGCTGCCGGGAGGCAATGGTTTTCTGCTCTGGTACTGGCTGCTGCCGCTGCTGGTGGGTCAGCCGTTCCTGCGGTTCCTGTTGCTGGCCGAGCACGGGGGCTGCAGCTTCGATCGCGACGGCACCACCAACACCCGCACCACACTCACCCTGGCGCCCGTGCGCTGGCTGATGTGGAACATGCCCTTCCATGCCGAGCACCACCTCTATCCCTCGCTGCCGTTCCACGCCCTGCCGGCGGCCCACGTACTCATCGGTCCCCACCTGAAACACCTGGACCGGGGCTATCTGGCGGTGCACCGCTGGTTACTCGGCCGTTTGCCCAGCCTCGGCTTGCCTGGATCGGGCGTCCAGGCGTGAGTGTCAGCTCCGGCAGCTTTGCCCTCGGTGACGTTGAGCTCCAGTGCGGCCGCACGATCCCGCAGGCCCAGCTGAGCTACTGCAGCTTCGGCACCCTGAACGGAGAACGCAGCAACGCCGTGCTGTATCCCACCTCCTACGGCGCCCATCCCGGTGACATCGATTGGGTGGTGGGGCCGGTGCTGAATCCGGATCGTCACTTCATTGTGATCGTCAACATGCTGGGCAACGGGCTGTCCAGCAGCCCAAGCGATGGGGTCATGGGCCTGGCGGAAACCGGATGGGTGGTCTCCCACCGCGACAATGTGAGCGCCCAACGGCGCCTGCTGAGGGAGCAGTTCGGGATTGAGCGGCTGGCGATGATCTACGGCTGGTCCATGGGGGCCCAGCAGGGCTACCAATGGGCGGTGGACCATCCCGAGGCGGTGGAGAGGCTCTGCTGCCTCTGCGGCACGGCCCGCACCTCCCCCCACAACCAGCTGTTCCTGCTCAGCCTGCGCCAGGCCCTCACCGCCGATCCCCACTGGACGGGTGAGGGCTTCGATGGCGAACCGCTCCAGGGGCTATGCACCTTTGCCCTGATCTATGCCAGCTGGGCCGCCAGCCAGCGTTTCTACGGCGAAGGCCATCACCTGGCGGAAGGTCCGATCAGCCTGGGCGACTACGTCGAGACCCGCTGGCTGCCCGCCTACCGGCGCCATGACCCCCGCAACCTGATCGCCATGCTCGACACCTGGCTCGCCCATGACGTGGCCGCTGGAGCGCCCCACCAGGGCGATCTGGCCGCCGCCCTGGGCTCAATCCGTGCCCGCACCGCCGTGGTGGCCGGCCGTCACGACCTCTATTTCACGGTGGATGACATGGCCACCGAGGCGGCCCTGATCCCCGGCGCCCAGTTCGAGGTGATCGAGTCGGTGCTGGGCCACCGGGCCGGCAACCCCCGCGACAGCCCGCCTGAGCAGGCCCAGCTGCGGGCGGCCGTGGAGCGGCTGTGGGCTCTGCCCTCACCGCTCTGAGCTTTTTCCCCTTTCCTTCATCTCCGCCGCTTTTCCGTCATGAGCCTTCAGGCCTACGCCCACACCAACGGCATCGCCCACTTCCTGGTGTCGTTCACCGATTTGTTCGGGGTGCAGCGGGCCAAGTTGGTGCCCGCCAGCGCCATGGCGGCGATGGAGCGCGGTGGGGCCGGTTTTGCGGGCTTCGCCGCCTGGCTGGATCTCTCCCCCGCCGATGGCGATGTGCTCGCCATCCCGGATCCCAGCAGCCTGATGCCCCTGCCCTGGCAGCCGGATGTGGCCTGGGTGGCGGGTGATCTGGCGCTCGATGGGGTGGCGATGGAGCAATCGCCGCGCCAGGTGCTCAAGCGACAGCTGGAGCGGGCCGAACGGCTGGGCTTCAGCCTCCGCAGTGGCGTGGAGGCTGAGTTCTTTCTGCTCGATTCCAGCGGCGAGGCCCTCCTCGATGCGGGCGATCGCCAGAGCAAGCCCTGCTACGACCAGCTGGCGCTGATGCGTCAGCTGCCTTTGGTGGCCGAATTACTGGGGTCGATGGAGACCCTCGGATGGGGGCCCTATCAGGCCGACCACGAGGATGCCAACGGCCAGTTCGAGCTGAACTGGACCTTCGACCACGGCCTGGTCACGGCCGATCGCCACGCCTTCTTCAAGGTGATGGTGAAGACCCTGGCGGAGCGCCATGGGGGCCGGGCGACGTTCATGCCCAAGCCCTTCGGTGGCCTCACCGGCAACGGCTGCCACTGCCACATCTCCCTTTGGGATGCCCAGGGCCGCAACCTGTTCCATGACCCGGCCGGTGAACTGGGGCTCTCGGCCCTGGCCTACCACTTCCTGGCGGGCCTGATGGATCATTCCCCCGCCCTCAGCTGTCTCACCAACCCCACGGTCAACAGTTACCGCCGCCTGGCGGCGCCCCCCACCAGCTCCGGCGCCACCTGGTCGCCGGGGGGCATCAGCTACAGCGGCAACAACCGCACCCACATGGTGCGCATCCCCGATGACCAGCGCCTGGAGCTGCGCCTGCCCGATGGGGCCGCCAACCCCTACCTGCTGCAGGCGGTGATCCTGGCGGCAGGCCTCGATGGCATCGAGCGCCAGCTGGATCCAGGCCCCCGCTCCGACAACGACAGCTACGCCGACCCCGGCGCCGGCCCCGTGCAGCGCCCCCTGCCCGGCAACCTCGGAGAAGCCCTGGCGGCCTTCGCCGCCGACGGCCGCCTGCGCCAGAGCCTCGGTGAACCCTTCTGCCGGGCCTACGAGCGTCTGCGGGGGCGCCAGTGGCAGCAGTTCAACAGTGAGGTCAGCTCCTTGGAGCGGGAGCACACCCTCGATTGTTGATTCAAATTCTTGAGCCTCTCGGTTGGTCGGCTGCCCTGGGGCTGGCCCTGCTTCTGCTTCTGCTGGAAATTCGCTTTGGCAACGCCCCACGCCTCCAGGCCCTGCCGGCCGAGGGCACCACTGAGCCGGCTGTGCAATGCGGAACCTTCCTGCGCGTCGTTGTACCGGTGTTCAACGAACGGGACAATGTCGTTGATTGCCTCGAAGCCATTCTTGCCAACCGGGATCCCGGTCTGCCCTGGGAGTTGGTGGTGATGGACGACGGTTCCAGCGATGGCACCGTTGATCTGGCCTCCGAAGCGATCCGCCTGCGTACGGAGCCTCTTCCCCTGGTGCGGATCCTTGAGGCTGGACCCCGTCCCCCAGGGGAGCGCTGGTGTGGCAAGAACTGGCCCGCCAGCAGGGCGGCGGCGTTGCCTTGGCCCCCCGGAGATCCCTCCGGCCAGTGGTTGCTGTTCCTGGACGCCGATGTGCGCCTGGATCCCGAGGCCCTGGCGGCTGCTCTCTTTGAGGCTTCAGGTTCAGCCGGAGCCCTGGGGGAGAGGTCGGGCGCCGATCTGCTCACCCTGGCACCTCGGCTCGTCTGTGGCTGCCTGGCCGAGTGGCTGGTGCAGCCGATTGTGGCCAGCCTGCTCGGTCTGGCATTTTCGTTGGAAGAGAGCAACGATCCCTCCGAGACCACCGCCTTCGCGGCTGGCCCCTTCATGCTGTTTCGTCGCAGGGCCTATGAGGCGATCGGTGGCCATGGCGCCGTGGCCGCAGAGGTGGTTGAAGACCTGGCCCTGGCCAGGGCGATCAAGACCAGCGGCCACCGGCTGCGCTATCTGATCGGTACCGAGCTGGTGGCGGTGCGGATGTACCGCAACCTGGCGGCCCTCTGGGAGGGCTGGACCAAGAACTGGTACCTGGGCCTTGATCGCAACCCCGCCGCAGCCCTTGGCAGTGCGGGACTGGTGCTGCTGTTGTACACGGTGCCCTGGGCGCTCCTTCCCCTGACCGTGATGGACCCTGCCCTGGCGGCACCCTGTGGCCTCGCGATCGCCCTGCAACTGTCCTTGCGCGTTTGGAGCCGGCTCCGTTTCGGCACACCGATCACCTACTGGTGGCTTGCCGCCCTGGGGGGGCTGCTGATCGCCCTGATTGTGCCGGCCTCGATCTGGAAGACGGTCACGGGTCGGGGCTGGACCTGGCGGGGCCGCTCCCTGGCCTGAACTCGGCGGAGCTCAGCCCACCAGCTGGCCGCTGCGATCGAGCACAGCCCGGTCGATCGAGCTGCCGCTGCTGTCCCAGGCCTGGATCTCGAGCTGGTTCCCACGGGCACTCAGCTCCGCGAAGCTGTGCACGCTGATCGCCCGGGCCGTGTTCCCATTGGGGTTCACATCGCGCAGGTAGGCCCCGCCGCCGCCGACCACCAGGTAGGTGGTGCCGGCGATCGGCTTGGTGCGCTCGTAGTTGTGGTCATGGCCGTTGATGTAGAGCTGCACGCCGTGGCGGCGGAACAGGGGGCCGAGTCGAGCCTGGGCCGCCCCGTCGTTGCCGTAGTAGCCCGAGGAATAGATCGGGTGGTGGCCGACCACCACTTTCCAGGGAGCGGCGCTGGCGGCCAGGGCCTGCTGGAGCCAGGGCAACTGGCGGCCCCAGTCGGCGTTGACATTGGTGTCGAGCATGAAGAACTCCACCGGCCCCCGGCGCAGGTTGTACCAGCGGCCCTTCATCCCGAAGGGCGGATAGGCCACCTGGGGATTGCCGTTGCCGGTGCGGATGTCGTGGTTGCCGAGCACCGCATGGAAGGGCACACCGGCCTCCAAAAGAGATTTGTAGGGGATGGTGAACATGTCCTTGATCTGGGCGATGTCACCGTTCGGGTAAATGTTGTCGCCGCCGAGCACCACCAGATCCACCGGCCGCTGGCGGTGCACCGCCGCCATCCGGGCCCCCACGGCCCGCTGCGCCGAGTTGCCGCCGCCGGTATCAGCCACGGCGAGCCAGCGCAGTTCAGCGGCGCTGGAGCTGGAGTCTGTGGGCGCACCAACCGGGATCGCCAGGGCGTCCTCGCTGCCGGCGCCTCGCCGCAGCAGCAGCCCAGCGGTCAGCCCGCCGCCCAGGAGCAGCCGCAAAAGGTTTCGGCGGCTGATGAGCCTGGGTTCCACGCGATGAGTGCAGGGGCCTCCACGCTATCGGTGTGGACTGGCGGGCGATCCGCTCAGCTATTGGCCTGCAGTTGCTGGAGGGCAGCGAGCACCTCCTGGCTGTGGCCGCTGGGCCGCACCGCCCGCCAGCTGGCCCGCAGCACCCCTTGGGGATCAATCAGAAAGGTGTGGCGCTGGGAGAAGGGGGCGATCCAGCTGCCGTAGGCCGAGCTCAGCGTTCCGCCAGGGTCGGACAGCAGGGGGTAGGCGAGCTTCTCACTGCCGCAGAAGGCGGCATGGGAGTCGGGGTCATCGGCGCTGACGCCCACCACCTCAGCGCCTGCGGCATGGAAGGCCGCCAGATCCCGCTGGAAACCACGGGCTTCGAGCGTGCAACCGGAGGTGAAATCCTTGGGGTAGAAGTAGAGAACCAGCCAGCGGCCGGCGAACTCCCCCAAGCTCCTGTGGGCCTCCACCGCCTCACCGGCCTCGGGCACCACTCCGGCCAGGTCAAAGTCGGGGGCTGGTTGATCCAGCTCCGGCCATAGGCCGCCAAGGGAAAGGGCCTGCGGCGGAAACGCCAGCAGGCCCAGGGTGGTGAGGCCGAGGCTGCCAAGCAGCTGACGACGGTTCATGGCGTTCAGATCAGGCGAGATGCCGATGGCAGCCGGCGCTGCTCAGATCTTGGCGAGGTTGATGCCCAGCTCCTTGGCGTAGGCACCCAGGCCCTTCTTCTGGATGGTGCGCAGGGTGCGGGTGGCAACCCGCAGCTTCACCCAACGGTTGCCCTCGGCCCACCAGAGGCGGCGTTCCTGCAGGTTCACCTGCTGGAGTTTCTTGGTGCGCACGTGGGAATGGCTGACAGCCATGCCGTTGTTGGCGCGCTTGCCGGTGAGCTGACAAACCCGGGACATGACTTCAACCGATACAACTGGACTGGGCAGAAAAACCCGAACTGGGATCTTAACAACTGACCGGCGGGGCCTCTGGGCCCGTCGTTGGGGCCAGGGGCGCTTAGAAGCCCCGTTCCATCAGCCGGCCCATCAGATCGGCGCTGCGTTGCTGGAAGCCCGCCAGTTGGTTGGGCTCCAGGCCCCCCACCGCCAGGCGGGCCAGTTCGTAGATGTGGCGGCCCAGGTCATCGGCCAGCTGCTGGCTGGGGGAGCTGCCGCCGCTGCCCGTGAGCACGGCGCCGCTGGAGAGCTTGAGCAGGCCGGCCACCAGCGGGTGACGGCGATTGACCACCAGCACGTGGTGCTCGGGCAGGCCAGGCAGACGCTGCTCCATCAGGGCGCCGATGTCGTTGAGGCGGCGCATCTGCTCCGGCAGCAGGATCAGGGCCGCCGGGGCCGTCTCGCCCTTGAGGGCCTGCACCTGGATGGTCACCTTGTCGTTGGCCAGGGCCGCTTTGAACAGATCGCGCAGCTTCTCGGAGCCCTCCTTGCCTTCGGCATCGGCCAGCTCGCTGTCCTGCTCCTGGATGCTGCTGTCGAGCTCGGCGTCCACCCGCTGGAACTTGAGCTCGTTGTGGCGGTCTTCCAGCCAGGGGATGAACTGGGCGTCAATCACCGTGTCCGCCAGGAGCACCTCGGCCCCCTGGCCCTTCCAGAGCGCCAGGGCACCGGCCTGGCCCGCCTCATCGGTGCAGTAAAGGATGCGCTGGGCGTTGGCCTCAGGGAGCCGGCTGCGGTAGCCGGCCAGGGTGGTGTAGGCCTTGCCGCGGCCGTCCGGGATCGGATCGATGGGCTGGTCCGCCTGATCGGCCCAGGCATCGCCTGTGCTGTCTGGGGCGCCTTCGGCGTCGCCGCTGGCCTCGGGCTGGGCGGGCTGTTCCTGCAGCGGAGCGGTGGTGCCGAACAGCACAAGATCCGCCACCTGCTCGGCGAATTTGTCGTCTTCCAGGGCGCCGATCTTGATGAACGGGGCCAGGCCCTCCCAGATCTCGGCGTAGCGCCTGGGATCATCGCGGTGCAGCTCCTTGAGCCGGTCACCCACCTTCTTGGCCACGAAACCGCCGATTGAGCGCACCCGGCGGTCGGTCTGCAGGGCGCTGCGGCTCACGTTGAGCGGGATGTCGGGGGAATCGATCACGCCGCGCAGGGGGAGCAGGTAGCGGGGCACCACCTCCTTGATCGAATCGCTGACGAACACCTGATTGCAATACAGACGGATCTCGCCCTTCTCCCAGTCACCGCGCCCGGTGAGTTTGGGGAAAAACAGGATGCCCTGCAGGGTGTAGGGGTAGTCGGTGTTCAGGTGCACCCAGAGCAGTGGGTCCCCCTGGAATGGGTAGAGGTAGCGGTAGAGCTCGATGTAGTCGTTGTCAGTGAGGTCGCGGGGGCTCTGGCGCCACGGAGCCAGGCGCTTGTTGACGGTTTCCCCCTCGAGCTGCACCTCCACGGGCATGAAGTCGCAGTAGGTGGTGATCAAGGCGCGGATCCGGGCCGGCTCGATGTACTCCAGCTCCTCCTCCTGCAGGTGCAGGATCACGTCGGTGCCCGCTGCGCTGCGCTCGCCCGCATCGAGGCTGAAGTTGGGGGAGCCGTCGCAGCTCCAGCGCACGGCCTCGGCGCCTGGTTTGGCGCTCAGGCTCACCAACTCCACCCGGGCGGCCACCATGAAACTGGAGTAGAAGCCCAGGCCGAAGTGGCCGATGATCGCGTCGTCTTCGCGCTTGTACTTCTCGAGGAACTCCTCGGCGCTGGAGAAAGCTACCTGGTTGATGTAACGCTTCACCTCATCGGCGCTCATGCCGATGCCGTTGTCGCTGATGGTGAGCGTCTTCGCCTCGCGATCGATGCTGATGGCGATGCGGCCCTCATCGCCCTCGCTGCAGTCGCCGGCCATGGCGGCCATGCGCCGCTTGCTGATCGCATCCATCCCGTTGCTCACCAGCTCCCGCAGGAACACCTCATGGCCCGAATAGACGGCCTTTTTGATGATCGGGAAGATGTTCTCGGTGTGGATCTGGATCTGACCCTGTTCCTGGAGAACGGCCATGGCTGCAGCGTTTCCGCTCTGTGGTGAGGCGACCTTACGGAGCGGCCGCGCTGGCGCTCAAGGGCGGCCAGGGACGGGTCACCGAACCACCCCCGTGACCACCCGCGGTCGGCCTCGGCCGCCTCAGCCCCGGCGCTGCAGCTGCGGTTGTTCCTCGGGCACGATCGCCCCCTCCACCGGACACACCTGCAAGCAGATGCCGCAGTCGATGCAGGTGTCGAAATCGATCCAGAAAAAGCCCGTCCCCTTGCGGTTGGCGCCACTGCCGGGGTGGATGCAGGCCACCGGGCAGGCGTCCACGCAGTCGGCCACACCCTCGCAGACATCGGTGAGGATCGTGTGGGCCATGAACAGACGGCAAAGGCCGTCGATCCTAGGCAGCCAGCCAGAGCGCTGAACGGGCCCCCCGGGAGGCCGCCAGCCGTTCGGCCTCCGCCTGGCTCGGGCAGGGTTCGCTCAGCAGTTCGGCCGCCGTGCCTTCGCTGTGAAGCTGCTGCAGCCGGTCGAGGGCGGCGCTCAGCAGGTCGGCATCGGCGTAGGCCACCAGCAGCGGGCCGCCGGCGCTGGGCTCAGGGCCATGGCCCGTCAGCAATTCGCGGATGTCCTCGATCTGGAAACTGAAGCCCACCCCCGCGGCCGGGCTGCCCCCGAAACGACTCACCAGGGCGTCGTAGCGGCCACCGCTGGCGATCGCCACCGGCGCTTCGGTGCCGCGGCAGACCAGCTGGAGCACCAGCCCGTCATAGAGATCGAACTGAGGCTGGAAGCTGGGGTCGAGCTGCAGGCACACCCCGAGCCGTTCCGCCATCGGAGCGATGCTGCCGATCACAGCGCCCAGATCCCTGAGCAGCGGACTGGGCCCCAGCAGTTGCTCCAGTTGGTAGAGCACCGCCGTGGGCTCCCCCCGCAGGCGCATGAGCTGCTGCAGGGCCTGGCGGTCGCTCGCCTCGAGCGGCAGGGCCGCCAGGGCGAGGGGATCGAAGCCGGTCAGGGCTTTGCGGGCGGCGGTGCGCTGCTCGGCTGGGACGCGCGCCAGCAGGGTCGTGAGCAGGCCATGGTGGCCCAGCAGCAGCCGGGATTGATGGCGCTCGTCAAGGCCCAGGGCTTCGATGCAGGCCAGCAGCAGCCTCAGCAGTTCGGCATCGGCGGCGGCGGCGGCAACCCCCAGCAGTTCCACGCCGCTCTGCAGCTGTTCCTGCACCCGCTGGCTGCCGGAATCGCCGATGAAGCTGCGGAAGGTGGCGCCGCTGGCCCAGAGGCGCAGGGGCCGGGGCCGGCCCGCCAGCCGAGTGGAGGCGGCACGGGCGATCGAGGCGGTCATCTCCGGACGCAGCCCCAGGGGCTCGTCGCTCACCAGCCGCACCACCTCCCGGCCATCGATGGCGCCGCCCGCCGCGAAGGTTTCGAGCCGCTCGATGCTGGGGGGGGCCACCTCCTGGTACCCCCACAAGCGGTAGACCGCCGCGAGCCGCTCGCGCAGGCGGCGGTTGCCATCCACCTCCCATGGGTTGAGATCCCTGGCTCCGGCGGCAGGTTGCAGGGCCATGGGACAAGGGGGAGGGGGGCTGTGTTGGCGATCCTATGGAGCGTCCAGTTCCGGGGCGCCGAAGCTGGCCCCGTCCAGGGGTCTGATGGCGGAAAGCCCCTCCACCAGGGCTCTATGGAGCCCTGGGGCGCAGGCGATCAGGCGGCCTTCGCCCAGCTCCAGGGGGCTGCCGTCGTAGCGGCTGACGATGCCGCCGGCCTGCTCCACCAGCGCCACTCCGGCGGCGAGGTCCCAGGGGGAGAGGCCGCGCTCCCAGTAGCCATCAAGACGCCCGGCGGCCACGTAGGCCAGATCGAGGGCGGCGGCACCGGCCCGGCGTACGCCGCGGCTGCGGTGGGTGAACCAGCAGAACTCGGCGTAGTTGTTGTCCAGCCGTGTGTGCCGGTCGTAGGCGAAGCCCGTGGCCAGCAGGGACGACCCCAGTTCTTCGCAACCGCTCACCGCCAGGCGGTTGTCGTTGCACCATGCCCCCAGGCCCGGGGCGGCCCAGAAGAACTGCTCCAGGGCCGGGGCCGCCAGGGCCCCCAACAGGGGCTGACCCCTCCAGGTGAGACCTACCGAGGTGGCGAAAAAGGGGAAGCCGTGGGCGAAGTTGGTGGTGCCATCGAGGGGATCAACGCACCACTGTAGATCGCTTTTCAACGCGCTTTGGCCGGTTTCTTCCGCGAGTACCCCCAGTTCAGGGGTCTGGGCGCTCAGTAACTCCAGAACGGCCGTCTCGGCGGCCTCATCGGCTTCGGTGACCAGATCCCCGGCCCGGCCCTTCTCACGGATGCGCTCCAGCCGGCCGAGGTGCTCCCGAAGGGCCAGCGAACCTGCCTGGGCGGCGGCGCGGGCCACCTCCGCCAGGCGCTCGATTTCCAGTGCCGTCAGTCCCGCCGCTGCAGCGGCCTGATCTGAAAGTCTCATTCGTCGTCGAGGGGCAGGCCGGCCCGCACCTTGCCCCGGCCGAAATGGCGCCCGAACTGGAGCTCGTAGACCTCGTCTTCGTCGGTGGTCTCCACCTCCAGGGGGCCCAGGGCCCTGGCCACGCAGAGCAGGCCGTAGCCCCTGTTGCGCAGCGCCTGGGAGATGCCGAGTGACTCCCGCTGGTCGATGCTGCCGCTGAGCACCCGCACCGCGCAGGCGGTGCAGCAGCCGTTACGGCAGCTGAAGGGCAGCGGTTCGCCCTGGGACTCGAAGCTGCGCAGGATGTACTCCCCTTCCGGCACCTCCAGCACAATCGTGCGCCCGGCCTGGCGGTGATGCACGGTGATCGGGAATCGCCGCACGGTCTGGACCTCGAACATGGGCTGGGAAGCGCCGATGGCGCCCGAGTGGTGAGAAGGCCTGCTGCTAGATTGCCTTCTGCCCCATTTAAGCCCCTGGAGAGGTGGCCGAGTGGTCGAAGGCGCAGCACTGGAAATGCTGTATAGGGGCAACTCTATCGAGGGTTCGAATCCCTCCCTCTCCGTTGAAAACCGGCCCAAGGGCCGGTTTTTTTTATGGCGATCACTGTTGGCATCCGGGCCAAGGGTGGAGCCTGTTGAAGGCTGGAACTTGGCCCCATGGGTATCAAGGAGAGCGGCGTCTTGTTGCGCCTTCATGATCACCGCAGCCCGATCATCAAGAGCCGTTGATGAATCGCGACTGTTGTGAGTGGCTTTAAGTTATTGATTGTGCCCTGGCCTCTGTCAGCTTCCCTGGATGGCCGATCAGCGCTCATCTCGCCTGCCTGGCCTGGTCATCGGTAGGACGCGGGGCCGTCAGCCGAAGCGGCCGCTGACGTAGTCCAGGGTGGCTTGCTGGGCGGGGGAGTTGAAGATCGCTTCCGTTTCGGCGAACTCCACCAGATAACCGATCTTGCCGCTGCCGCCTTCCACCGCTTCGGCGTTGAAGAAGGCCGTTTGATCCGACACACGCACGGCCTGCTGCATGTTGTGGGTCACGATCACAATCGTGTAGTTCTTCTTGAGCTCGTGCATCATCTCCTCGATCTTCAAGGTGGAAATCGGATCAAGGGCCGAGCAGGGTTCATCCATCAGAATCACTTCGGGCTCTACGGAAATCGCCCGGGCGATGCAGAGACGCTGTTGCTGGCCGCCGGAGAGGGAATAGCCACTCTCTTTGAGCTTGTCCTTGGTTTCATCCCAGATCGCCGCTTTGCGCAGGGAACGCTCCACCAGTTCGTCCATGTCGCCGCGGTAGCCATGGATGCGGGCGCCGAAGGCGATGTTTTCGTAGATCGATTTGGGGAAGGGGTTCGGACGCTGAAACACCATGCCGATGCGCCGCCGCACCTCGACGGGATCGACGTTGGGGGCATAGAGATCGTGGCCCTCGAACACCACTCGGCCCTTGAGGCTGCAACCCTCGATCAGATCATTCATGCGGTTGAGACCGCGCAGCACCGTCGATTTCCCGCAGCCTGAGGGCCCGATGAAGGCCGTCACCTGGCCCTTGGGGATCTCCATGAAGACGTTGCGCACGGCCTCGAAGCTGCCGTAACTGATCGAGACGTTCTCCAGGGACATGCAGATGTCCGAATTGGCCGTCGACTGGGGGCTGAGGGAGGTGGCGGTCATGACACAGAGGAATGGAAGTGTGGGGAGCGGTGAACGGGGAGCGGCCTTTAGGTTGAGGAGGCGAAGCGGCTCAACCAGCGGGCAAGCAGATTGGCCGCCAGGATCAGGACCACCAGCACGAAGGAAGCAGCCCAGGCCAGGGCGTTCTGGGCCTCGTAAGGCATGATCGCGAAGTTGAAGATCAGCACCGACATGGTGGCGATCGGCTTGAGCAGACCCTCAGCCCAGAAGGGAGAGAACAGGGCCGTGAAGATCAACGGAGCGGTTTCACCCGCCGCCCTGGCAATGCCCAGCACCACACCGGTGGCAATCGGGGTGAAGGCAGTGGGCAGGGTGATCCGGGTGATGGTGACGAACTTGGAAGCACCCACGCCGATGGCGCCCATGCGCAGCTCCTGGGGCACCAGCTTGAGGCCCTCGTCGGTGGTCTTGATCACCGTGGGCAGCATCAGTACCGAGAGAGCAATGCCTCCGGCCACAGCGCTGTAACTCTCGCCGAAGAGGATTCGGGTCGAGACGATCAGGCCGTAGATGAACACCCCGCAGATGATCGAGGGCACGCCAGCCAGCACGTTGGTGCCGAAACGCACGAAGCTCTGGAACCAGCCGCCCTTGGAGTACTCCGCCAGGTAGATCCCACCGCCGACGCCGACAGGAATGGCGATCAACGAGGCCACCAGGGTGACCAGGAAGGTGCCGAGGATGGCGTTGCCGATGCCGCCGCCCTCGGTGCCGGGGGCGGGAGGGAGCTGCGTGAGCAGACCAATGCTGATAAGTGAGCCGCCTTTGATCAGCACGTACAAAAGCACCAGCACCAGAGGCAAAACGGCGATCAGGGAGAACAGGCCGGTGAGAAAGGTGAAAAAGAGGTTCCAGCGGTTGCGCCCGAGTTCTGGCTGCTTGTGCAGCGACTGCCGGTCGAACAGCTTTTCGGTGGAGGCGTAGGCCATGGGTTGGTTCAGTACTTCAGGCTGAGGCGTTTGACGACCCACTGGGCAAAGATGTTCACCACCAAGGTGAGCACCATCAGCACCAGGGCCGCGTACATCAAGGAGGAGACCTGGGAACCGTCGGCTTCACCGAACTGGTTCGCCAACATTGAGGCGATTGTGTTGCCCGGAGCCAGCAACGAGACGCTGAAGTTGTTGGAATTGCCGATGATCATCGTCACCGCCATGGTTTCACCCATGGCCCGCCCGAGGGCCAGCATCACGCCACCGGTGATGCCCGACACCGCCGCTGGAAGGATCACCTGAAGAATCGCCCCCCAGCGGGTGGTGCCGATGCCGTAGGCCGCCTGACGCAGCTCAGGAGGCACCTGATTGAGAGAATCCCTGGAGATCGCCGTGATGATCGGCAGGATCATCACCACCAGAATCAGGACCGCCGGTGCCATGCCAGGGCCCTGGGGCTGGGTGCTGAAGATCGGTAGCCAACCAAGGGCGTCATAGAGCCAGGTCAGCAGGGGCCGCAGGAAGGGCTCCATCACGAAGATGGCCCAGAGGCCGAGCACCACCGATGGAATCGCCGCCAGCAACTCCACCATCAGCCCGATCAGGGTGCGGAGTTTGAGTGGAATCAGGTTCTCGGTGATGAAGATCGCCGTTCCCACCCCAAGGGGCACGGCAATCAGCAGCGAGAGCAGGGAGCTGACGATCGTGCCGTAGATGGCCGTGAACGCCCCGTATTCCTCCTTGACGGGGTTCCAGGCGGAGTTCACCAGAAAGCCGAGACCGAATTGCTTGATGGCTTCCTCGGAACCATGCATCACGGTGAGCAGGATTCCCAGCAGCACGATCGCCACCAGGGAAGCCAGCACGATCACCAGTTGGCGGAAGCCGAGATCGAGGAGTTTTTCGCTGGGGGGCCTGCGCTTCAGCGTGAACAGGTCCCCGTTCGAACTGATCGTCATGCAAACTCAGCTTTCAGCCGAAACCTAGGTGTGGCAGGCATCGCCCGTCACTAAGAATCGATTAAGGCCTCCCCTTGGGGGCGGCCGCTGGCCCCGTTACCTTGGGTGCTCCGTTGGCGGATTCCTGGGGCGGCGGGTTGTATGGGGCGAATCGTCGGCATCGACCTGGGCACCACCAATTCGGTGGTGGCGGTTCTTGAAGGTGGCCGGCCGCAGGTGATTGCCAATGCCGAGGGGGGGCGCACCACCCCCTCGGTGGTGGGCTTCAGCCGTGATCAGGACCTGCTGGTGGGCCAACTGGCCCGCCGCCAGATGGTGCTGAACCCCCGCAACACCTTTGCCAATCTGAAGCGGTTCGTGGGCCGCAACTGGAGCGAACTGGAGGAGGGCAGCCTATCGGTGCCCTACACCGTGCGGGCCAACGACCAGGGCAATGTGCGGGTGGTCTGCCCGGCCACCGAGCGGGAGTATGCCCCCGAGGAGCTGGTGGCCAGCGTGCTGCGCAAGCTCGTCGATGACGCCTCCACCTACCTCGGCGAGCCGGTGGAGGCGGCGGTGATCACCGTTCCGGCCTATTTCGACGACGCCCAGCGCCAGGCGACCCGCGATGCCGGCCGGCTGGCGGGGATCAGCGTCGAGCGCATCCTCAACGAGCCCACGGCCGCCGCCCTGGCCTATGGCTTCGACCGCAGCACGGTCAAACGGGTGCTGGTGTTCGACCTGGGGGGCGGCACCTTCGATGTCTCGGTGCTGCGGATCGCCAATGGCGTCTTTGATGTCAAGGCCACCAGCGGCGACACCCAGCTGGGGGGCAATGACTGGGACCGGCGCGTCGTCGACTGGCTGGCGGAGGCGTTTCTGGCCGAGCACAGCATCGATCTGCGCCGGGACCGCCAGGCCCTGCAGCGGCTCACCGAGGCGGCCGAAAAGGCCAAGCAGGAGCTCTCCGGCGTCACCAGCACCCCGATTTCCCTGCCCTTCATCACCACCGGCCCGGAGGGTCCGCTGCACATCGAGACCACCTTGGAGCGGCGGGTCTTCGAGGGGCTCTGCCCCGACCTGCTCGACCGCTTGCTGCGGCCCGTGCAACGCGCTCTGCGGGATTCAGCCCTGGCCGCTGAGGACATCGACGATGTGGTGCTGGTGGGGGGCAGCACGCGCATGCCGATGGTGCAGGAGATGGTGCGCACCTTGATCCCCCTGGAGCCCTGCCAGTCGGTGAACCCCGATGAGGTGGTGGCGATCGGCGCGGCCGTTCAGGCCGGCATCCTCACCGGCGAGCTCCGCGATCTGATGCTCAACGATGTCACCCCTCTCTCGCTTGGATTGGAGACCATCGGCGGGGTGATGAAGGTGCTGATTCCGCGCAACACCCCGATCCCGGTGCGGAAATCGGATCTGTTCAGCACCTCGGAGGCCAACCAGAGCTCCGTGGAGGTGCATGTGCTCCAGGGGGAGCGCCAGATGGCCGAGGGCAACAAGTCGCTCGGCCGATTCCGGCTGGCGGGCATCCCTCCGGCCCCTCGGGGCGTTCCCCAGGTGCAGGTCTCCTTCGACATCGACGCCAATGGTCTGCTGCAGGTGTCGGCCACCGATCGCACCACCGGCCGGCAGCAGAGCGTCTCGATTCAGGGGGGCTCCAACCTCAGCGAAGAGGAGATTGCCACCCTGCTTGAGGAGGCGGAGCGCAAGGCCGGGGAAGACCGCCGCAAGCGCGTGGAGATCGACCGCCGCAACCGGGCCCAGACCCTGGTGGCCCAGGCGGAGCGGCGGCTCCGGGACGCCGCCCTGGAGCTGGGGCCCTACGGCGCCGAACGTCAGCAGCGGGCGGTGGAGATGGCCCTGAGGGAGGTTCATGATCTGCTCGCTCCAGGCGATGCCGCTGACCTGCAGGACCTGGACCTGGCGGTGAGTCAGCTGCAGGAGGCGATCTATGGGCTCAATCGGCGCCTGAGCAACGAACGCAAGCAGGAATCCAATCCGCTGCAGGGCCTCAAGAACACACTGGGCTCTCTCAAGGACGAGCTGTTCTCCGACGACGAGTGGGATGACTGGGATCGCCCTGGCGGTTCCCCCCGCTATGGCCGCGACCCCTGGTTGGAGCCCTCCTACGGCCGGGAGCGCACACCGGCAGCGCCCCGCCGCTACGAACGCGACGCCCCCGCGCGCCGCACCAGTGCGCCCCTGCCCCTCAGCCGCTCCTATGACGACGACCCCTGGTCGGAGGTCTGAGCAGCGTGACCCGCAGCAGCACCACCGCCGGCTCGGATTACTGGGCGGTGCTGGGCCTGGAGCCCGGTGCCGATGGCCCCACCCTCAAACGCGCCTTCCGTCAGTTGGCCCGTCGCTGGCATCCGGATCTCAACGGCAACGATCCGGTGGCCGAGGAGCGTTTCAAGCTTCTCAATGAGGCCTATGCGGTGCTCACCGATCCGAAGCGGCGCCAGGCCTTTGAGCTGGGCTTCGATCCGGCCTCGGGCGCTGCCGCTGACCCCTTCGCCACGGGATTCCCCGACTTCGACACCTACCTGGACACCCTGTTTGGCCGCCGCCGCGAGCCGGAGCCTGAACCTCCCGCAACGGCGGCAGCGGCCTGGGAGCAGGGGGCCCCAGACCTGGAGCAGGCCGCCCCTGGCTCGGTCACCCCTTCCCCGGCGCCGCCAGCGCCGGTGCAGGCAGCCTCCGACCAGGAATCCCTGGTGGAGCTCACCCCGGAGCAGGCCCTGGCGGGCGAACGGATCGAACTGGTGCTCAGTGATGGCACCACCGTGGAGGTCTGGACGCCTCCGCTGGCGGGGGATGGCTGGCGCCTGCGGCTTGCGGGGGTGACCCCCGGGGGCGGTGATCATTTCCTGCAGCTCCGGGTGCGCACCGCCGAGGGCCTGCGCATCGACGGCCTGCGGGTGACCTTCCCCCTGGAGTTGATGCCGGCCGATGCCGCCCTGGGTTGTTCGGTGGTGGTGCCCACCCTGGCCGGGCCGGTGAAGCTGCGCGTGCCGCCCGGCTCCTCCAGTGGGCGTTTGCTGCGCCTGCGTGGCCGGGGCCTGGAGCTGGATCAGCAGCGGGGCGATCAACTGGTGGAGATCCGGATCATGGTGCCCGACGAGCTCAGCGAGGCCGAGGAAGCCCTCTACCGCAGGCTTCAGCAGCTCGGCCATGAACTGGAGTGAGAAACTGTCAGTCGCGCTTCATCTCCGCTCGATGCCGGTTCATGTGCTCCTCTTCGACGCCGGCAGCGAAAACGAGGGAATCCATTCCCTGGAGCTGAACGGCACCACGGTGGTGCTCCTGTTCGAGGATCGCGATGACGCCGAGCGTTACGCCGGCCTGCTGGAAGCCCAGGATTTCCCCACCCCCTCCGTCGAGGCCCTCGACCGTGAGGAGATGGAGCTGTTCTGCGCTGAATCGGGCTACCAGGCGCGGGTGGTGCCCAGCGGTTTTCTGCCCCAGTCGGCGGAGGATCGGCTGTTGATCGCCCCTCCTGAAGCCAACATGGATGTCTCGAGCTGGCAGGAGCAGGCCGATCGTTCAGGGGAAGGGGACCCTCGCTCCCCAGGGGAGTCGCTCAGTTCCGGCGATCCAGAACTCGAAAACTTCCGCCGCCGGCTGGAGGGCTTGCTGTGAGCGCCCTCACCAGCCCAGCGTCCGATCGCGGCGCCTTGCTCACCGAGCAGCCCAATCCCGCCAGCGCCGAACTCGATCAGCTGGCCACCGCTGCGCTGGTGCAGCTGTTCTGCGACGAGGACCGGCGGCCCCAGCAGGCGGTGGCCGCCGCTGCCCCCCAGCTGACCCAGGCGATCGATGCCATCAGCGCTCGCCTCGGCCATGGGGGCCGCTTGTTCTACCTCGGTGCCGGCACCTCGGGGCGCCTGGGGGTGCTGGATGCGGCCGAGTGTCCGCCCACGTTCTGCTCGCCGCCGGAGCTCGTGCAGGGGGTGCTGGCCGGGGGGGCAGCGGCCCTGCTGCGCAGCTCCGAGGGCCTCGAAGACCTGCGGGAGGCCGGCCGCGCCGATCTGCTTGAGCGCGGGTTTTCGGAAGCAGATGCCCTGGTGGGGATCGCTGCCGGGGGCACCACCCCCTACGTGCTCGGGGCCCTGGAGCTGGCGCAGGAGCTCGGCGCCCTGGCGATTGCCCTGGCCTGCGTCCCGGCCGACCAGGCACCGATGCCCTGCGACATCGACATCCGTCTCTTGACGGGCCCCGAGCTGCTCACCGGCTCCACCCGGCTCAAGGCCGGCACCGCCACAAAAATGGCGCTCAATATCCTCTCCACGGGAGTGATGGTGCGCCTGGGCAAGGTGCACGGCAACCGCATGGTCGATGTGGCCGTCACCAACAGCAAGCTGGAAGACCGGGCCCTGCGCATCCTGCGGGATCTGGCCGGAGTGGAGCGCCCAGAGGGCACCAGGTTGCTGGAGGAATCGGGGGGTTCGGTGAAGCGGGCGTTGCTGATGGCCCAGCGGGGGGTGTCGGCCACCGAGGCCGCTTCCCGACTGGAGCAATCGGGCGGCCGGTTGCGGGAGGCACTTCGGCTCAACGCTGCTCGGTAGCCACCGCTCCCCAGTAGGGGGTGGTGAACAGGTCGAGCTTGGCCCGCGTGCTGGCGGGCACCTGCTCCTTGGGGGTCATCAGGGCGTGGCGCAGGGCCTGGTGGGCGCTGCTCAGGGGGCGTTGGGCGGCGATGCGCTCGGCCGCCGTTTTGATGATGTCCTGGGCCAGGGCCGCATTGGCCCGGAGGTTGTCGATCACCATCTCCACGCTCACGGCGTCGTGATCGGCATGCCAGCAGTCGTAGTCGGTGGCCATGGCCAGGGTGGTGTAGGCGATCTCCGCCTCCCGCGCCAGGCGCGCTTCGGTGTGGTTGGTCATGCCGATCACCGCGCAGTCGAGGCTCTGATAAAAGCGCGATTCAGCCCGGGTGGAGAAGGCCGGGCCTTCCATGCACAGGTAGGTGCCGCCCCGGTGCAGACGGCGCCCTTCGGGCATCAGGCTGTCGGCCACATCGGCCAGCAGGCGGCTGAGGGCGGGGCAGAAGGGATCGGCAAAGCCCACGTGGGCCACGGCCCCCTCCCCGAAAAACGTCAGGGGCCGCTGGTGGGTGCGGTCGATGAATTGATCGGGCACCACCATGTCCAGGGGGCGCACCTCCTCGAGCAGCGAGCCCACGGCGGAGCAGGAGACGATCCAGCGCACCCCGAGCGAGCGCAGGGCCCAGATGTTGGCCCGGTAGGGCACCTCCGTGGGGGTGAAGGTGTGGTGGCGGCCATGGCGAGCCAGGAACACCACCTCCAGATCGCCGATCCGACCCAGGCGCAGGGCATCGGAGGGAGCGCCGAAGGGGGTCTCCACCTGCAGCTCCTGGATGTCTTCGAGCCCCTCCATGGCATAGAGACCGCTGCCGCCCAGCACGCCGAGACGGGCGGTGGCCAGATCGAGGCCGGTGGGGCTGCTCATTGCCATCGTGATCGTGCGCGACCGTTCTACCCGAGCGGATACAGTCCGCCTTTCCCTCCCCCCTTGCCCGTGACCAAAGCCCTGATGGACACCGATGCCGGCACCGTCGAACTGGAGCTGTTCGACGCCGACGCCCCCGGCACCGTGGCCAACTTCGTCAAGTTGGCCAACGACGGCTACTACGACGGCCTGGCCTTCCACCGGGTGATCGGTGGGTTCATGGCCCAGGGCGGCTGCCCCAACACCCGCGCCGGGGCCAAGGGCGCGCCGGGCACCGGCGGCCCCGGCTACACGATTCCCTGTGAGATCAACAGCCGCAAGCACCAGGCCGGCTCCCTCTCGATGGCCCACGCCGGCAAGAACACCGGCGGCAGTCAGTTCTTCCTCTGCCATGACGCCCAGCCCCACCTCGATGGGGTGCACACGGTGTTCGGCCAGGCGGCCAACGTGGATGTGGTGCTGGCGATTCAGAAGGGCACCAAGATCAACAAGGTGACGATCAGTGCCTGATCCGGCTGCTGTGACACCGCTGCGCTGACCCTCTGGCTCTGGCCCTCTGGGCCTCAGCTCCAGCGCAGCAGGGAGCCTGGCTGCAGCCGCAGCCTGGGATGGTCCTGCCGCAGTTCAACCAGGGGCCGCAGCTCGGCCTCCAGGGTGACGCTGGGGTGGGCACTGCGCTGGGCATCGGGTGCCAGCAGCAGGCTGACCGCCTGGGTACCGGGCCAGCGGGCCAGGGTCTGGAGGCCTTCACCCAGGCGCTCCAGGGGCAGGTCTCCAGCGGCGTCGATCGCTCCGTTCACTCCCTTGGCTTCCATCGAACCTGTCAGCGGTCCCAGCAGCACCGCGAGCTCGGGCTGGTCCAACAGGGCCAGCAGGCGCGGATGTTCCTCCAGTTGGATCCCCAGCTGGAGCTGCTGGGCCCACTGCTGCAAGCTCTGCCAGAGCTCGGTGCGCTGCGCTTCGGATCCCCGCCAGGCCAGCACCACCGAGGGGCCCCGGGGGGCGTCCAGCAGATGGCCCAGCTTGTCTTGCTTGGTCTGGAGGTAGCCGGCGTTGTATTCGCCCGCTTCGATCACCAGTGGCACCCGGTCTTCCACCTGCAGGCCGTAACCGCCCAGGCCGGCGATCTTGCGGGGGTTGTTGGTGATCAGGCGCAACCGCTGCACCCCCAGGTCGCTGAGGATCTGGGCGCCGATGCCGTAGTTGCGCAGGTCAGCGCCGAAGCCCAGGCGCTCGTTGGCTTCCACCGTGTCGAGGCCGCCGTCCTGGAGGCTGTAGGCGCGCAGCTTGTTGATCAGGCCGATGCCGCGGCCCTCCTGGCGGAGGTAGATCACCAGCCCCTCGCCGGCCGCTTCGATCATGCGCAGGGCCGCCTCCAGCTGGGGACGGCAGTCGCAGCGCAGGGAGCCGAAGGCATCGCCGGTGAGGCACTCGGAGTGCACGCGGACCAGCACCGGGCCGCTGGCGGTTTCGGGCTGGCCTTTGACGATGGCGATGTGCTCGCTGCCATCGAGTTCGTTGCGGAAGCCGATCGCCCGGAAGCTGCCGAAGCTGCTGGGTAGGCGAGCTTCCGCCAACCGTCTGACGAAGCGCTCGGTGTCGAGGCGGTAGCGGATCAGGTCGGCGATGCTGATCAGCCGCAGGCCGTGCTGGCGGGCATAGTCCGCCAGCTGGGGCAGGCGGGCCATGGACCCGTCGGGGTTCTGGATCTCGCAGATCACCCCGGAGGGATAGAGCCCCGCCAGGCGGGCCAGATCCACGGCCGCCTCGGTGTGGCCGGCGCGTTTGAGCACACCCCCCTGGCGGGCGCGCAGGGGAAAGACGTGTCCGGGCCGGCGCAGGTCGCCGGGGCGGCTGCCCGAGTGGATCGCCACCTGGATCGTGCGCGCCCGATCCTCCGCTGAGATGCCTGTGCTGACGCCGTTTTCAGGGCCGGCATCGACGCTGACGGTGAAGGCGGTCTGGTTGCTGTCGGTGTTGCGGTCCACCATCAGCGGCAGATCGAGGGCGTCGAGCCGCTCGCCCTCCATCGCCAGGCAGATCAGGCCGCGGGCTTCGGTGGCCATGAAATTGATCTGGGCTGGTGTCGCGAACTGGGCGGCACAGATCAGGTCGCCCTCGTTTTCCCGGTTCTCATCGTCGACGACCACGACCATGTCGCCGTTGCGGATGGCGGCAAGGCCATCGGCGATGGAATCGAAGCGGATCGCAGCGAGCTGGCTCAGGGCAGGTCAGGCCGATGGCCCTGGTTCAATCCACTTTTATAGAGCCCGGTACGATCTGGCGTTCCCGTTCCACTGGCATGGCGAGCCCATCCGCACCCGATCCCAGCGCGGCCGTGCGGGGTGTGGCGGTCATCGGGGCCACGGGGTATGGGGGCCTTCAGACCGTGCGGCTGCTCCAGGACCATCCCGCCCTGGCGGTGACGTTCCTGGGGGGCGAGCGCAGTTCGGGCAAGCGCTGGAGCGAGCTGGTGCCGTTCCTTCCCCTTGCCGAGGATCTGGTGATCCAGCGTCCCGATCCGGAGGCGATCGCCGCCGCCGCTGACCTGGCGGTGCTCAGCCTGCCCAATGGCCTGGCCTCCACGCTCGTGCCCGATCTGCTGGAGCGGGGCGTCAAGGTGGTCGACCTCTCCGCCGACTACCGCTACCGCTCCCTGGCCCAGTGGAAGGAGGTGTATGCCAGTGAGGCCCGCCAATTTCCACGCTCCGATGAGGCGCTCTGTCAGGAGGCCGCCTATGGGCTGGTGGAGTGGGAGGCCGAACGCATCGCCAAAGCCCGCCTGGTGGCCGCTCCCGGTTGCTTTCCCACCGCCAGCCTGCTGGCCCTGTTGCCCTTCCTGCAGCAAGGTCTGATCGAGGCCAGTGGCATCGTGATCGACGCCAAGACAGGCACCTCCGGCGGTGGCCGCGCCGCCAAGGAAAATCTGCTCCTGGCGGAGGCCTCCGAGGCCGTGGTTCCCTACGGCGTGCTGGGCCATCGCCACACCAGTGAGATTGAGCAGGCGGCCAGTCAGGCCCTGGGGCGTTCCATCCAGCTCCAGTTCACCCCCCACCTGATGCCGATGGTGCGTGGGCTCCTGGCCACGGTCTACGGCCGCCTGCGGGATCCTGGCCTCACGGCCGAAGACTGCACCACCTTGCTGAAGGCGGCTTACCGCCACAGCCCCTGCGTGGACGTGCTGCCGGTGGGCACCTATCCCTCCACCAAGTGGGTGCGCCAGACCAACCGCGCCCTGCTGTCGGTGCAGGTGGATTCCCGCAACGGTCAGTTGATCGTGATGAGCGCCATCGACAACCTGATCAAGGGCCAGGCGGGCCAGGGCGTGCAGTGCCTGAATCTGCTGGCGGGCCTGGGCGCCACCACCGGCCTGCCGCTGCTGCCCTTCTACCCCTGATCGAATCGGGCCGTCCGCTCCAGCCGCTGGGCGGCCAGGGCGACCGCCAGGGGCAGGATCCGGTGCTCCTGCCGTTGGATCCTGGCCGCCAGCCGCCCATGGTCGTCATCGCTGAGCACGGGCACGGCCGCCTGGGCCAGGATCGGCCCCGCATCCACCTCCGCCGTGACCAGGTGGGCGCTGCAGCCGCTCAGGGCGACCCCGGCCGCCAGGGCCTGGCCGACGGCATCCAGGCCGCGGAAGCTGGGCAGCAGGGAGGGGTGGATGTTCACCAGGCGCTGGGGGTAGGCGTCAATCAGGGCGGGCGTGACGATCCGCATCCAGCCGGCCATCACCACCAAATCCACGCGGGCACCTTCAAAGGCCTTGACGAGGGCCTGGTCCAGGTCGGCGCGGCTGCTGTGGAGGCGATGGTCGCGCAGTTGCCAGGGCACCTGCAGGCGCGTGGCGCGGTTCTGGGCGCCGCAACCGGGGTTGTTGACCACCAGCAGCTCCACGCTTGCGTCGAGGGGCCCCTGGCGAGTGGCGTTGACCAGGGCTTCGAAGTTGCTTCCCGCCCCCGAGGCCATCACCCCCAGCCGCAGGGGCGCCCTCAAACGGGGCCAGGCCTGTGGCAACGGCCACTGGATCCCCGGGATGGGCTCGCTAGGGTCGGCCGGAACGGGCATCGGATCCATGTCCCATCTCTCCATCCTGCCCACTGTGCTTCGGGACACCGATGTGCTGGCAGCGAGTCTGGCTGATCTGGGCTTGGAGCCCCGCTGGGGGGGGAAGCTTCCTGGATTTGCCGGTGAAGCCGAGCCGGTGGAGTTGCAGGTGCGGCTCTCCTCCGATCTGGCCCTGGGCTGGCGGCGTCAACCCAGCGGTGAACTGGCCCTGGTGGGTGACCTGCAGCGACTCAGCCGCAGCCATCAGGTGGCGCCGTTGCTGGGCCGCCTTACCCGCAGCTACGCCGCCCGCGCCGCGCTTCGGGATGCCGCCCTGCTGCTCCCGACGGGCAGCGTTCACCTCGATCGCTGAGCCCGGCGCCGGTGCCTGAGCTGACCTTGAATCTGACTGCTCCTCACCAGCCTCTGGTGCGGGCCACCCTCTCCCTGGCTGCCCCCAACCGGGTGCTGCGCTTTCGGTTGCCGGGCTGGACGCCGGGGTCGTACCTGATCCGCGACTACGTGCGCCATCTGGAGCGGCTGGAGGTGTGGCAGGGGGGGCAAGTCCTGCCGCTGCGCCAGCTGGCGCCGGCCGCCTGGGAAGTGGAGCCTTCAGGGCATCAGCCCATTGAGATCCGCACCGAGACGCTGGCCACCGACCTCAGTGTGCGCACCTGCCATCTCAATGGCCAGCACGGCTTTCTGGCCCTGGCGGCGCTCGCCCTGGAGGTGGAGGGCGAGCGCTGGAACCCCCACCGCCTGCGCCTGGAGCTGCCGGAAGGCTGGGAGGCCTTCGTGCCCCTGCCCCGGGAGGCGGATGGCAGCTGGATCGCTGCTGATTTCGATGCCCTCGTCGATGCGCCAGTGGAGGCGGGCCCCCACCGGGAGCACCGTTTCGAGGTGCACGGGGTGCCCCACCGCTGGGTCACCTGGGAGACGGGCCGTCCCCTGCTGGAGCTCCATTCCGAGCTGCTGGAGCAGGTGGCGGCGATCTGCCGCCGTTGTTGTCTGTTCATGGGTGAACCAGCCCCGGCAGCCGACAACTATCTGTTCGTCCTGCATCTGCTCGATGAGGGCTATGGCGGCTTGGAGCACGATGCCAGCACGGTGCTCCAGTTCGGTCGCAAGGCGCTGGGCCGGCCTGATGGCCTGCGCAAGTTGCTGCAGTTGGTGGGCCATGAATACCTGCACCAGTGGAACGTCCGCAGGCTGCGGCCCGCCGAACTCACGCCGATCGATTACCACCAGAGCGTCGTGGTGCCCAGCCTCTGGTTCGCCGAAGGGATCACCAGCTACGTCGATCAATTGCTGCCCTTCGCCGCAGGGCTCAGTGATGAGGCAGCGGCCCTGGAGGATCTCGGCGCCGATTTCAGCCGCTACCTGCTCACCCCTGGCCGACGGGTGCAGAGCCTGCGCCAGAGCAGCGAGCAGGCCTGGGTGAAGCTCTACAAACGCGATGCCTCAAGCGACGACAACCAGATCAGCTACTACCTGAAAGGGGCGCTGCTGGCCTTGGTGCTCGATCTGCACCTGCGACGGGCCGGATCGGCCCTGTTCGTGGTGGTGCGGGATCTCTGGCGGCGGCTGGGGCGGGTCGGGCGGGGCTATCGCGAGGCGGACCTGATCGCCGCCTTTGCCCGGCGCTCTTCTGACCTGGAGGCCTTGCTGCCCGCCTGGCTGGGCTCCACGGAGGATCCGCCCTTTGCGGCTTACCTCGCCGATATGGGTCTGGAGCTGGTGGCGGAACCCGCCAGCCACCCCGAGAGCGGCATCGTCTGCCAGATCGATCCCCACCAGGTCCTGGTGGTGCGCAAGCTGCCGCGCCATGGACCGGGGGAACGCTCGGGTCTCGAGCTGGGCGACGAGCTGTTGGCCCTCGATGGGGTGCGGCTGCGCCAGGCGGAGGATCTTCCTCCCTTGCTGCGGAAGGATCGCGGCCAGCGGTTGCTGCTGGCCCGGCGTGGCCAGGTGATGGAGCTGGCGTTCACCAGTTCAGCGCCCGCGATCGAGCGCTGGACGCTCAGGATCGATCCCCAGGCACCGGCTGATGCCGAGGAGCGGCGCCGACGTTGGCTGGCCCTGGAGCCGGAGCCCGCCCGGCTGCCGGACCCTGAGACGGTTCGATGTTGAGACCCCCGGAGCGACTTCTCTGGGCCCGAAGGCGGAGCTCCCGGCCCCTGGTGCTGGCGATCGGGTTGGGGGGGATGGCCTGCCTACTGGGGTTGGGCTGGCTGGCTCGGGCGATCGGCGAGCGCCCCCCTGAGCGTCGCGATTCCAGCCTGCTGAGCTTCCTGCGCGACGGGGTGCAGGGTTCCTCCACGAATGAGGGGCTTCCCCGCCGGGCCCCCACCCCGCCACCGGTCCAGGCCTGGAGCAGCCCCCTGCGCCGCCAGTGCCGCGGCACCGATGCGGCCCTCAAGCAGCGGTTGCAGCGGTTGAGTGCCGTGCTTCAGCAACGCACCTTCCATCTGGACACCGATCCCACCAACTACGGCGAGCGCTTCAACCAGGACGCCTTCGGCCAACCGGTCGATCCAACCCCTCGGCTGATCGTCCTGCATGAAACCGTTTATGGGTTGTCCTCGGCGATCAACACCTTCGTCACCCCCCATCCCAGCGATGAGGATCAGGTGAGCTACCACACGCTGATCGGGCTCCAGGGCGAGGTAGTCCAGGTGCTCGACCCCTCCCGGCGGGCCTTCGGGGCGGGCAACTCGGCCTTCAACGGCCAGTGGGTGGTCACCAACCCGAAGCTCAATGGCTCGGTCAACAACTTCGCTCTGCACCTCAGCCTGGAAACGCCCTTGGATGGCGAAAACGATGACTCCGAGCACAGCGGCTACACCGCCGCCCAGCTGGATGCGACCGCCGTGGTGCTGGCCGACTGGATGAAGCGCTTTCCCATTCCCCCCCAGTCGATCACCACCCACCGGGCGGTGGATCTCGGAGGGGAACGCCAGGATCCCCGCAGCTTCGATTGGAGCGCCCTTCAGATGCGCCTGGCGGCCCTGGGCCGACTCTGCTGAAAGCCGCTCAGATCAGGGTTGAGACCGGCGCCTTGCGGACGGAATAGATCAGGGCGTGCAGTTCAGGGTCCTGCATGTAACGCAGGATGCGGGTGGAGTAGTCGAGTTTGCCGTTGTGGAGGTAGGCCAACGTGGCGATGGCCTTGGCGTCCCGGGGGCGGGTGCTGGCATTGAGCGGGCGCTCGGTGGAGATGCCGAGCAGTTTCTTCTGGCGGGCCAGCTGCCCCACCAGCAACTGCACGTTGCGCCGGGGATCCAGGAGCTGATCGCGGGCGGCCTGAATCTCTGCCTGGCTGGCCTGAGGGCTCAGGAGCCCCTGCTTCACCATCTCGCTCAACCCCAGCTGGGCGGGCCCATGGGTGCTGAACAGGCCGGAATGGGCGGCCAGGGGCAGGTCTTCACCGGGCTTGGCGTGCTGCATCTCATCGAAGAGAATCGCCGCCACCAGCATCGGGTTGACGCCCCGGCGGCGGCTCTCGACCAGGATCGTGGGCCGCAGTTCCTCCAGTCGGGTCACCGTGATCGAGCGCAGGGGGGTGAGCTCATCAAGCCCCTTGGTGAACAGTTGCGCCAGAGGTGTTTGGGGGCCATGCACCCCGAAGCGGCGCTGGAGCTCCTGCAGCTCTTGGGGGCTGAAGGCCGTGGGATCGGGCCGCTGGCCCTCGTTGATCAGGGCCTGGCTGCGGCTGTTGTCGGTGCCGACGCTGGCGCTGAGACCCGGTTCGCTCACGATCACGGAGCTGGACCAACGATTGACCCGGGGAGCCACATCCAGGCCGATGGCCAGGCCGATGGCCAGGCTGAGGCCCACCAAAAACCGTCGCCGCACCAGCGGAGCAGGGTCCATGGGGAGTCGCTGGGTCAAAGGCGTATGAATTGCAAGGAAACTCTAGACAACTTTTGAAAAAGCTTGCTACCTGCGTCCCCGTTCCCTGTGCCTTTTCCTCGAGCCACCAGGGTGCCGGGGTCATGGGTCCAGTTCCAGCGGCTCTTGCTTGAGCCGTTCACGGGCGGGGTCCGTGGATAGGTTCAGGGGGTGCGCCGATCAGGACGTCGTTCCGTCGACATGACCTTGCCCCCGGATACCGCCTCCACGTCACCGCTGACGCCTTGGCACCGCTTCTGCTCCCTGCTCTGGCACCACGACGACCTGGGCCTCTGGCTCGATCCCAGCCGCATGGCCTTGGGGGAATCCGATCTTGGTGCCCTGGAGCCCGCCTTCGGCCGCGCCTTCGCAGCCCTGGCCGCCCTGGAGGCGGGTTCCATCGCCAACCCAGATGAAGGCCGCCAGGTGGGTCACTACTGGCTGCGCGCTCCCGCCCTGGCGCCCGACGCGGCCACGGCCGCCCAGATCACTGGCGAGATCGATCGCATCGAAGCCTTTGGCCAGGCCGTGCTTGAGGGCCGTCTCCAGGCCCCAGGCGGGGCCGCGTTCACCGACGTGCTCTGGATCGGCATCGGTGGCTCGGGCCTGGGGCCGCTGCTGATCCTCCGGGCGCTTCAACGCCAGGGGCGGGGGCTGCCGTTCCACTTCTTCGACAATGTCGATCCTGAGGGCTTCAGCCGCGTGCTCGCGGGCCTCGGGGAGAAGCTGCGCACCAGCCTGGTGATCGTGGTCAGCAAATCCGGCGGCACCCCCGAGCCCCGCATCGGCCAGGAACAGGCCCAGGCGCGGCTGGAGGCCCTCGGGGGCCAATGGGCCGCCCAGGCGGTGGCGGTGACCATGGCCGGCAGCGCCCTGGACCGCAAGGCGGTCGCCGAGGGCTGGCTGGAGCGCTTCGATCTGTTCGACTGGGTGGGTGGCCGCACCAGCATCACCAGCGTCGTGGGGCTGCTGCCAGCGGCCCTGATCGGCGCTGATCTGCGCGCCTTCCTGGAGGGTGCGGCCCGCATGGATGAGGCCACCCGGGTGCCCGACCTGCGCCGCAACCCCGCCGCCCTGCTGGCGGCCGCCTGGTACGCGGCCGGGGAGGGCCGGGGCCGCCGCGACATGGTGGTGCTGCCCTACCGCGACCGGCTGGAGGTGTTCAGTCGCTACCTGCAGCAGTTGGTGATGGAATCGCTGGGCAAGCGCCTCAACCGCCAGGGCGAGGTGGTGCACCAGGGGCTGGCGGTCTACGGCAACAAGGGCTCCACCGACCAGCACGCCTATGTGCAGCAGTTGCGTGATGGCCTCGACAACTTCTTTGTCACCTTCATCGAGGTGCTCGAAGATCCCGCCGACATCGCTCCGATCGGCGGCGAGCACCCGGGCGACTTCCTGGATGGCTTTTTCCAGGGGACCCGCGCCGCCCTGAGCGAAGGCGGTCGCCAGAGCCTCACCCTGACCCTGCGCCGCTTCGATGAACGCAGCCTGGGGGCCCTGATCGCCCTGTTCGAGCGGGCGGTCGGGCTCTACGGCGAACTGATCGATGTGAACGCCTACCACCAGCCCGGGGTGGAAGCCGGCAAGCAGGCCGCCGCCGAGGTGCTGGCGCTCCAGGCCCAGCTGGAAGAGCTGCTGGCCGATGGGGTGCCCCGCAACCTGGAGGCGATCGCGGCCAGCCTGGATCTGCACAGTCCGGAGCAGCCGTTCTGGATCCTGCGCCGTCTGAGCGCCGCCGGTCGGGGGTACGGCGCGACGGGTGATTGGTCCAATCCCACCACCTTGACCTTCCAACGGAACTGAGTCGCGATGATTCGATCCCGTGCCGCCGTGGCCTGGGCCCCGGGCCAGCCCCTGGAGATCACCGACATCGAGGTCGCCCCACCGGCGCCCGGTGAGGTGTTGCTGCGGGTGGTGGCCACGGGGGTCTGCCACACCGATGCCTTCACCCTCTCCGGCGCCGACCCCGAAGGAGTGTTTCCAGCGATCCTCGGCCACGAGGGCGGCGCCGTGGTGGAGGCGATCGGAGCCGAGGTGAGCTCGGTGGCGGTGGGCGACCACGTGATCCCCCTCTACACGCCGGAATGCCGGCGCTGCACGTTCTGCCTTTCGGGAAAAACCAATCTCTGTCAGGCGATCCGCACCACCCAGGGCCAAGGGCTGATGCCCGATGGCAGCAGCCGCTTCTCGAAGAACGGCCAGCCGATCTTCCATTACATGGGTACGTCCACCTTCTCCGAATACACGGTGGTGCCGGAGATTGCCGTGGCCAAGATCAATCCCCAGGCGCCCCTCGACCAGGTTTGTCTGCTCGGTTGTGGGGTCACCACCGGCATCGGCGCCGTGCGCAACACCGCCAAGGTGGAACCCGGCAGCACCGTGGCCGTGTTCGGCCTGGGGGGCATCGGGCTGGCGGTGGTGATCGGTGCGGTGATGGCCCAGGCCTCACGGATCATCGCCATCGACACCAACCCCGAGAAGTTCGCGATCGCCCGCCAGCTGGGGGCCACCGATTGCCTCAATCCCCGCGATTACGACGCTCCGATCCAGCAGGTGTTGATCGATCTCACCGATGGCGGTGTCGATTACTCGTTTGAGTGCATCGGCAGCGTCGAGGTGATGCGCGCCGCCTTGGAGAGCTGTCACAAGGGATGGGGCGAATCCACGATCATCGGCGTGGCCGGCGCCGGCCAGGAGATCTCCACGCGGCCGTTCCAGCTGGTGACGGGACGTGTCTGGCGCGGCTCGGCCTTCGGTGGGGTGCGTGGGCGCACGGAATTGCCGGGTTACGTGGAGATGGCCCAGCGGGGGGAGATCCCCCTGGAGCTGTTCATCACCCACACCCTGGGGCTGGGGGCGATCAATGAGGCCTTCGAGCTGATGCACTCCGGCCAGAGCATCCGCACGGTGATCCGCTACGACCTCTGAACCAGGAGACGTCCCTGGACCCTCAGGGCACCAGGTTCACGAGTTTGCCGGGCACCACGATCACCCGACGGGGGGGCTGGCCCTCCAGCCACTTGAGGGCCACGTCGCTGCCGAGGGCCAGCCGTTCCAGGGTGGCGGCATCGGCATCGGCCGGCACGGTGAGGCTGCCGCGCACCTTGCCCTTCACCTGAATCACCAGTTCAAGGCTGTCGCGCACCAGGGCGCTGCCATCGGCGCTGGGCCAGCGTTGCTGGTGCACGCTGCCGCCGCCCCCCAGCTTCAACCACAGCTCCTCGGCCAGGTGGGGGGCGAAGGGGGCCAGCAGCACCACCAGGGCGTGGAGGGCTTCCTGGGCCACGGGTTCACCCACGCTTTCCAGGCCCCCCGCCATGGCATTGCTGAGCTTCATCAGCTCCGAGACGGCGGTGTTCAGCTGGTAGGCGCCATCAGCCAGGTCGTGGTCGATGGCGGCAATGGCGGTGTGGACCGCCCGGCGGAGCTCCTGTTCCTGGGGGGTCAGATCGGCTGATCCGAGCAAGCCTGGACCCGACGGACGGGGTGCAGCCTCCAGGCTCAGGCCTCGTTCCACGGCCCCCTCCACCAACCGCCAGAGCCGTTGCAGAAAGCGGAACTGACCCTCCACGTCGGCGTCATCCCACTCCAGATCCTTCTCGGGAGGGGCTTTGAACAGAATGAACATGCGGGCCGTGTCGGCGCCGTAGCGGTCGATCACCACGGCTGGATCGACGCCGTTGTGCTTCGACTTCGACATCTTTTCGTAGAACACTTCCAGCACCTCGCCCGTGAGCGGGTCGCGGGGGTCGCTGGGGTCGGCCACCTCCGCCGGAGGGATGTACTTGCCGGTGTGGGGATTCTTGTAGGTGATCCCCTGCACCATGCCCTGGGTGAGCAGGCGCAGGAAGGGCTCGTCGAAGCCCAGCAGGCCCCGGTCCCGCAGCACCTTGGTGAAGAAGCGGGAATAGAGCAGGTGCAGGATGGCGTGCTCGATGCCGCCCACGTACTGATCCACGGGCAGCCAGCGGTCGGCGGCCTCACGCCCGAAGGGCAGGGACGTGTTGTGGGGGTCGCAGTAGCGCAGGTAGTACCAGGACGAGCAGATGAAGGTGTCCATGGTGTCGCTTTCGCGCCGGGCAGGGGCCCCACAGCTGGGGCAGGGCACCTCGGCCCAGTCCTTGAGCTGGGCCAGGGGTGAGGCGCCCTTGCCGCTGAAGGCGACGTTCCGCGGAAGCTCCACCGGCAGCTGCTCCTCGGGCACGGGCACCACACCGCAGTGGTCGCAGTGGATCACTGGGATCGGGCAGCCCCAGTAGCGCTGACGGGAGATCAGCCAGTCGCGCAGTCGGAACTGCACCCGGCCCTGGCCCCAGCCCTGCTGTTCCGCCAGGGCGATGATCCCGGCCTTGGCCTCCTTTGAGGGCACTCCATCGAAGGCACCGGAGTGGATCAGCACACCGGCTTCGGTCCAGGCACCGCCCTCGAAGGCGTGTTCATCCGCGCCGGCGGGCACGATCACCTGCCGCACCGGCAGCTCGTAGCGGCGGGAAAACACAAAATCCCGCTGGTCGTGGGCCGGCACTCCCATCACCGCCCCGGTGCCGTAGTCGGCGAGCACGTAGTCGGCGATCCAGAGGGGGATCGTCTCGCCGTTGAAGGGGTTGCGCACCGAGGTCCCCAGGGGGATCCCCTGTTTGGGCTTGTCCTCGGCGGTGCGCTCCTGTTCGCTCTGTCGGCTCACACGGTCTTGGAAGGCGGCCACGGCAGGCTCCTGTTCAGGGATGGTGAGTGCTGCCACCAGGGAATGCTCGGGCGCTAGCACCAGGTAGCTCACGCCAAACACCGTGTCGGGGCGGGTGGTGAACACCGTGATCGCCTCGCCGGTTTCGGCACCTTCCCCATCCAGTACGGGGAAACGCAGTTCGGCCCCCACGGAGCGGCCGATCCAGTTGGCCTGCATGGTGCGCACACGCTCCGGCCAGCCCTCCAGCAGTTTGAGGTCGTCGAGCAGGGCATCGGCGTAGTCGGTGATCTTCAAGAACCACTGGCGCAGCTTGCGTTTCTCCACCAGGGCACCGGAGCGCCAGGAGCGCCCCTCCCCGTCCACCTGCTCGTTGGCGAGCACGGTCTGATCGATCGGATCCCAGTTGACCGTGGCGTCCTTCTGGTAGGCCAGGCCCCCATCGAGGAACTGCAGGAACAGCCACTGGGTCCAGCGGTAGTACGTGCTGTGGCAGGTGGCCAGCTCCCGATCCCAGTCAATCGAGAGTCCCAGCCGCTGCAGCTGGCGGCGCATCTGGGCGATGTTGCTGTCGGTCCAATCCCCCGGGTCGATGCCCCGTTCGATCGCGGCGTTCTCCGCCGGCAGGCCGAAGGCATCCCAGCCCATCGGGTGGAGCACCTGGCGACCCCGCAGCCGCTGCACCCGGGCGATCACATCGGTGATCACGTAATTGCGCACATGGCCCATGTGCAGGTTCCCCGACGGGTAGGGAAACATCGAGAGGGCGTAGTACGGGCTCTCTCCCGGTTCCGGCGTGGCGTGCAGCCGCTGCTCCTGCCAGCGGGCCTGCCAGCGCTCCTCGATCGCCTGGGGCTGGTAGCGGGAAGGGTCGGTCACGGCCATCGCTCGGCCGAGGCCGCCAGGATTGGGCCACAGCTCACGCCCGTGATGGTGCCACAACCCGATGCGCCCCATGTTGGCCCTGGGATCAGCCCAAGGAACGGATCACGGTCACGGAGAGGCGCTGGATCAGCACCGGATCGCTGTCGTTGGGGAGGCGCAGGGCAAGAAATTCCACGTCCTGCCAATCCAGGAGGCCGTCGAGTTTGGTGCCGTCGTGGAGCTGCACCTGCACCGCCGTCTTGGCGCGAATCCAATTCTGCAGTTGCCTTACACCCGGTAGGGAGGTGTCCAGGAGGGCCAAGGCTGGTTCAATCGGCACCTTCCTAAGATGCCATCCCTTGGCAGAAAGGGCGAGTTCGGTGCTCCAGTTCAGCAAATACCAGGGATTGGGCAACGATTTTCTGCTGCTGGATGGCCGCACGGAAACCGATCCCGCCTTCTGCTTCGGCCTCACCCCTGAGTTGGTGCGGCAGCTCTGTGATCGCCGCTTCGGTGTTGGAGGCGATGGGATCATCCTGGCCTTGCCGCCCAGGGAGGGCGGCGAGCTGCGCATGCGCATCTTCAACGCCGATGGCACCGAGCCTGAGATGTGCGGCAACGGCATCCGCTGCCTGGCCCGGTTCCTGGCTGACAGCGACGGTGACGCCCCGGGGCGTACCTGGCAGGTGGAGACCCTGGCCGGTCGGATCGTGCCCGAGCTTCAGGGCGATGGCGGCGTGCGCGTCGACATGGGCGAGCCGTTCCTGGTGCCCTCGGAGGTGCCCACCCTGCTCTCGGTGGGAGCGGCCGGCCTGCCCCAGGGGGAATTTGAGCTGGAGGGTGAGCGGTTCGCGGCGGCGGCCGCCGGCATGGGCAATCCCCACGTGGTCGTGCCCGTGGCCGATGTGGCGGCCATCCCGCTGGAGCGTTTCGGTCCGCTGCTTGAGCACCATCCCAGTTTCCCGGCCCGCACCAACGTTCATTTCGTCCAGGTGCTGAGCCCCACCCACCTGCGCCTGCGGGTGTGGGAGCGGGGGGCGGGTCCCACCCTGGCCTGTGGCACCGGAGCCTGCGCCGCTCTCGTGGTGATGCATCGGCTCGGGCTGTGTGAGGCCGCCGCCCGTCTTGATCTGCCCGGCGGTCCATTGCAGATCTCCTGGGATCCCTCCAGCAACCACCTGTTCATGACCGGTCCGGCGGAGCTGGTCTTCGATGGCGTACTGGCCACCGAAGAGCACGAGATGCGGCCCCTGTGGGAAGCCCCAGCGATCTCTGAACTCCCGGAGCCCCCGTCGGTTGACTCTGCTGCTCCTTCTCCCGTCTCAGCCGCGGATGCTCCCTGCCAAGATCCGGCCTCGGTCGTTGCTCCACCCGACATTCAATGTGCCGTGGTCTGCGTGCAGGGCTGCGTCCGCCCGGAGGCCTGCGCCAGTGCCGAGGCCCGCTCGCGGGTGGCCGCCCTGCTGAGTGAGCGTTCCCTCGATGATCTGGTCGCCTTGGCCAGCAGCTCCCTGGAGTCCCGCAGCCGCTCCCGTCAGGGGCCCGGCGGGGCACCCCTTGAAGGCCCTTGAGCGCCCCCTTGGTTGATCGGGCCAGTGTCTATCTGGATGCCTGCGCCACGGCGCCACCGGCGGACTCGGTGCTGGAGGCGATCGCCAAGGCCCACCAGGAGGCCTGGGCGAATCCATCGAGCCTGCATGGTTTCGGTCTGGCGGCTGCCGATCGCCTGGAGCGCAGTCGGCTGGCCATCGCCACTGGGCTCGGCTGCGACCCAGCTGAGCTCACCTTCTGCTCCGGTGGCACCGAAGCGGCCCAGGCCGCCCTGCTGGGGGCAACGGCCCATCTGAACCCTGGGCGGCTGGTGATCTCGGCCGTGGAGCACCCCGCCGTTGCCGCCGCCGCCCGGCGGCTGGAGCGCCAGGGATGGGAGCTGGCGTTCTTGCCGGTGGATCGTTTCGGCCGGGTTGACCTGAGCGCCCTGGAAACCCTTCTGGAGCCCCCCACCCGGCTGGTGTCGGTGATCTGGGGTCAGAGCGAGGTGGGCACCCTGCAGCCGATCGAGGCCATCGGTGAGCGCTGCCGCGCGGCGGGCGTGTTGTTCCATACCGATGCGGTGCAGGTGGTGGGTCACCGGCCGATCAATCTCAAGACACTGCCGGTGGATCTGTTCAGTTTCACGGCCCACAAGTTCCAGGGCCCCCGGGGCATCGGCGCGCTCGTCGCTTCCCCTGGCCTGCGCTTCGCACCGCTCGTCGATGGCGGCAGACAGGAGGCCGGACGGCGCGGCGGCACCGAAGCCGTGGCCCTGGCGGCGGGCTTTGCCGAGGCGATGGCCCTGGCGAACGCTCGCCTGGCCAGCCATGGAGGTGATCCGATCCAACCGCTGCGGGATCGCCTGCTGGCGGAGCTGCTGGCGATCCCTGGCCTCGAGCTCTCCGGCTGCCCTAGCGAGCGGCTGCCCCATCACATCAGTCTGTTGGTGTCATTTCCAGGAGGCGAGCCACTGCCAGGTCGTCGCCTGGTGGAGGAGCTCTGGCGTGAGGGTTATGCGGTCAGCAGCGGCACCGCCTGCAGCAGTGGTCTGGCGAGCGCCAGCCCCGTGCTGATGGCCATGGGTGTGGAACCGGCCCGGGCCGCCTCGGCCCTGCGCATCAGCCTCGGGCCCTGGCTGCGGGACGAGGATCTGTCGGGTTTCGCGCTGGCCCTGGGGCGGGCCCAGGCGGCCGTGGCCGCTGGGTAAGGTCCCCGTCAGGGCATCGCCTTGGCGCCCCCATTCCGTCGAGCCTCGTTTCATGGTGCTTCCCGCCGATCTGCGCGCCGCCGAGGCCCAGGCCCTGGCCGCCCTGGTCCAGGCTCTGGGCGCCCGCGCCGGCGGTCGCTGGACCGTGGAACTGCGCTTCGAGGGACTGCGGCTGCTGCCCGTGGCTCTGCGGCTGCTGAATGCACTCAATAGGGTGGAACCCAGGGCCACCCTCGTGTTCACCGATGCCGGCGCCGCTGCCCTGGCCCGCCGGGATGCTCCGGATCAGGCCGATCGGCTGACCAGCCTCAGTGACCGCCAACGCCTGCAGAGGCGGGCCGCCGAGACCGGTGACGCAGCGGCTGACGATGGGGTGCTGGTGCTGGCGGCCCCATCCCAGGCCGAGTACAGCGAGGTGGAGGAGATCTGTCAGGCGCACCGTGGCGCCGTGGTGTTGCTCAACGGCCGTCTGGAGGATGCCGCCATCGGCATCGGCAGTGTGGCCCGGGAGCGCCGCCGTGGCTTCCTGGCCACGTGGGAGTCGGCCTACGCCCTGATCCCCCGCGGCGCCTCCGCCCTGCGGCGCAGCTTCCCGGACTCCTGGGAGCTCTACCGCCAGGACCCCGACGGGTTCCGGCTGGCCAGCCGATTCGAGACCAAACCCGACCCGGAGGAGATCGATCAGGCCCTGGCCGCGGAGGGTCAAGGCCTCGATGTGGCCGCCGGCCTGGGGGCCCTCGATCGTTTCATCGAGGGCCTGCGCAACTGAGCGGGGGCCATCTGGCCCCCTGGTGTGGTCGGGGGAGTCTCCGTACACTTCAGCGTCTGCTCAAGCGCCATGGCTGCCCAGCAATCGAACCGCCGTTCCATCGGTTTGGTGGACATCGGCGCTGCGCTCGCCGTGGTACTCGCCGCGGTGGGGGTGATCTGGAGCCCCAAACTCAGCGGTGCGGTCGCCAAGGCCACCGGAGCGCTCAAGCCGATCACGGTGACCGTCGATGTGCGGGGCATCCCAGCCGCCGACCCCGCCGCCTTGATCGCCGCCGCCAAGCAGAAGGGCAGCCTCAACATCGTGATTCGCAACCAGCCCCACGGCAGCGTCACGGTCAAGGATGTCACCCCCCTGCCCCGCCGCATTTCCACGATCACCCCGGCTGGTCGGGTGATCACGGTGGATGACCCCAACCAGAGGGTGTTCAGCACCCTTGATGCCCGTTTCCTGCTCCAGGGCCAGGGTCAGATCACCAAGGAGGGTGTGGAGTTCGGGGGGCAGGGCATCAAGGTGGGAACCCCGATCGAACTGGATGACAACCAGTTCCGGGTCTCCGGCACGGTGACCAGCCTGAAGGTGGGGTCCTGAAGATGGTGACCTCCCCTCGGCCGGCCCTGCTCGCGACCCTCGCCACGGCGCTGATCACCCTTCCTGCCCCCCCGATGCGGGCCCAGGACCAGGCCATTCCCCTGGCGTCACTGCCTCCCGCCCCACCGCCGGTGGGGCTTCCCCAGCTGCAGAGCCTGGCCAGTTGCCCGGGTCTCCAGCAGCGTCTTCTGGCCACCGTCGGCGGGGAGTCGTCGGTCTGGAGTGTGACCGTGGCCGATGGCGGCGGTCGCCTTCTGGCCGATCTCAACGGCCAGCGGCCGCGCATCCCCGCCTCCAATCAGAAACTGATCAGCACGGCCTATGCCCTCGATCGGCTGGGCCCCGATTTCCGCCTAAAGACCCAGCTCTGGCGCCTGGGCGATGGCACCCTGCGCCTCACGGGATCGGGCGACCCCGATCTCGGCCTCTCCCAGCTGCAGCGTTTTGCCAAACTTGCTCTCGGTTCTGGCGGTAGCTCCAGCCCGGCGCCTTCCCTGGTGCGGCTGCAGCTGGCTGAGGAGCCCACTCCCAACTGGTGGCCCCAGGGTTGGCAGATGGGTGATCGCGCCGAGGCCTACGGGGCGCCGATCACCCGCCTGGCCCTGACCAGCAATGCGATCGAGATGGCGATCCCGAATCCGGTCGGACGGCTGCAGCGCCTGCTGCAGCAGGAGATGGCCCGTCAGGGGGGCAAGGCCGTGCAGATTTCACTCGTGCCCGCCCAGGCCAGCGCCACGGGCGACATGGTGCTGCTGCACGAGGAGCCCTCGGCGCCCATGCACGATCTGCTCAGCCTGGCCAACACCGAAAGCCACAATTTCACGGCCGAAGTCCTGCTTCGTTCCGCCAGCGGCACCTGGAACCTGGCCACGGCCCGGCAGCTGGAGATGCAGTGGCTGTACCAGCAGGGTCTGCCCATGGCCGGTGTCTCCGTGGCCGATGGCAGCGGCCTCGACCGCGCCAACCGTGTCACCAGCCGGTTGCTGGCGGCCCTGCTGGTGCGCATGGCCCAGCACCCCTATGGCGCCAACTACCAGGCCTCGATGGCGATTGCCGGGCGCCGGGGGACCCTGCGTCACCTGTTCATCGGCACCCCGATCGAGGGCCGATTCCGTGGCAAGACCGGCACGATTTCAGGGGTGCGCTCCATCTCCGGTGTGCTCGACACCGTTGATGGACCCCGCTACGTGAGCATGATCTCCAACGGTGCCTCGGCGCCGAACACCACCATCGGGCGGATCCTCACCCAGGTGCAGAACGTCAGCCTCTGCCAGCCGCCTGCCTGAGACGCTCGGCGGCCCGGCGGGCCCGGCTGATCGGCACGGTGTTGCCCTTGGTGCCGCGCGGCTCGACCACGGGCTCGGAAACGGCGGCGGGATCGACGGACTGCAGCCGCACCAGTTCACGGCGGCCACCTGAAACCACCTTGCCGAGATCCTGGAGGCGTCCTTCCAGTTCCCCCAGCACCTGTTCGGCGTAGCGGTTGGCGCCCTCCTGCACCGCGGCGGCCTCCTGGCGGGAGCGGCTGATCAAGGCCTCGCACTGCTGCTGGCTCTGCTGACGGAATTGCAGGGCATCGGCGTGGAGGCGCTCCGCCTCCGCCTGGCTCTCACGCTGAACGCGCAGGCATTCCTGACGAACCTGGTCAAGTTCCTGCAGGCTCTGCTGGCGGGAGCGCTCGTGCTGTTCCACCAGCTGGCGCTTGATTTCGACGTAATCCTGGTCAAGTTGCTGACGCCGCTGCAGCGACTCCTGTTCCAGCTGCTGACGCCGGGCACTGAACAGCTGCTCCATCTGGGCGAGCCGGGCCTGGTGTTCCTGTTCGGCCTGGGCCACCTGCTGGCGGGTCTGGAGCAGCAACTGTTCGCATTGCTGGCGGGCCTGCTCCCGCAGCTCACCCACCTGGCGCTCGGCTTCCTGGCGCACGGAGGCCGCACTGATCAGCTGCTCCCGCTGCAGCCGTGCCTGGCTGAGGATCTCTTCGGCCTGCTGGCGGGCCTGACTGATGAACGTGTCCCGCTGGCGGATCAGCTCATTGGCCTGGGTGAGCTGCACCGGCAGCGCTTCCCGCAGGGCATCGATCACCTCGATCGCCTCCTGCTCGTTCACCAGTCGCCCTCCACTGAAGGGGATCCGGTTGCCATCAAGCACCACCTCTTCGAGCTGATCAAGCTGATCCAGCACGGTCAACCTGGTCTCGGTCATCTCAGGCGCTCGGGGTTGTTCGATTAAAGAGCCTGGCGAGATCATCCGCCACTCCCGCCGGCACCATGTGGCGCACGTTGCCACCGAAACGCGCCACCTCCTTGACCACCGAGCTGCTCAGGAAGCTGTGCTGGGCTGAGGTGGCCATGAACAGGGTTTCCACCTCCGGGGCGAGGCTGTGGTTGGTGTGGGCGATCTGAAGCTCGAACTCGAAGTCGCTCAGCGCCCGCAGGCCCCGCAAAATCACCATGGCGTCGCAGCGGCGGGCGAACTCCACGGTGAGGCCATCGAAGCTGCTCACCTCCACCCCCCGCAGGTGGGCGGTGGCCAGGCGGATCTGCCCCAGCCGCTGGTCGAGGGGGAAGCTTGGGGTCTTGCCGGGGTTCTGGAGCACCGCCACCACCACGCCACCAAACAGACGCACGGAGCGCTCGATCAGATCGAGGTGCCCCAGGGTGAGCGGATCGAAACTTCCGGGATAGAGCACCTTCATGGCGCTGATCCTATGGAGCCCCGGCAGACAGGCCGCAGGGGTCTTCTGCCTAGAGTTGAGGGAGATCTGCTGCCGCAGCCATGGCCCTTGATGCCGCCGCCAAGAAAACCCTGCTGCGCAAGATTCCCCACGGGCTGTTCATCTGCGGCGTCGCCGAAGGGGAGCAGGTCAACGGCTTCACCGCCAGCTGGGTGACCCAGGGCTCCTTCGAGCCGCCGCTGGTGGTGGTGGCCGTGCGTTCCGACTCCACCAGCAACGGCATCATCCAGCGCACCGGCCGCTTTTCCTTGAATGTGCTGGCGGCCGATCAGAAGGACCTGGCGGCTGTGTTCTTCAAGCCCCAGCAGGGCATCGGCGGCCGCTTCGAGGCGGCCCCGTTCCAACTGGGGGAGCTGGGGATGCCAATCCTCGATGACGCCCTCGGCGCCGTGGAATGCGAGCTGGTGGGTCAGGTGGCCCACGGTGATCACACGGTGTTCGTGGGCGAGGTGAAAAGCGCCCTGTTGCACCGCGAGGGCGAGGCCCTGGAGCTGTCGGCCACGGGCTGGTCCTACGGCGGTTGAGTGTGGCCGGCACGCTGCGGCCGCTGCTCCAGCACCCCGAGCGGCTGGAGCTGAGGCTCAAGGAGTTGCCGGCTGAACCCGGTTGCTATCTGATGCGCGATGGCGACGACCGCATCCTTTACATCGGTAAATCGAAGAGCCTGCGCAGCCGCGTGCGCAGCTACTTCCGCGACTCCCACGATCTCAGCCCGCGCATCGCTCTGATGGTGCGGCAGGTGGTGGAGATCGAGTTCATCGTCACCGACAGCGAGGCGGAAGCGCTGGCCCTGGAGTCGAATCTGATCAAGGCCCATCAGCCCCACTTCAACGTGCTGCTGAAGGACGACAAAAAGTACCCCTACCTCTGCATCACCTGGAGCGAGCCCTACCCCCGCATCTTCATCACCCGCCAGCGGCGTTTCCGCAAGCCCCTGGACCGTTTCTATGGACCCTATGTGGATGTGGGTCTGCTGCGCCGCACCCTGGCCCTGGTCAAGCGTGTGTTTCCGATGCGCCAGCGACCCCAGCCCCTCTACCGGGAGCGCACCTGCCTCAACTACGACATCGGCCGTTGCCCGGGGGTCTGCCAGCAGAAGATCAGCCCCGACGACTATCAGCGTCTGCTGCGCAAGGTGGCGATGATCTTCCAGGGCCGCAACGATGAGTTGCTGGAGCTGCTCACGGCCCAGATGGAGCGCTACGCCGAGCGCCTTGACTTCGAGCAGGCGGCCATGGTGCGTGACCAGCTGCAGGGCCTTGAAAACCTCACGGCCGACCAGAAGATGAGCCTGGGAGATAGTTCCGTCTCACGGGATGTGATTGCCCTGGCCTCCGATGAGCGCGTGGCGGCTGTGCAGCTGTTTCAGATGCGCGCCGGCAAGTTGGTGGGCCGGCTGGGCTACACCGCCGACGCCAGCATCGCCACGGTTGGGGAGATCCTGCAGCGGGTGATCGAGGAGCACTACGGCCAGGTGGAGCCGGTGGAGATTCCGCCCGAGGTGCTGGTGCAGCATGCCCTCCCCCAGCACCAGCTGATCGCTGACTGGCTCGGGGAACGGCGCGGCCGCAAGGTGAGCCTGCAGCACCCCAAACGCCAGCAGAAGGCCGACCTGGTGGAGCTGGTGGAGCGCAACGCCGGCTTCGAGCTGGCCCGGGCCCAGCGCACGGCCGAGCAGCATCAGCTGGCCACGGAAGATCTGGCGCAGTTGCTGGAGTTGCCCGTGCCGCCCCGGCGCATCGAGGGCTACGACATCAGCCACATCCAGGGCAGCGATGCGGTTGCGTCACAGGTGGTGTTCATCGATGGGCTGCCGGCCCGCCAGCACTACCGCAAGTACAAGATCCAGAGCACCAGCATCACGGCCGGCCACAGCGACGACTTCATGGCCATGGCCGAGATCATGCGGCGCCGCTTCCGCCGCTGGGCCCAGGCCAAGGCCGAGGGAGCCAACCTGGCGGAACTGCGGCGATCCAGCCAGAGCGCCCTCCACACCGGCGGCCTCAATGACTGGCCCGATCTGGTGATGATCGACGGCGGCAAGGGTCAGCTCTCCGCCGTGATGGAGGCCCTGCGCGAGCTTGACCTCCACGAGGAGCTGGTGGTCTGCTCGCTGGCCAAACAGCGGGAAGAGGTGTTCCTGCCCGGGGCCAGCCAGCCCCTGGAGAGCGAAGCCGAACAGCTGGGGGTGCTGCTGCTGCGTCGTCTGCGCGATGAGGCCCACCGCTTCGCGGTCAGCTATCACCGTCAGCAGCGCGGTGAGCGCATGAAGCGCTCGCGGTTGAGCGAGATCCCGGGGCTCGGTCCACGGCGGGTCAAGGACCTGCTGGCCCACTTCCGCTCGATCGATGCGATTCAGCTCGCCAGCCTCGAGCAGATCGCCGCCGCACCTGGAGTGGGGCCGGCCCTGGCCCTTCAGATCCGGGGCTACTTCCACCCCGAAGAGGAGGCGGGGCAGGAGGCCGAGGCCAGCTAGTGCAGGGAGTCAGCCCATGGTCACGAATTCCTCGGCCACGCTCGGGTGCAGGCCCATGGTGCGATCGAAATCGGCCTTGGTGGCCCCCATTCCCAGGGCGATCGCCGCCATCTGGATGATCTCGGCGCTGTGCTCCCCGACCATGTGGGCCCCCAGCACGCGGTCGCTGGCGGCCTCCACCACTAACTTGAGCAGGCAGCGGGGGCCGCGCTTGGGCAGGGCCAGGGCCAGGCTGCGAAACCGCGCCCGGTGCACGCGTATCGCGCTCTCCCCGTGGAGCCGCTTGGCCTCCTCCTCGCTCAGGCCAACGCTGGCCAGTTCCGGCTGCGAGAACACGGCGCTGGCCACCAGGCGGTGGTCGGTGCGCCGGGGCTTGCCACCGAAGACGGAATCAGCGAAGGCGCGCCCCTCATCGATCGCCACCGGAGTGAGATTGATGCGGTCGGTCACATCCCCCACCGCATAGATGTGGGGCACGTTGGTGCGCTGGTCGGCGTCGACGGGGATGCGGGCCCCTTCCTGGTGAACGCCAGCGACCTGCAGCTGCAGGCTTTGGGTGTTGGGGTCGCGGCCGGTGGCCATCAACACGGCGGCGGCCGGATGGGAACCACCGGCGGAGTCGACCACGGTCAGGTCGCCCGGCTGGCCGTCGATCCTCATGGGCTCCAGTCCAAAGAGCAGCTCCACCCCCAGTTCCTCCATGCCCTCCCGCACGGCATCACTGAGCTCCCGATCGAAGCCCGCCAGCAGGTGGTCCCGGCGCACCAGCTGGGTCACCTGGACCCCGAGACCCACAAGGATGCAGGCGAATTCGCAGGCGATGAAGCCGGCGCCCACGATCAGCACCGAGGCTGGCAGGTCCTCCTGCAGAAACAGGTCGTCGCTGACCCAGGCCAGCTCCGCCCCCGGAATCAGCGGCCGCCGTGGCCGCCCGCCGACGGCGATCAGGATCCGCTCGGCCTCGATGCGCTGCTCTCCGCCAGCGCCCGCCACCAGCAGGTGATGGGGGTCTTCGAAGTGGGCAAAGCCGCGCATCAGTTCCACCCCGGCCTTCTCCAGAAAACCCACATGCAGGGCATCGAGGCGGTCCACCTCGGCGCGCACGCTGGCCAGCAGCTTGGCGGGGTGGCAGCGCACCTCCCTCAATTCCCAGCCGAAGCTGGCGGCATTGGCCAGGGTCTCGCGGTAGGCCGATCCGTACACCAGCAGCTTCTTGGGGACGCAGCCACGGATCACGCAGGTGCCGCCAACGCGGTCGCCTTCGATCAGGGCCACCCGGGCCCCATGGGCCGCCGCCCGCTTGCTGGCGGCCAGCCCCCCGGAGCCCGCCCCGATCACGACCAGATCCCAGTGTTCGGCCATGGCGGCAGCCTCCGTCTCTGGGCCGAGCATGTCACGGCTCAACAAGGGGAGTGGCCCCCTTGACAGGACGCCTTCTCGGCTGGATCTTTGGCCTCCTTCCACCAGATGTCCAGGCCATGGCCTCCCCTGCCACCACGGGTAGTGCTGATCGTGCCAATGGCCGCGCCGGCGGGGAGTGGGGGCTGGTGCTGGATCTCCCCGCCGATCTGCTCGCCGCCATGGAGGGGTTCCTGCACAGGCGACCTGGCCTTGACACCAATCAGCTGCTTCAGACCGCCCTGGCCCAGTTCCTGGTGCAGCAGGGCGCAGCCCAGCCCGTGGTGCGGGAGCTTTACCTTGATGGCCTGTTCAACATGCCCTGACCATGCCGCTGGCCCTCCCCCCCGAGGCCTACCTGTGGTTCAAAACGCTCCACATCGTTGGCGTGGTGGTCTGGTTTGCGGGGCTGTTCTACCTGGTGCGACTGTTCATCTATCACGTCGAGGCCGAGGAGCTGCAGGACCCTGTGAGGGGTGCGTTCAAGGCCCAGTACGCCCTGATGGAGCGGCGGCTGGCCAACATCATCACCACCCCGGGCATGGTGGTGGCCGTGGCGATGGCGGTGGGGTTGCTGGTGGTGCAGCCGGCCTGGCTGCACCAGAGCTGGATGCACGCCAAGCTTGCGTTGGTGGTGGCCTTGCTGGCCTATCACGCCTTCTGTTATCGCCTTATGGGCCAGCTCAGGGCCGGGACCTGCCGCTGGGGGGGCAAGCAACTGCGCGCCCTCAACGAGCTGCCCACCTTGATGCTGGTGCTGGTGGTGATGCTGGTGGTGTTCAAGGGCCAGTTCCCCACGGGCGCGGCCACCTGGTTCCTGGTGGCGTTGGTGCTGGCGATGGCCGCCTCGATCCAGTTCTATGCCCGCTGGCGGCGCCTGAGGGCCGAGCGGGAAACCCTGGCCGCCGGTGGTTGAGCCCCGCCCCACGGTTGCGTTGAGTGGCCCCCGGCGCCCGGGCGCTCCCCATCCCCTGGCGGCAGTGCTCGAGCAGGTCACGGCCGAGAGTTGCCCGGCGCGGTTCAACTTCCACTGCCACACCACCTGCAGTGACGGCAGCCTGCGACCCGAAGCCCTGGCGCGCCAGGCGATCGACCGTGGGCTGGAGCATTTCGCCGTCACCGACCACCACAGCCTTGGGGCCCATGGCCCGATTCAGCGTCAGTTGGAGCAGCATCGGCAGTCCGGTCAGGCGGTGCCGGTGCTGTGGACGGGGGTGGAGATCAGCTGTCTGTTGGAGGGTTGTCTCGTGCACGTGCTCGCCCTGGGTTTCGAGGCGGGCCACGGCGCGCTGGAGCCCTACCTCCAGGGGACGGCCGTGGTGGGCCAGGCCCTTAGGGCTGAGGCCGTGCGCGAAGCGATCACCGCCGCCGGCGGCCTGGCCCTTCTGGCCCACCCAGCCCGCTATCGGCTGCCCCACCAGCGCCTGATCGCCGCTGCCGCCGCCCTCGGATTCGATGGGGCGGAGGCCTGGTACGACTACGGCATGGAGGGCCGCTGGTCGCCCACGCCCGTGGTCTGCAACGCCATCGATCGTCAGTTGGCTGATCTCGGACTTTTGCGTAGTTGCGGTACCGATACCCATGGATCGGCCCTCGACGGCCGCTAGGGTTTGATCACGCTTTCCTGACCAATCGATGGGACTCTTCGACCGTTTGCTGGGCAACCGTTCCTGGAGCAAGAGCAGCGAAGAGAAGACCAAGAAGGAAACAACCTCCTACTACCTCGACCCTGACTCCTCCAGCAGCCTCGGCAACGTGGAGTTCATGCGCAAACCGAACACCATCCGCCGCACCTTTCCCGGCAATGCCGACAACCCCGGCGGCAAGGAATTCATCCAGGAGGTCGACTCCATGGCTGCTCGGGTGGAGATGGCCAGTGATGGTCTGCCCGGGACCGCCAGGGCCGATGTCAACATCGACCTCACCGGTGGCATTCCCAAGCCGGTCAAGAAAACCTTCGCCGAGCGACTGAGCGCTTCCGAGCTCGCCAAGCGAATGAAGGGATCGGCCGTCACCGGCACGAACCAGGTGGGCGCTCCCCCTCCCCGCCGGGCCACGAGGGAGGGTCAGGAGATCCAGCCCTCCAGCTCCGCGCCCACGTCCAAGCCCGGCTCCACCGATGACTGGCTGAACGCGGCCAGGGATCTCAACCTCTGATCCCCCTGAGGGTCTCGGCAACCCGACGGCTCAGCCTTCCACCATCCGTTCGCTGCTGAGCACCAGTTCCCGCAGGTGCGCCAGTTGCCCCAAGCTGGCGCCCTCCCATAGCCTCCGGTTGTGGGACTCCAGCAGGCGCTCGGCCATGTCCCGCAGAGCCCAGGGGTTGGAGTTGCGCAGAAACTCCAGCACGGTTTCGTCGCTCAACCACTGGTCGCAGATGGCGCCATAGCTCCAATCCGGCACCCGGCCGGTGCTGGCGTCGTAGGCAAAGAGATAATCGAGGCTGGCGGCCAGCTCGAAGCCCCCCTTGTAGCCATGGCGGGTCATGCCCTCGATCCAGCGCGGGTTCAGCACCCGGGAGCGCAGCACCTTGTCCAGTTCCTTTTCCAGCCGGTGTACGCGCGGCCGCTGGGACCTGGAATGGTCGGCGAACCAAAGGGCGGGGGCGCTGCCGCGCACCGCTTCAGTGGCGGCGCTCAGGCCCCCCTGGAACTGGTAGTAGTCGTCGGAATCGAGCAGGTCGTGCTCACGGTTGTCCTGGTTGTGAAGTACCACCTGAACGCTGCGCAGCCGCTGCTCCAGCCCCGCCCGGTCCGCCACCGCTTCGGTGCCCGCTGAATCGGTCCCCCCGTAGCGCCAGCCGCTCCAGTTCAGATAGGCCTCGCCCAGATCGCTGCGGTTCTCCCACTGGCCGCTGTCGATCAGCCCCTGGAGCCCCGCTCCGTAGGCCCCGGGCGCTGAGCCATAGACCCGGGCGGCCTGGCCCTCCAAGCGGGCCGCCGCCGCCAGGGGGTTGTCCGACTCAGATTCATCCAGGGAGGCCACCAGCTCCGTGGCCCGGTTGAACCAGGTGACCAGCTGGGGGAAGGCATCACGGAACAGACCGGAGATGCGCAGGGTCACATCCACCCGGGGGCGCCCCAGCAGGGTGAGCGGAATCAGCTCCAGGTCCACCAGGCGGCGCGTGGGACCATCCCACACCGGCCGGACCCCCATCAAGGCCAGGGCCTGGGCGATGTCCTCGCCGCCGTTGCGCATGGTGGCCGTGCCCCAGACCGAAAGAGCGAGCTGACGCAGGTCGTCGCCCTCCTCCTGCAGATGCAGCTCGATCAGCAATTCGGCGCTGCGGCGTCCCAGGTCCCAGGCGGCCTCGGTGGGCAGCCCGCGCAGATCCACGCTGTAGAAGTTGCGGCCCGTGGGCAGCAGGTCGGGGCGGCCGCGGGTGGGCGCTCCTGAGGGTCCGGCGGCGATGCGCTCCCCGGCCAGGGCCTCCAGGAAGGCACTGCGTTCGGCCTCGCCGCAGGCGAGCAGGTTGGGCAGTAAGCCGTCGCGCACCCTCTCCAGCACGGCTGTGGTGGCCTCTCCGGCGCTGGGAAGAGGACCCTCGCGCCGATCAAGCAATTTCTCCATCAGTTCGAGCGCCTGCTGCTCCAACAGCGCCACCCCATCCCCCACCCGGCGCGGGCCGCCTCCCAGGCGCGTTTGGTCAGAGTCGCTGAGCAGCTTCTCTTCCTGATCGGCCCAGGGATCGAACTCCAGGCGCTGGTCCCGGGCCAGCGCCTGGGTGAGGCCTTCCCCCCCGGGGACGGGCGGCCTGGCCATGGCCAGCAGCAGCTCCGCCAGGGGGGCCGCCGCCGGCAGTTCCCCGAAGATGTGCAGGCCCGTGCGGATCTGAGCTTCCTTGAGTTCACAGAGGTAGCCGTCGGCGATCTCCAGATCCAGGGGCAGGTGGAGCGCCTGGAGGCAACGCTCCAGGCGCTCCCGCAGACCCACCAGCCGCGCGCTGCCCAGTTGGCGGGCCTCCCAGTGCTCATCCAGCAGGGCTTCGAGTTCCAGCAGCGGCCCGTGGAGCCCCGCCCGAGCCAGGGGAGGGGTGAGGTGGTCGAGGATCACCGCCTGGGCGCGACGCTTGGCCTGGGAGCCTTCCCCCGGATCGTTGACGATGAACGGATAGACGTGGGGCATCGGCCCCAGGGCCCACTCGGGGAAGCAGGAGGCTGAGAGGCCCAGGCCTTTGCCCGGCAGCCACTCCAGGTTGCCGTGCTTGCCCACGTGCACCACCACCTGGCAGCGGGCCTGCTGGCGCAGCCAGAGGTATTGGGCCAGGTAGGCGTGGGGGGGCGGCAGGTCGGGGGCGTGGTAGCTGAGGCTGGGGTCACGGTCGTAGCCGCGTTCCGGCTGCACCAGCACCACCACTTCGCCGAAACGCAGCCCCCGGATCGGAAAGCCGCCCGGCTCCAGTGACGGGTCCGCCTCCGGCGGCCCCCAGCGCGCCTCCAGCAGCTGCCGTCCCTGCTCCGGCAGCGTGTTGTACCAGCGCCGGTAGAGCTCCAGATCGAGATGGCTCAGGGGCGGCCGGTGGCCGCTCTCCGGATCGTTGGTGCGCCCCTCCAGCAACCGGTGGATCAGGGCATCACCATCGGCCGGCAGGGGAGCCGTGCCCAGGTCGTGGCCACTGGCGCGCAGCCAGCCCAGCATGCGGGCGCAACTGGTCGGGGTGTCGAGGCCCACGCCGTTGGCGAGGCGGCCGTTGCGGGTGGGGTAATTGGCCAGAACGAGCGCCAGGCGCCGTTCATGGGTGGGGGTCTGCCGCAGATCGGTCCAGCCCTTCACCAGTCGGCTCACCCAGTCGAGCCGTTCGAGGTCGGGGACGTAGTGCATCGCGGCGCTGGCCAGACGTCCATCGGCTCGTGCCAGCTCCTTGAAGGCCCCCACCCGGGTGGTGAGGCGGCCATCGAGCTCTGGTAGGGCCACCTGGAGGCTGAGGTCGAGGGGACCCAGGCCAATGCTGCTGGCCTGCCAGCGGGCCCGGCTCTGGGTGCTGCAGAGCAGCTGCAGCACCGGCACCGCCAGGGCCTCCCACAGCGGTGCCCCCAGTCCGGCCTCTTCGAACTGAACCGAGGCAAACGAGGTGGTGCAGACCACCGCCTGCACCTGCTCACGCCCCAGCAGATCGGCCACCCCCCGCTGCACCGCCAGCTCCCGCAGGCCACTCACCCACAGAGCCCTCGGACAGAGCCCCTGGCCCCGTAGAGCAGTGAGCAGGGCCTCCGCCAGGGCCAGGTCGTCCGCCTGCAGCAGGGCGCGGTAGAGCACCACCCCTACCCGCGCACCGGTGTCGTCGCGCCAGTCATGGGCGAGGGGGTCCGGCAGGGGAACGGGTTCGGGGGGGCTGGGCCGCACACCTGAGAGCAGGCTGCGCAGGCTGAGCAGCATCGATCGCCAGTTGGCGCTTCCCCCTTCCCGCAGGCACTGGCCCAGGGCGATCGTCAGGGCTGGATCGACGTTGCCCAGGGCGGCCAGCTCCTCGGCCTGGTCGGCGGTGCCGGCCACCACGATCAGCTGGTGATTCGGCTCGGCCGACCACAGCTGCAGCTGCTCAAGGCCGTAGCTCCAGTGCCCTCGCCCCCCCAGCAGCCGCACCAGCACCAGCCGCGCCGGACGCAGGGTTCGGGCGATGTAGTGGTCGATCACCGCCGGGTGTTCCAGGGCCGCCAGGTTGAGACCGCGCAGCTCATCCCCCAGCAGATCCGGCTCCTGCTCCAGCAGCGCGGCGAGGGTCGCCAGATCGGTGTCGGCGCTGCTGAGCACCACCACCGGGGCCGGCGGCTGCTCCACGTAGGCGGGGCCGCCGGAGCTGTCGTCAAGGCCTGGGACCGCCGCGAGCCGATGCATCACCCCATCCTGGGGCCTGACAGTGAGAAGATCGGGGCACGTCGAGCCCCCGGGCCGCCGCCCCGCACCGCCACCCGATGCATCAGTTCCTTCCCTTCGCCTGGTTCGGCGGTCAGATCGTTCCCTTTCCGGAAGCGACCCTGTCGGTGGCCACCCATGCCCTGCACTACGGCACCGGGGCCTTCGGGGGCATGCGTGCCCTGCCCAATCCGGCCGATGCGAACGAGATCCTGCTGTTCCGCGCCGACCGCCACGCCAGGCGCCTGAGCCAGAGCGCCCGGCTGCTGCTCACCGAGCTCAGTGAGCAACGCATTCATGAGTCGATCCGCCTGTTTCTTCAGGCCAACCGCCCCACCACACCGGTGTACCTGCGGCCCTTCGTCTACACCAGCGATCTGGGCATCGCCCCCCGCCTCCACGACATCCAGACCGATTTCCTGATCTATGGGATTGAACTGGGGGATTACCTCTCCCCCGACGGGGTGAGCTGTCGCATCAGCAGCTGGACCCGTCAGGAGGACCGCTCTCTGCCCCTGCGGGGCAAGATCAGTGGTGCCTACATCACCAGTTCCCTGGCCAAGACCGAAGCCTTCAAGAGTGGTTTCGACGAAGCGCTGCTGCTCAACAGCCGCGGCAAGGTGAGCGAGGCCAGCGGCATGAACCTGTTCATGGTGCGCGACGGGGTGCTGATCACACCGGGCGTTGATCAGGACATCCTCGAGGGCATCACCCGCGCCAGCGTGTTGGAGTTGGCGAGGGATCTGGGCATTCCCACCCTGGAGCGGGCCGTCGACAAGACCGAGCTGTTCGTGGCCGACGAGGTGTTCCTCACCGGCACGGCCGCCCGCGTCACCCCCGTGCGCCGCATCGAAAGCACCGATCTGGCCACCGATCGGCCGGTGATGGAGCGCCTGCGAGATCGTCTCACCGCGATCACGGAGGGTCGCGATTCCGCCTATGACCACTGGGTCACCCGTGTGCGCCTGAGCGATTGATGGTTGAAGCGAGCGTGGGTGTGGCCCCCGCCACGGGGCGGATGGGCTTCCTGGAGCGGCTGCACAGCCCCGAGCACCCGGTGCTGGTGTTCGATGGCGCCACGGGCACCTCGCTCCAGCAGATGAATCTCAGCGCCGAGGATTTCGGTGGTCCGGCCCTGGAGGGTTGCAACGAGAACCTGGTTTTCACCCGTCCGGATGTGGTCCAGGCGGTGCACCGCCAGTTCCTGGAGGTGGGATGCGATGTGATCGAGACCGACACCTTCGGCGCCGCCTCGATCGTGCTGGCGGAGTACGACCTGCAGGATCAGGCCTTCGCCATGAACAAACGGGCGGCCGAACTGGCCCGGGAGGTGGCGGCGGAGTACAGCACCCCCGATCAGCCGCGTTTCGTGGCCGGTTCCATGGGCCCCACCACCAAGTTGCCCACCCTGGGCCACATCGACTTCGACACGATGAAGGCGTCCTACCGGGAGCAGGCCGAAGGGCTGATCGCCGGTGATGTCGATCTGTTCATCGTCGAGACCTGCCAGGACGTGCTCCAGATCAAGGCGGCCCTGCAGGGGATCGAGGAGGCCTTCACGTCCACCGGTGTCCGTCGGCCGCTGATGGTCTCGGTGACGATGGAGACAACGGGCACCATGCTCGTTGGCTCCGACATCGCCGCCGTGGTGGCGATTCTCGAGCCGTTCCCGATCGATGTGCTCGGTCTCAACTGCGCTACGGGCCCAGAGCAGATGAAGGAGCACGTGCGCTACCTGAGCGAGCACTGTCCGTTTGTGATCAGCTGCATTCCCAACGCCGGTCTGCCGGAGAACGTGGGTGGCGTGGCCCATTACCGCCTCACCCCCCTGGAGTTGCGCCTGCAGCTGCTGCATTTCGTCGAGGATCTGGGGGTGCAGGTGATCGGTGGCTGCTGCGGCACCACCCCGGCCCACATCGGGGCCCTCTCGGAGTTGGCGAAGGGCTTGAAACCCCATCCCCGGCGCGTGCGTACCCCTGACCAGCAGCAGCAGCGGCCTCCCCTGGCCTATGAACCGGCCGTGGCTTCGATCTACGGCGTCACCCCTTATCTACAGGACAACTCCTTTTTGATCATCGGTGAGCGGCTGAATGCGAGCGGCTCCAAGAAGGTGCGCGAGCTGCTCAACGCCGAAGACTGGGATGGCCTGGTGGCGGTGGCCCGGGGCCAGGTGAAGGAGAACGCCCATGTGCTCGATGTGAATGTCGACTACGTGGGTCGTGATGGCGAGCGTGACATGCACGAGTTGGTGAGCCGCCTGGTCACCAATGTGAACCTGCCACTGATGCTCGATTCAACTGAGTGGCAGAAGATGGAGGTCGGTCTGAAGGTGGCCGGTGGGAAATGTCTGCTCAATTCCACCAACTACGAAGACGGCGACGAGCGCTACTTCAAGGTTCTCGAACTGGCCAAGGCCTACGGCGCCGGGGTGGTGGTGGGCACCATCGATGAGGAAGGGATGGCACGCACGGCGGAGCGCAAGTTCGCCATCGCCCAGCGGGCCTACAGGGATGCCCTGGAATATGGCATTCCCGCCCACGAACTCTTCTATGACCCCCTGGCCCTACCCATTTCGACGGGCATCGAGGAAGACCGCAAGAACGCCTCGGCCACGATCGAGGCCATCCGACTGATCCGTGAGCGCTTGCCTGGTGTTCATGTGGTGCTGGGGGTGAGCAATGTGAGTTTCGGGCTTTCGCCGGCCGCCCGAATCGTGCTTAATTCGGTGTTCCTCAGCGATTGTTGTGCCGCCGGGATGGATGCGGCGATCATCAGCCCGGCGAAGATCCTGCCCCTGGCCAAGATCAGCCCCGAGCACCAGCAGGTCTGCCGCGATCTGATCAACGACGCCCGCCGTTTCGAGGGGGGTGTGTGCGTCTATGACCCGCTCACCGAGCTGACGAAGCTGTTCGAAGGTGTCAGTGCCCGGGAGGCCCGCGCCTCAGGACCCAGCCTGGCTGATCTGCCGGTGGAGGAGCGCCTCAAGCAACACATCATCGATGGGGAGCGCATCGGCCTGGAGGTTGCCCTCCAGGAGGGGTTGCTGAGCTACGAACCGCTTCACATCATCAACACCTTTCTGCTGGATGGCATGAAGGTGGTCGGGGAACTGTTCGGCTCCGGTCAGATGCAGCTGCCCTTCGTGCTCCAGAGCGCCGAGACGATGAAGTCGGCGGTGGCCTTCCTCGAGCCGCTGATGGATCGCATCGAGGGAGCGGATGGCTCCAGCCAACGCCGGGCCAAGGCCAAATTCCTGATCGCCACGGTCAAGGGTGATGTCCATGACATCGGCAAGAACCTGGTGGACATCATCCTCACCAACAACGGCTATGAAGTGATCAATCTTGGCATCAAACAGCCGGTGGAAGTGATCATCGAAGCCCAGAAGACTCATCAGGCTGATTGCATTGCCATGAGTGGCCTGTTGGTCAAATCCACAGCCTTCATGAAGGACAATCTGAAGGCGTTCAATGAGGCCGGCATCGATGTGCCGGTGATCCTGGGGGGTGCCGCCCTCACACCCAAATTCGTCAACAAGGATTGCCGTTCGGTGTACCACGGCCAGGTGATCTACGGCCGAGACGCGTTCGCCGACCTGCGCTTCATGGAGGCCTACGTTGAGGCCCGCGAGGCCGGCCAGTGGGAGGCGAAGAGCGGATTTCTGGCTGGGGCCCCCACCGGTCTGGGGCTCGAGGCCGCCGCCAGCGACGAGTCCGATGCCAACGGGGATGGCGGCGATGCCTCCAGCTCATCCACGGCCGCGCTCAGTGACCCTGACGAAGCGTTCGAGGCCCACCCGTTGCCGACGCAGGATCGATCCGCGGTGGTCCCCGAAGAGCCGGCCCTGACACCCCCGTTCTGGGGCAGCCAGGTGCTTCAGGAGCAGGAGATTCCCCTGGAGGAGGTCTTTGCCTACCTCGATCGCCAAGCCCTGTTCGCCGGCCAGTGGCAGCTGCGCAAGGCCAAGGACCAGAGCCGTGAGGACTACGAGGCCCTGCTGGCGGAGAAGGCTGAGCCGGTGCTGGCGGAATGGACCCAGCGCTGCCTGGAGGAGGAACTGCTGACCCCGCGGGTGGCCTACGGCTATTTCCCCGCTGGCCGCGCCGGCAACGCCCTGCGGGTGTTCGATCCCGCTGACCCCACCCAGGCCCTTGGCCACTTCGATCTACCCCGGCAGCGGGGCGGCAACCGTTACTGCATCGCTGATTTTTACCGGGATCTGGTGGATGGCCAGCCCGTCGACGTGCTGCCGATGCAGGCGGTCACCATGGGCGAAAAGGCCACGGCCCTCGCCCGCGACCTGTTCGCGGCCGATCGCTACAGCGATTACCTCTACTTCCATGGCCTGGGGGTGCAGCTGGCGGAAGCCCTGGCCGAGTGGACCCACGCCCGCATCCGCCGGGAGCTCGGCTTCGGGGCCGAAGAGCCCGTGGCCCTGCGGGATGTGCTGGCCCAGCGCTACCGCGGCAGCCGCTATTCCTTCGGCTATCCCGCCTGCCCCAACGTGGCTGATTCGCGCCAGCAGCTGGCTTGGCTGGGGGCTGAGCGTGTCGGCCTGCGGATGGACGAGAGCGATCAGCTGGAGCCCGAGCAGAGCACCACGGCCTTGGTGGCGCTCCACAGCCGTGCCCGTTACTTCAGCGTCTGAGCGCCTGAGCGGCTCAGCTTCGGGCGTGGGCCAGGCCTCCATGCTTCCTGAGAGCCCAGAGCGCTCGGATGGCAGGCTTGTTCGGTGTTTGTCTGAACCCTCCCATGGCCATCGCAGGACCCGCCGGAGTTGATGAGGCGATTGCCTCCGGCCTTGATCTCGATGGCACGCCCTTGCCTGCCGCGATGCTGGAGCTCTACAACGAGGTGATGGCGCTGGAGGCCCAGCGGGCCCGCAGCGGTGTGCGCAAGTCGATGCGCAACCGGATCGTGCGTACCGGTGCCAAACACCTCGATCAGGCCAGCCTGGACGCAAGGCTGCTGGCAGCGGGCTGGGAGGGCCTGAAAGCCAAGGAGATCGCCTTCTTCTACGGCTGAGGCCGTCACAGCGTCTCTGAGGGGGGGGGCTGGCCTAGCTGCAGAGATCTTCGAGGGTGTCGATCACCCCCTGCTGGAAGTCCTCCAGATCGCTCGAATCGCTCAGGTCGAGGCCCTCTCCGGCGGCATTCTGGGTGAGTTCCTGGAAATGGAACGCCCCCTCCCCAGTGGCCAGGAACTCAATCGCGGAGCTTTCACCGCTCTCCTTGAAGGCATCGCAAAGTGCCAAAAAGGCCGCGTCTTCCGTGAAGTCCCAGCTCATGAAGGGGCAACTGCTGAATGACCTCTAACGCCTGCCCCCCCGAATCCGTCAACCTCTTGGCACGAATTTGTGCCAGTCCTTCGCCAGACTCCTGCCGGCCTCGCCGTCGCACCCCCCCGATCCATGGGCTCTTCCACTCCCCAAACCCAGGCCCTGAACGTGCTCGGCCAGCCCCTGGAGCTCTGCAGTTGTGAGCCTCTGACCGGGTGGACCCGGGACGGCAGTTGCAGCACCGGTCCGGGGGACCACGGCCTGCATACGGTCTGCTGTGTGATCACCGAATCGTTCCTGAGCTACAGCAAGGCCCAGGGCAACGATCTCTCCACCCCGATGCCCGCCTACCGCTTTCCGGGGCTCCAGCCTGGAGATCATTGGTGTGTCTGCGCCGCCCGCTGGCTGGAAGCCCATGAAGACGGCATGGCTCCACCGGTGCTGCTCAAGGCCAGCGAGGCCTCGACCCTGGGTCTGATTCCCCTGAAGCTGCTGGAGGAGAATGCCGCCGACGTGTGAGCGGCACCGACCGCGGCCATGAGTATGCGCGTCTTGGTGCTGGGCAAGGGGGCTTGGGGACGAACCTTGGTGACGCTGCTGGAGCGCCAGGGCCATCGGGTGCAGGCCTGGTCACGCAGCGGTGGTGGGGATCCAGGCCTGCTGTTGGCCCAGCAGGAGCTGGTGCTGGCGGCGGTGGCGATGGCGGGGGTGGGCGATCTGGCCCTGCGGCTGGCCCCCCAATGGCCCCAGGGACTGCCTCTGTTGAGCTGCAGCAAAGGATTGGACCCGGAGCGCCTCAGCACCCCTTCCCAGCTCTGGGAGGACGCGATTGCCGGACTGCCGCTGGTGGTGCTCAGCGGTCCGAATCTGGCCACTGAGCTGGATCAAGGCTTGCCCGCCGCCAGCGTGCTGGCCTCCCGCCATCGGGACCTTGCCACGGCCCTGCAACGGCAATTGAGCGGCGATGGCCTGCGGCTCTACACCAACAACGATCCTCTTGGGACGGAGGTGGCGGGTGCGCTCAAGAACGTGATGGCGGTCGCTGCCGGGGTCTGTGATGGCCTGGGGCTCGGGGCCAATGCCAAGGCCTCCCTGCTGACCCGGGGGCTGGCGGAGATGGGGGTGGTGATCGAAGGCCTGGGGGGACAGATCAGCACCCTCTACGGCCTGGCGGGCCTGGGTGATCTGCTCGCGACGGCCAACAGTCCGCTCAGTCGCAACTACCGCTACGGAGCGCTGCGGGCGGATGGGCTTGCCCACCAGCAGGCCCTGGCCAAGGTGGGAGCCACGGTGGAAGGCGCCGCCACGGCGCTGGCGGTGACCCGCCTGGCCGACCAGCGGCTCTGGCACCTTCCGATTTGTGAGCAGGTGGCGGACCTGGTCCAGGAGCGGGCCAGACCCGAGGAGAGTGTGCGGTCACTGATGGATCGCGCCCTCAAAGGTGAATGAACCCTGATCGGCCAAGGGCCCCGTTTTCCGGCATGATCCGCCTGTTACCAAAGGAACCGTTGGTCTTGCTCAGGAGCCGTCGTCACTGGCTTGCCCTCGGGCGTCGATGGCGCTCCGGTTTTTCGCGCCAGGCGCGGCTGAAAACCATTCTGCTGACGGCACCGGTTGGATTCGGGGCCCTGGGGATCGGCTTCATGGCCCAGGGGCTGGTGCCCAGCACCCCCATGGTCGATGCTCCGTTGATCGACGCCATGCTTCAGGCACCGCCGCCGTCGCCGCCCCGCGCTTCCCCTTCCACTCCCGTCGCCGGGGGCGACCAGCCTGATCCCCTGCGCGGGGTGCAGTCACGCAAAGCCACCGCTGCCGCCGGCGGTTCAGGCCAGCTCAGCCTGGCGGAACCCGAGGCCGGCTCACCACTCGATCTGGAGATCCGGGTGGCGCTGTTGAATCAGCCCGCCAGTTTGCAGCTTGGGGCCCAGGGCCCTTGGCTGCTGCGCGACCGCTCTGGCCAGGTGCTACGTCAGGGAGGGGCCGGCAGTGGCCTGGAGGTGTCTGGGTGGTCTGATCTGCCTGCTGAACTCTGGTTCGAGACCCCTGGCGGCGAACCGGTGAGCGTGCAGGGTCGCCTCTACGACGGTCGCCTGCGCGTGGTTCGTCAAGGTGGGAGCTACACCGTGGTCAATCACCTGTCGCTGGAGCGCTACATCGCCTCGGTGGTGGGCTCGGAAATGCCCAGCTCCTGGAACATCGAGGCGCTTCGGGCCCAGGCGGTCGCCGCCCGTTCCTATGCCCTGGCGCACATGGCCCGCCCCGCCAGTGCCCATTGGCACCTGGGCAACACCACCCGCTGGCAGGCCTACCGCGGTCTGGAATCGGTCAATCAACGCACCCTGCGGGCCGCCGCCAGCACCGCCGGCGTGATCCTGAGTTATCAGGGCGGCATCGTGGAAAGCCTCTATGCGGCCAACCAGCAGATCGTTCTGGAGGCCCACGGGCATCTGGGGGCCAGCATGAGCCAGGAGGGGGCCCAGCAACTCGCCTCCCAGGGCCTTCGCTACAACGCCATCCTCGGCCGTTACTACCAGGGGGCCTCCCTGGCCCGGCTCAGGGCGGGTGCGGGCTGAACGGTTCTGGCGGGCGGCGCTGGAGGTCAGCCGCACGGCCGCCAGCAGCGGTGCCCTGATCCCCCTGAGCACCGAACGGTTGGAGCTTCCCAACTGTGCCCCGTTCATCCTCAGGCGCCTGCAGGGGGCGCCACCGCGCCATCTGCGTGAACCGGGGCCCCGTCCCAATCCCTTCCTCCCCTGGGATCGGCCCCTGGAAGTGGGCCCCCTGGGGCCCGACCACCTGCTGCTGCTCAATAAATATCCTGTCCAGGATGGCCACCTTCTGCTGATCACCCAGCGCTGGCTACCCCAGAGCGGCTGGCTGAGCGTCAGTGACTGGCAGGCGGTGGCTGAGGTGGGGGCCGACACGGGCGGCCTGTGGTTCTTCAACAACTCCCCGACCGCCGGCGCCAGTCAGCCCCATCGCCATCTGCAGTTGCTGCCCCGGGCCAGCGGCGAGCCCAGCTGCCCGCTGGCCGCCGATCTGCTCGCCCAGCTCGACGGGCGAGCCGCGCTCTGGCCATGGGCGTACCGGTTGGATCGGCGCGGCCCCGGCGATGGCAACGATCTGGCGGATCTGTACGCGCACCATTGCGCCAGTCTTGGTCTCGGCCGTCCTGCCCGTGATCCCCAGCCCCTGCACCCCTACAACCTGCTGTTTGACGATGACTGGTTCCTGACGATCCGGCGCAGCCGGGAGCATGGGGCCGGCTTCAGTGTCAATGCTCTGGGATTCGCCGGGTACCTGCTGCTGACCGGTCACTCCGATCTCGACTGGCTGCAGCGCCACGGCCCCCTGCGCCTGCTGCAGGAGGTGGCGGCCCCAGCGGCTGGATGAAGATTCCGTGATTTCACGGTTGTCGGATCAGGGGGAGCCGGGCCTCTGTTGAAAGAAGGGCGCCATCACCAGCCCTGCCTTCGACCAAAGCGACTCGCTCTATGACTTCGATCCGACCCCTTCCCCCCTCACGTTCCCCTGGCAGCGTTCGATCGCTGCCCAAGGCGGTGCGAGAGCGCAACCGCCGCGTGGAGCAGTACCGCGCCGTCGTTCGCCCGATTGCCTTTCACTACGCCGGGATCTGCCGTGAGCAGGCGGAGGATCTGCAACAGGTGGGGCTGCTGGGGCTGATCCGGGCGGCGGAGCTGTACCAGAACGCCCGGGAGATCCCCTTCGAGGCCTTTGCCCGCCACCACATCCGTGGAGCGATCCTTCATTACCTCCGTGATTGCGCCCCCACCGTGCGCTTGCCCCGCCGTCAGCAGGAACTGGCGGACAGGGTGCGGGCCACCAGCCGGCAGCTGAGCCAGGATCTGGGCCGGGCTCCCGCTGATCGCGAGCTGCGCGCTGCCCTTGGCCTCAGCCCTCTGCAATGGCAGCGCTTCGAGCAGGCCAGTCGCTTCAGGCGGATCGAGGCGCTTGAGCACGATCCGGCCATTGCGGTCGAGCCGGAGGCTCCCATCGAGCTGGAGCCGCCGATCGCGGCGTTGGCGGCGATGGCGCAGCTGGAATCCCGCCAGGGTCAGGTGGTGAAGAGGGTGGTGCTCGGTGGCGCCAGCCTGCGTCAGGTGGCCCGGGAGCTCGAGGTGAGCCCGATGACCGCCCACCGCTTGCTGCGCAGGGGTCTAGACAGGATGCGGCAGCTGTTGGGGGCGGAAGCTGCCCCCATCAATCACGGGCGATTTGTTGCTCCAGCGTGCTGATGGCCGCCTGGAGCGCCGCCAGCTGCCGCTCCACCCCATCCCGCCAGAAGCTCAGGGCCTGGAGCTTGCGCTGCAGATGGCGCCGCCGCGCCTCCCGTGCCTCTTCTGGGGTGGAATGACAAGGGAAAGGGGGGAACATGGGAAAATGATGCAACTCAGAACGCTTCTAACGGTTTTCCAACCGAGGATGCGTTCCGATTCCATCGCTGGTGAGATCGGCCCGAGCCGGCCCCAACAGCCATTCCTCCCCTGCCGAGTGACGCCATGGTCAGGGCGATGACTGCGGGCCTCACCAGTAGTTTTTCTTAGATCAGACAAGTTTTGAGAATTGTTGGTCCCACGGGTCTCAGGCGCTGCTTTTTCGTGGTCTTCATCGGCGGGGCCCTTCTGCACGCGCCCATGGCCTGGGCCTATGTGCCCCTGATGGCCGGGCAGTCGGCTCGGCCCTTGCAGGGCAACTTCAACAACGTGCCGGTGTTGCACTCCAATCAGCCCGAGGAGGTCCTCGGAGCTGGAATCCTGGTCAACACGGCCCCAGGCTCGGCGCTGACCGCTGAAACCGGTCAGCCCCTCGCCAATGCCGCCTTCACCTTCAACGGTGATTTCGGGTTGCATGTGCACCACAAATACACCCCCCAGGAGGGAGCCCAGGCCAGTGCCGGGCGTTACCGCGCCGAGCTCACCCTGGCCACGATTCTGATCAACTCCGGCTACGCGCCGGTACGCATCCGCTTTGATCGTGGCGCCGTCAGCAACAGCTTTGAGGCTCCCTACCGCCCCAGCTACCTGATGGGGGTCAAGCCCCTGGGTCCCCGTCCCTGGAACACCGGGCCAGGAGATGCCACGGCGGTGATGATGTTGCGCGGAAAGCTCGACGCCCGTGTTCCGACCGAAGTGGTGGTGCCTGCACGCAGCCGCATGGTGCTGTTCCGCACCCAGTTGCCCGCCCAGGGCATCGCCAACGGTCTGCTCAAGGGCCGCAGCGATGGCCCCTTCCAGATGGCCGTGGTCGCCGCGGAGAATCCCCAGAACGACTACGACATCGTGGCCGTGTTGGACCAGGGGGTGCTGGCACCCGGGCGGATCTACCTGAACCGGCTGGCCGACATCGAAAGCGGGCGGGTCTTCTCCCGGGTTGCCGGCGTGGCCTACGGCGATGCCTACCAGGCTTCGCTGAATTACGACCTGCGCCAGGCCCCCCTGCATGTGCCCTTGACCAGCACCAACCGTCACAACTTCGGCACTGGCGAAGTTCAGGTGAATCCCTTGGCCAGCCGCATGCTGGATTCCTCCCTCGACAACGTCGGCACCTACGGGGTGCGCTACGACGTCCAGCTGAATCTGGTGGGCAATGGCCCCTACGTGCTGGCCTTGAGCCATCCAACCCCTAATGGCCGGAACTTCACGGCCTTTCGAGGCTCGATCGGCATCGAGACCGCAGAGGGCTACCGGGAGGTCCACGTGGGCATGCGTTCCGGCGAAAGCCTTGCCCTGACGACCTTGAACCTGCGACCCGGTGTCATCAACACGGTCAAGGTCAGCCTTGTTTATCCCGCCGACTGCACACCAGGACACCTGCTCAGCGTGGTGCCCGAACTGCAGTTGGCCCAATTGTTCGAGCGGGAGCGCCAGGTGCAACTCGCCCGGGCGGCAGCGGCCCGCCCGGCGGCAGCGGCGCCTGCACCGCCGGAGGTGGCGGCCAATGGCAACCCCGCAGCCAAGACCACCCCCGGCGCCAAGCCCCGAACCCCATCGGCGTCGGCCAATCGACGGCGCACCAACCCGGCGGCCCCATGGAGCAGGCCTGTAGCGCCTCCGCCCTTGATCAACAATTCCCTGATCGGCAACCCCTCCGCCGGTGTGAACCAAATGCCTCCGGCGTTCATTCCACCGGCCCGCATGAGTCAGACCCTGATTGAGCGCTACCAGCAGGCGGTGGACGCCCAACAGCGGATCATCAGGAATCTGATGGGGCGCTGAGCCACCGCCGACCCGCACCCTGTGGCCGACCCCACTGATCAGGACAGACGACGCATTTCGGTCGATCTTCCAATCGAGATGCTTGCCAAACTCGATGCACTCAAAAAGGAGTGGGGTCTGCGCAAGCGCGGTGACCTGTTCGAGCGACTGCTGGAAATGGTGCTTCCAGGCCAGGAAGACCAGGACGTCCTCGAGGAAGATGCGAGCCGCGATGCGCCCTTCCATGAGCGTGGTGCCCTGGTGCTGGTCAGCCGAGAGGCTCAATCTGAGCTGGCGTTGGATTTTGATCCAGAGGACATTGCTGACGGGGAGGCCGATGGATGGGCACAGTCAACCGCCAGCAGAGCGCCGCGATCAGGGTCCGGAGGGATCGATCTGCCTGGTTTTGTGCGCCGTCAGACGAACCAGGTCAGGCGCAGTCTCAACCCTCGGCCGGCGATCAGCAACGGCCAGGAGCCCCTGGCCCTCGTCCAGCCCGGGGAGCTGGAGCGGGCCCTGCGCACAGCCGAGGATCACTGGATCGACGTGTATGGCAAGCCCGCCAACCCTGCGGTGCTGGAGGCTTCCATGGTCTGGCTGGCCCAGGACATCTGGCGTCAATCGGACCAGAGCGAAGGTCGGCCGTTCAGTTGGAGCCTGACCGAGCAGATCATCCAGGGGATTGCTCCCGCCTGGGCCCCCCAGGAGCCATCGTTCGCACGGGTGGTGGTGGCGGCCGGTCTGTTGGAGGATCCCTTCAGTGCCAACACGTTGACCCTGCGCATCCCCACATTGATTCGACGCTTCGTCCACCGCTTCCGACGGCGCCCCAGGGGCACATCGTTCCAGGCCCTGGAAAACACCATGACCCTGCATGGAGCGCTGAAGCTGTTGCAATTGCCGACCACGGCGGGGCACCGGCTCACCCTGGCCGCCATCCGAGAGGCCTACCGGCTGCAGGCCGCGAGCCACCATCCCGATGCCGGTGGCTCGGTGGAGGCGATGCGGCGCTTGAACGAGGCCTATCAGTTGCTGAAGGAGTTGTACCGCCAACCGGCCTGATCACACTGGTCTCGCCTGAGACATAAGATCAGCCAGGGGCCTGGTCCCAAGGGTGCGCCTCAAGCACGATCCATGAACTCAGGAAGGATCCACTGTGTTGCGAATGGGTCTAGTGTCTTGACTCATCATGCGTCTCAAATAGATAAACTGAGAAATGAGTGAGTACCGCCTTGGACTCTCTCGGCCGGGCGAATGGCCAGGGAGTGAGACTCGTCTATTTTGACGCGACTAAGAATTGAGTCTAGACCTGCTAAGCGTCGTAGTTGGGATCATTGGGAATGGTGCGACCATGTTCCCGTCGAGCGTTGGCGGCGAGGTCCCGGCGCATCGATCATGGTCTTTATCAGTTTGTCTTAGGTCGATGATCAACATCAGCCATCAACTCCGAGGAGTTGCGGTAGGCGTTGTTCAACACACTGAATGATTCTTTTCGGCAATCTGCATTCATTCCACAGATCAATGATAAAAACCGCTCAAGGAAGCAGGCTCTGATGAGCGAAAGCAACTGTTGTGCTCGTGAACAGTCTTCAAGCGGAAATGACTGCGATTCCGCATTGCCTGAAGCTGAACAGTTAGCTGTCAAGAATTGTTTTTGACGTGATTCTGGCCGTCGCCATGCTTGCGGCCCTGTGCTGGGAGTGGCGCGGTTTGCGTGACCCTGTGTGCCGATCCCATCAAGTTCTCCTTGCGATGGGACGACGATGTTGATCTCTCATGGGCCAGGCCTCCATGGACCCCATCGGGCCAGGGTGCTCAGCTCGACGGGCTTGATCCTTAGAGCGGAAGGCCGTGACCAATTCCTGATCGGGGCCTCCTTGAACGGTGCAGGAGCTGTCCAGTCCATGGGGTCGCGGTTGTCCAAGGCTTAATGGATGCCCAAGAAGCATTGCCACAGCTGTGTTTTTGAGCTTGCGTACCTGTGTCAAACACAGGTACGCAAGAGTGGGATCCTCCAAAGGGGGCAATCGGTCGACGTCGCGCTCAGCTCGAGACTTCCCATGGCTACAGCGCCCATGGGCCACAGGAAAGTATCGCAAGTCGCACTTGCGAGGCATTCCTAGATTAGTAAATGGACTAGTATGAGAGCACTGAGACAAATCGATTGGTCCATGGTCTCAGGATCGATGGAGAGCCAGGGAACTCCTTGGTTCGCGTCTGCATGGCAGGCGCCCATCGATGTTCGTTTCCACCGCAGTTGTGAACCATCTGACGACAGATTCCTTCGCGGTGTTGGGTGACCCATCGGCCGACGTTCAAGGGTGCTGTGCTGCGAAATGCGCTCACATCACCAGGTCAGGCCTGGGTGAAACGCGCACTGGCGACGATGGCGGGACCTTCATAATGCGTGATCCATAAGTCTTGGATTTGACTTAATTCAAGACTTATTATGGATCCCGTATGGGATGCTCTGGATCGACCGGTATCGAGCCCTTGGCCTTTCCCCGGACCCCGCCCTTGTCCCTGCCCGGTGGCCCATCGCTCCAGGGGCGAAGACCCTGACCGGATGAACGCCTTCATGTGAGCCACCAATTACGTTGATGTCTGTCTTTGGGGCAGGGTTCTGCTGGCGCCACCGCGGAGGGCCCTGGGCCAAGTGGTGCCGTCGATCTCATTTGGTACTTGCTTCGCGCCTTGTGGCCTGAATCAAGTGAGACCAATGCGACAATCCGTTCGTCGGATGGGGAAGGTCATCCCGCCGCTGCCAAGCGACATTGATCCAACCGTCTCATCTGGGTTGAATGCAAGGACTTGATCTGGGAATCAAGTGATCCACTTGTGACGGTTGTCGCCGAACAGGCGATCGATCGCGTCATCAGCGTTTTGGCTCTGATTTCAGCCCAGGCGGCATGGCCATGGTGGTGGTGCCGCCTGGGCGACTCATGTATTCCCTTAGGGCCGCCAAGATTGATTCTGCCTAATTCTGTTCCTGCAATTCTCGCCTGAGACTACTACCTGGTCTTGCAGCGATCCTTGAATGAGACGATTGAAGCGGCCTTGTCAACGTTGCCCGTGCGCATGGTCGCTTCCCATCGCCACAGCCATCGTTCGACTGGTTTGTGGATGGGTTCGTGACCCTGGGCTCAGTTGGGGGTCTGGAGGCTCTTGATCAGGAAGTCAAAGTAGGGGCCTGCCAGCTCGGCTTCGTCCGTGGAGAGCAGAACGAGGGAAGCCTCCTTGAGGGCGCGCATCGATTCGACCATGCCCGGAAGGGGCACACCCAGGCTGTTGTACATCTCGCGGGCCCCTTCGACGCCGATCTTCTGGATCAGCTCCGTGCTGCCGGCCAGAACCCCGTAGGTCACCAAGCGGAGGTACCAGCTGAAGTCGCGCAGGCACTGGGCCCGTTGTTTCTGTCCGTAGGCATTGCCGCCGGGGGCCACATAGTCGGGCTTACGGGTAAAGAGCTGTCGGGCGGCTTCGTCGACGATCTTCTTTTCGTTGTCCGTGAGCGAGCGCACAACCTGCAAGCGCGTTGATCCGCCCGAGAGAAAGTCAACGATCGAGCGCAGCTCACCGCCACTGGGGTACCGCAACTCGTCGTCTGCTTGGAGGATCAGATCCCGAACGACGCTCATCTACGGCACCATGAACTTTGGAACTTTATCCAGTGTGCCCCTCGCCTGAAACGGTTTTCCGATGAGGTGTAACGCCCCTTCGCATCCAATCGCTCCCTGGGTCCGCCTGCGTCACCGATAGGGTCGAGGTCCGAGAGCGCGGCTCAGACCCTTCATGGATTCTCCAGCCCCCAGCCCCGGAACGCGCCTCATTGTGAGGATCACTGGTCTCAACCATCAGGGTCAGGGCGTCGGCCGCAGCGCTGATCAGGTGGTGTTCGTCGATGGGGCCCTCCCCGGTGAAACCGTGGACGTGATCGTGCGCCACCGTGCCAAGCGCCATCTGCTGGCGGAGCACCGCTCCACGTTGCTGCTCAGCCCCGATCGGCGGCGGCCCCCCTGCATCCTGGCCGACCGCTGCGGCGGATGCTCGGTGCAGCATCTCGAGGATGGCGCCCAGGCTCGCTGGAAAGAAGACATGGTGCAGCAGGCGCTGCGACGGATCGGCGGCTTCGAACTGAACGTTGCGCCGATCCTGTCGTCTGAGGCGTTCCTTGGTTACCGCAACCGTGCCGTGATCCCCCTCGAGCGCACAGAAGATGGCACGTTGCGGGCTGGCTTCTACCGCAGTGGCAGTCACCGCATCGTGAACATGAACCGTTGTCCGGTGCTGGATCCTCGGCTGGATCGCTTGATCGCCCCGATCAAGCTCGACCTGGAGCAGAGCGACTGGCCCGTGGATGCGGATCTCAGCGCTGAGGGGGGCCTGCGGCACCTGGCCCTGCGCCTTGGCCACCACACCGGTGAGCTGCTGATCACCTTGATCAGCAGCCACCGCCACCTGCCCGATCTGCCTGTCCTCGCGGCGGCCTGGATGGAGCGCTGGCCGGAGTTGGTGGGGGTGTGCCTGAACCTTCAGCCCACAGCGTCCAACACCCTCTTCGGGGCCGAAACCGAAACCGTGGCGGGTCGCCCTTGGTTGCTGGAGCGTTTTGCAGGCCAGGACCTGCGCATCGCTGCCGACACTTTTTTTCAGGTGAACACGGCCCAGGCAGAGCGTCTGGTGCCGTCGCTGATCGAGGCACTGGCCGTGCGGGCTGGGACTCGCCTGGTGGATGCCTACTGCGGGATCGGTACCTTCAGCCTGCCTCTGGCGGCGGCGGGAGCCTCGGTCCTGGGGCTGGAGCAGCACCCAGGATCGGTGGAACAGGCTCGTGCCAATGCCGAGCGCAATGGTCTGGAGCGTTGCCAATTTGAGGCCACCGACGTGGAGACCTCCCTGGCCGAGGCCCTCGATGGGGCCGACGCCCTGCTGCTGGATCCGCCGCGCAAGGGACTTTCCCCTGGCGTCTGCGCGACCATCGCCGCCTCAGCGCCGGAGCGGGTGGCCTACCTGAGCTGCAACCCCGCCACCCTGGCCCGTGACCTGGCGATGCTCTGCGCCGAGGGGCGCCTAACGCTCACCAGCGTGCAACCGGTGGATTTCTTCCCCCAGACCAGTCACGTGGAAAGCCTCGCCATCCTTCAGCGCAACTGAGCGTCGAACTGCGTTTCCAGGGCTTCGCGGATGCGGCCATGGACCGCCTCGACCTCCGCATCGGTGAGGGTGCGGCTCGCATCGCGGTAGCGAAGCCGGAAGGCCTGGCTGCAGCGACCGGCGGCCAGTTGCTCACCCTCGTAGCGATCCACCAGCTCCACATGCTCCAGCAGGGGTTTGCCGGCCTTTCGGATCGCCTGAATCAGACGAGAAGCGATCAACTCGCGCGGCACCACCAGGGCCAGATCGCGCTCCGCGGCGGGAACGGTGGCGTAGGGGCTGTAACTGGGTGTCCAGCGGTTCCGGCGGGTGGCGGCCGTCAGCAGGGGAGTCAGATCCAGCTGGAAGAGATGGGTGGCTTCGGGAACGTCCAGGGCTTCGGCCTGGGCGGGATGGAGCTGGCCGAACCAGCCGGCCCCGCGCCCCTCGATCACCAGCTCGGCAGCTCGGCCCGGATGGAGCCGGGGGTGATTGGCAAGAGGGCGATCCTCGCTCTCGACCCCCAGGCTGGCCAGGGCCCGCTCCAGGGCACCACGTGCTTCGAAGTAACTGGGGCTGATGGCCTTGCCGCCGCTTGACCAGAGCTCGGCGCTGCGTCGGCCGGTGATCACGCCTGCCAGCTGCAGCCTCTGGAGCTCCCCCTTGGGGGGGGTGCTCCCAGCGAGCTGGCTGAACACATGGCCGATTTCGAAAGCCCAGAAACCGGGTGCTCCCGTCTGGAGATTGCGGCGGGCGCCCTGGAGCAATTCATCGACCAGGTTGTCGCGCAGGTGGCCGTAGTCGGCCAGCAACGGGTTGGCCAGGGGAATGCGCCCGGGGCCCGCCTCCACCAGCGATAGGGAGCAGGTTTCCTGCAGACCGGCCTGGCAGAGGGCCCGCCGGAGACGACGTTCCACCTCCTGCTCGGGGCGCAGGCCACCGGGGCTGAGCGGATCGGGCAGGTGGGCGGCAAAGCGGTCGTAGCCGACCAACCGCGCCACCTCCTCGATCAGATCCACCTCGCGAACCAGATCCAGGGCCCGCGACGGAGGCACGTTGACACTCCAGCCTCCGTTGATCGGCTCCAGAACGCAGCCGAGGGACTGAAGCGTTTGCTCGATGGCACCATCGGGCAGGTCATCGCTGACGCCGTCATCCACCACCGGGCCCAGCAGCTGGTGCAGGGCATCACGGCGCAGGCACAGCGGTTCCCGCGGCCGCTCCGGCAACTGGTGCAGCCAGCGGCCCACAGGTTCGGCACCGGCCAGTTCGACCAACCACTGCACGGCCCGGTTCGCAGCCAGGAGGGTCACCTCCCTGGGCAGGCCTTTTTCAAAGCGGGCGCAGGCCTCGGATCGCAGGCCTGCGCTTCGGGCGCTGCGGCGCACCTGCTGGGGCGCGAACACCGCCGCCTCCAGCCAGAGGTTGGTGGTGCCGTCATGCACGGAGCTGGACGCTCCCCCGATCACTCCGGCCAGGGCGATCGGCTGGTTCGCATAGGTGACCACCAGGGCTTCTTCATCCAGGCTCAGCTGACTGCCATCGAGGGCCTCGAAACCTTCACCCTTCTCCCCCTGGCGCAAACCGAGAGCCTCCAACCGCAAGGTGTCACCGCCCAAGTCCGCCAGGCGGTCGCTGTCATAGGCGTGGAGGGGCTGGCCCGTTTCGAGCATCACCAGGTTGGTGATGTCCACCACGTTGTTGATCGGGCGTAAACCTGCCCGCTCCAGGCGTTGTTGCAACCATCGCGGTGATGGCCCGACACGCACTCCCTTCAGGGCCGAGACGCTGAACAGTCCCCCCAGCTCGATCGCCCGTTGGACCGCAGGGCTCACGGGCAGGGGTTCGCCGGCCAAGGTTGGTGCCGCCGGGGCCAGGGTCAGGGGGGAAGCGGTGAGGGCGGCCACCTCCCGGGCGATCCCGAGCATCGAGAGGCCATCGGGTCGGTTGGCCGTGATCGCCAGCTCCAGCACCTGATCGTCGAGGCCAAGGCTGGGACCCACTGGTGAGCCCAAAGCAGGAACCTCTTCCAGCAGTTCATCGAGTACGGCAATGCCATCGGAGCCATCGACCAGCCCCAGTTCCCGCAGGGAGCAGATCATGCCGCTGCTGGCCACTCCGCGCAGCTCGGCGGGTTTGATGGTGAGCTCCACCGCCGGCAGATGGGCGCCCACCAGGGCGACAGGGACGTGGAGGCCCGCCCGCACGTTGGCAGCCCCACAGACGATCTGCAGGGGCTGCTCGGACCCGACGTTGACGCTGCAGACACTGAGTTTGTCGGCGTTGGGGTGGGGATCCCGCCGTTCGACGAGGCCCACCACCACCCCGGCGGCTTGGGCGGCCAGATCCTCGATCGCTTCGACCTCGAAGCCCGCCAACGAGAGCCGCTCGGCCAGCTCGTCCACCGGGGTGTCGCAGGCCACAAGCTCCCTGAGCCACCGGAGCGAGACCCGCATCGAACCCTGATCGCAGAAGGGGTGATCCTAAGGAACGGACCTTGGGCGCTCGGGTGGGTTGGTATGGTGGTCCACTGTCAACATCGCTACGCATCAGCGGCGCAACGTCCTTCCTATGGCCAAGAACAAGGGCGTCCGGATCGTGATCACTCTCGAGTGCACCGAATGCCGGTCCAACCCCGCCAAACGGTCCCCCGGGGTGTCCCGTTACACCACCGAGAAGAACCGCAGGAACACCACCGAACGGATCGAACTCAAGAAGTTCTGCCCTCACTGCAACAAGCCCACGATCCACAAAGAGATCAAGTGAGGCCCAGCTCCTTGTTCCGTTCCCCGTTCCGCTCTCTTCTCCCATGACCAGCTCCTTCTTCAAGAAGCGCCTTTCGCCGATCAAGCCCGGCGATCCGATCGACTACAAGGATGTCGATCTGCTCAAGAAGTTCATCACCGAACGCGGCAAGATCCTCCCCCGCCGGCTCACTGGCCTCACCGCCCAGCAGCAGCGCGACCTCACCAACGCGGTCAAGCGCGCCCGCATCGTGGCCCTGCTGCCCTTTGTGAACCCCGAGGGTTGAGCCCACGCCGGCAGGGTGAACCTGCCCAGCACCCTTCCCCCTGAACCCGCGTGCAAACCGGTGATCTGGTGGGGCTGAGCGACCGACACGGTCCCAGGCTCGCCCTGATCAGTTCCCTACACGGCAGCCGCGCCGAGGTGCTGGTGGGTCCTGAGGGCAAGGTTCAGCAGCTCCCCCTCAGGCAGCTGGATCTGATTCAGGCTTTGCCCCAGGGCCTTGAACCCGTCCGCCGCCTGGGCTCAGCCCCCTGGGAGATCAGCGAAGCGGCGTTGTTGACGGCCCAACCCCTCGCCCGAGACTGGGGGGCAGCCTGGCTTCTGCTGGCCTCCGATGGCTCCACCCTGCCCTTCGCCGAATTCGTGGCTCTGGTGGCGGGTCACAGCAGCCCCGTGGCCAGCGCCGCCTGCTGGCTGGAGTTGCAACGCCCGGGCCAGGATCTGTTCCGATGGCGTCAGGGGGACGTCCAAGCGCGACCGCTCGCGGACCTTCGCGCCCTGCGCCATGGCCGGCGTCGCCAGCAGCTGCTCGCCCAGCGCCAAGAGCTTTGGCATCAGAGCCTGCGCCGCCGCAGGCCGATCGATCCGGCGCAGTTGCTGCCGGCCCAACGCCAGGAACTGGAGCAGTTGCTGGCCTGGGGCTCCGGTGAGCAGGATCAACCCCTGGGCGCTGAGCTGCTCAAAGCTCTCCAGCAGGCCAAGGTGGCCCCGGAACCGGGAGCCCTGCGCCATCTGCTGGTGGACCTGGGCCAGTGGCAACCCCATAGCCTGCCCTCCCTGCGCCGGAGCGTCTGGTCGGATGGCTTTTCGCCTGAGTTGATCGCCCAGGCCCGGGAGCTGGCCCAACGCAGCGTCGAGCCCCAGCCCGGTGACAGTCAGCGGCTGGATCTCACGGGCCTGCGCACCTTCACCATCGACGATCCGCTCACCAGAGAGATCGATGACGGTCTCGCCCTCGAGCGCTTGGCGAATGGCCGCGGGCGCCTGTGGGTGCACATCGCCGATCCGTCGCGGCTTGTGACGGCCGGCAGTCCGCTCGATCTGGAAGCCCGGCGCCGGGCCACGAGCCTCTACCTGGCGGAGGGCAGTGTGCCGATGTTTCCGCTGGAGCTGGCGGCGGGCCCGTTCAGCCTGCGCCAGGGGGAGCGCTGCGCCGCCTGGAGCTACGGCATCGACCTCGATGACGACGGCAGCGTCGCGGGCTATGAGCTCCGCCGCAGCTGGGTGCGGCCCACCTACCGGCTGAGCTACGAAGACGGGGATGAGCTGATCGATCTCGCGCCCCCGGAGGATCCCGATCTGGCCGAGATTCACACCCTGCTGGAGAACCGTCGCCGCTGGCGCCTGCGCCAGGGGGCCCTGCTGCTGGACCAGAGCGAAGGGCGCATCTGCCGGGAGGGTGAGGAAGCGGTGCTGGAGGTGGTGGAGCCCTCGCCGGCGCGGCTGTTGGTGGCTGAGGCGATGATCCTGGCCGGCGCGGTGGTGGCCGACTACGGCTCCCGTGAAGGCCTCGCCCTGCCCTACCGCAGCCAACCGGTCAGCCCGCTTCCATCGGCTGCCGAACTGGAGCACCTGGAATCAGCTCCGGTGCGCCATGCGCTGCTGCGTCGGGGGCTCTCCCGTGGCCTCACCGGCACCCAGCCAGCTCCCCATTTCAGTCTGGGGTTGCCGGCCTACGTCCAGGCCACCTCTCCGATCCGCCGCTATGGCGACCTGATCGTCCAACGCCAACTTCAAGCTCAGCAGGCGGGGGAGGCGAGCCTCGATCAAGCGACCCTTGGGTCGTTGCTCGATCAACTCGATCCAGTCCTGCGCCAGACGGTCCAGATTGCCCGCGACGACCAGCGCCACTGGCAGCAGGTGTGGTTCGAGCGCCATCCCGGCCGCTCCTGGTCTGCCCTTTTTCTGCGCTGGCTGCGCCAGCAGGACTGCCTCGCCCTGGTGCATCTCGACGAACTTGCCATGGATCTGGCGGCGACGGTGCCGGAGGGTTGCGAGCCCGGTGATTCGCTTGAGGTGCGCGTGGGTGAGGTGGATTCCCTGGCAGATCGGCTGCGCCTCCAGGCCGTTCGCTCAGGCGGCCAGGGCTGAGGCCCGCAACCAGGGGCCCCAGGGGTTGGCGGTGGCGATCAGCGCCACTTGGCTGGGGCGTTCCAGCTGCTGCAGCCAGTGGTGGAGGTCCGGCTCCAGGGTGATCACGGGCCAGTCGGCCGATGCGGTTTCCAGGCGGTAGCGGCCTTGGCCATCGGGAATCAGGGTGCCTGCCCACAGCGTTTCGCCGCGCTCGGCCGGTGGCCGCTGCATCGGCGTTCCAGGTCCACCGGGCCAGAGCCCGTTGGAACCCAGACGCTCGGGGTGCTCCAGCAGCGCCCGCTGCCGCGCGGCCCAGGCGGGGTGGTGCCAGGGGGTGTCCCAGAGGGGCAAGGGGCCCGCGGGGGCCTGGGCATCGCCAATCAGTTGCTCCTGCAGCTCGCGCACCGGCAGCTCCGCCGGCAGGAGACCCCGCCGCACGCACAGGGCTGCCGCCAGGCCCGCCGCCTGGCCGACATTGAGCACCAGGGGCTGCAGACGGGTGGCTCCATTGGCCATGTGGCTGGTGCCGATCGCCTTGTCGGCGGCCAGCAGGTTCTCCAGCTCGGCGCTGACCAGGGCTCCGTAGGGAATCGTGAAGGGGGTGCCGCTCCAGCGCCCGCCCCAGGGGCAGGACTTGGGGGCCAGGGGCCAGTCAGGGCCTGGGTAGTGGTGGTCGTTGACGTAGTTACCGACGGCGATCGATTGCACCCTGCCCTGTTGATCGATGGGCAGAGGAGCGATCGAGGCGCCTGGCCCCAAGGGCAGCAGGTCCTGTTCCCTCACCAACGCACGGGCCACGAGCCGGCGGCCTTCCCGCCAGTAGGGCATCAGGGCCAGGCTCTGGTCACCCAACAGATCGTCTCGATCTCCCGGTGGCTGGTTGTTGGCTGGAAACGCCTGGCCGGGTCGCAACCAGCCCCCGCTGGCTTCCTCGAGGGCGCTCAGGAAACGCAGGCTGTGCGAGCGCATCTCCATGGCCAGGGCGGCCTCCTGGGCCGGATCACCGCTGAAGGCCCGCCCCAGGTCCCCGTGCCAGTCGTTGCCATGGAGGGGCCAGTTCAGCATCACCAGTCCCCCGGGCAGGCGCCCGTAGGTCAAGGTGCGCTCGAGGCCGAAGGCTTCGGTGGCTGGCTCGAACGGAGCCGCCAGGGGGCCGGGGTGGTCTGGGGGATCGCCCGTTCCCAACTGACCCATCACCACCCAGGTGGGCGACTGCACGGGCTGCTGCTGGAAGAAGGGCTCGCTCTCCAGGCGCGCTCGGGCGGGGGCGCTGGGCTCCTGCCACTGCTCCTGGGGTTCCCAGCCCAGGCGGAAGGGGGCCAGGGCCAGGGGCAGCAGATCGCCGCGGTCGCTGCCATCAACCACCAGCTCCAGGCCCACGCGCCGGGGACCATCGGGGGTATCCAGCTCCAGAGCCGTGATCCGCGCTCCCTGGCGTTGCACAGCCCTCAGCCCGCAGCCAGGCCACCAGCGCAGCTGCGGTTCGGCCGCCACCCAGCGCTGGATCACCCTTTCGGCAGTGGCTGGCCTGTAGCCGAAACAACTCACCCAGTTGTGGTCGAGGCCCTCGGGCTCCTCCTGCTGGAGGGCCCGCAGCAGCGCCCCCCACAGACCCGTCTGCCAGGGACTCAGTTCATTGCCGTCGGGGGCACAGACCCCAGCGGCGCTGACCATGCCCCCGAGCCAGGATCCGGGGGTGAGCAGCAAGGTGTCGGCGCCGCTGCGGGCCGCCTGCAGGGCCGCCGCCACCCCACCGCTGCCGCCACCCCAGACCACCACGGCGGCCCGATCTTGCTCAAACCCCATCAACCCACCTCCGGCAAGGTGGTCCGGTGGCCGGGTTGATCGCCCATCGCTTCAGGGGTCTGCGTTTGGGGCATGATGCCTCCTCGGCACGGGACCGCCTTGGCGGCGCAGCGGCCCCCCCTTGAGCGCCGATGACCTTCACCCTCACGACACCGCTCTATTACGTCAACGACAAGCCCCACCTCGGCAGCGCCTACACCACCCTGGCCTGTGATGCGGTGGCCCGTCATCGGCGGCTCAAAGGCGAGCAGGTGCTGTTCATCACCGGTTGTGATGAGCACGGCCAGAAGATCCAGCGCACGGCTGAGGCGGCGGGGCTCAGTACCCAGGCCCATTGCGATGCCGTCAGTTCCCAGTACCGGGAGCTCTGGGAGCGTTGGCAGATCAGCAACGACCGGCTGATCCGCACCACCGATCCACGTCACCGTCGCCTCGTCGAGCAGTTCTTCGCCCGGGTGGAGGCCAATGGCGACATCGTTGAGGGACGCCAGCAGGGTTGGTACTGCGTGGCTTGCGAAGAGTTCAAGGACGACCCCCACGAGGCTCAGGACCCGGAGTGCGCCACCCATCGGCGGCCCCTGGAGTGGCGTGATGAATTCAATCTGTTCTTTCGCCTCTCGAGGTACCAGGCCCCGGTCGAGGCGCTCGTCGCCCGGGAGGGTTTCATCCAGCCACCCAGCCGGCGACGGGAGGTGGAGAACTTCGTGGGCCAGGGCCTGCGCGACTTTTCGATTTCCAGGGTCAATCTGCCCTGGGGCATCCCCGTGCCCGGCCACGAGGGCCACACCTTCTACGTCTGGTTCGATGCCCTGCTGGGGTACCTGACGGCCTTGCTGGAGCCAGGCGATGAGCCGGATCTGGAGATCGCCCTGGCCCGTGGCTGGCCCGCCAGCCTGCACGTGATCGGCAAGGACATCCTGCGCTTCCACGCCGTCTACTGGCCAGCGATGCTGCTCTCGGCGGGCCTGGAGCCCCCGAAGCAAGTGTTCGGCCACGGCTTCCTCACCCGTGAGGGCCAGAAGATGGGCAAATCCTTGGGCAACGTGCTCGATCCGGCGGTGCTGCTCGAGCGCTGCGGCCGCGATGCCGTGCGCTGGTACCTCCTTCGCGACATCGCCTTCGGCGATGACGGTGACTTCCAGCAGCAGCGCTTCGTCGACCTGGTCAACAATGATCTGGCCAACACGGTCGGGAATCTGCTCAACCGCACCTCTTCGATGGCACGTCGCTGGTTCGATGGCGCCGTGCCTCCCCCCGGCGCCGCCGCCTTGAGCGACCATCCCCTCGCCCAGGCCGCTGGGCGGGCCGGTCCTGTGGTGATCGAGGCCATGGATCGTCTTGATTTCCAGGCGGCCGCCGAGGCGGCCCTGCACCTGGCGATCAGCGCCAACGGCTTCCTCAACGAACGGGCTCCCTGGAGCCGCATCAAACAAGAGGGTCAGCTCGCGGTGGTGGGGGAGGACCTCTACGCCGTGCTGGAGTCGGCCCGGCTGGTGGCCCTGTTGATCGCTGCACTGGTGCCGGAGCTTTCGGAGCGGATGCTGGCCCAGCTGGGTCAACCGCCGGCGGCCAGTGGCACGCCGAGCGTGATCGAGGGCCCAGGAACCGTTGGAGCCCCGCCAGAAATTGCTGGCATTCCGAGCCCTTCCCCCTGGCTGGAGCGCCTGCGTTGGGGTGGCCTTCAGCCCGCCCTGCCCCTTCCGGAGCCCCAGCCTGTGATGGCTCGGCTCGAGCTGGACGGTCCGCTGTGAAACGCCACCATCTGCTCAGCTTGGCCCTGCTGCTGCCCCTGGCGGGCTGCTGGTCGGCGCCGGTGGTCCAGGAGAAGCCCCTGCCGTTCGTGTTCCGCAGCCTCAACCTGCGGCAGCAGGATTCCAAGGGACGACCCGCCTGGGAATTGCGCAGCCCCGAGGCCCGTTACGACATGACCGCTCGCCTGGCCTTCGCGCGGGAGCCGCAAGGGGTGATCTATGCCAATGGGCAGGCTCGGTATCGCGTGCAGGCGGCTAAAGGCACCGTTTTCAATGATGGTGAGCAGATCACCCTTGAGCAGGGCGTGCGCATCGAGGTGATCAGCAACCGGCCCGTGCTGATCACCGGCGATCGGGTGCGCTGGATTCCACGCCAGAAGCTGATGGAGATCGACCGCCGACCGGTGGCCTTCGACCAGCAGTCGCGACTCAGTGCCACCAACGCCCGTTTTCGCCTGGACCTTGATCGCATTGAACTGCGGGGCCAGCCTCGTCTGGAGCGCTGGGAAGGAACGTCCAAGCCCCAGGGCCAGCGTCAGGGTCCACCCCAAACCGTGCTCAAGCTGACCAAGGCCGATTGGAACCCCGGCAGCGGCAACCTCCAGGGCAGCGGCCCGGTGCGGGGTGAGCGGCAGGGAAGGAAAGGCAGCTCTCAGGTGCTCACCGCCTCCGCTCTGGTGGGCAACACCCGCCAGCAGTGGCTCGATTTCCAGAAGCCCGTCAGGCTCACCGACAGGGCCCAGAAGGCCGCACTTGAGGCCGGTCCCAGCCGCTGGGAGTTCGGCAGCCAGCGGATTAGCAGCACGGTGCCCTTCACGGCCGTGATCGGCCAACTCCACATCCGGGGAGCCGCCTTCGAGATTCTCCAGAAGGAGCAGATCGTGCACGTCCCGCAGGCCTGCGACCTGCGTCAGCCGGGGGAGTGGCTCCAGGCCCAGGTCTGTCGCTGGAACTGGACCACCCAGGCCTTCAACGCGAGCGGGCGCGTCGTGATGCGGCGCACTGCCAACAGGCAGCTGACCCGCTCGAGCGAAGTGAACGGCAGCCTGGGCGAAAAAGGTCTGGCGGTGTTCACCACCCCGGGGGGTCGGGTCAGCTCCCGCCTGGAGCTGCCACCGAAGGCTCCCCAGCAGCGTCCCAGCGCTCCAGTGACGTTCTGAGCCGCTGGGACCAGCCCTTCAGCCAGGTTTCATCGCTGCGACTGAAGCAGCGCGCCGACCAGCCCCCCAGCAGCACCCAGCCCTGGGGGCCCATGGGCTGGATCAGCACCGCCGGAACGCCCTCGGGAAGGCCTTTGAATTCATCGCGGCCTGGGTAGAGGGCCAGGTTGACCAGTGAGATGGCCCGATCGGTGGAGGCGGCACGCGCGCAGATCGCCCCGGGGTTGAAGGAGGCCTGAGCCAGCACCCCACGGCGCAGCAGCGTGCGTCCCTGCCAATGGACCAACACCGAGGCCGCCGGCGTCGCGGTGAGCAGCATCTGGCTGCCCCAGCCCAGTTCCTCGGCGATGGTCTGAGGTAAATCTCCGACCAGATCGAGGCCCTGATCGCCTGGGAGCTCCACCCGCTCCGGCGCCTCCGGAACCGCCCTGGTCCAGAGCAGGGCCACGAGCATCAGACCCACCGAGAGCAGACCGGCGAGCACGCCTGATCGCTGCAGGGCAGGGCTGAGTTCCGCCGTCGTCCATTGGTTGCTCAGGCAGAGGGACAGCCCCAGCACCCCCGCCGCCAGCGTCACCCTTGCGGGGAGGGGCATCCCCATGGCCTCCACAGCCGGCACCGCCTCCAACGCTGGCACAGGGAGGGCCCTCCGCTGGCTTCATCCCCGCGACAGGTCGTGCCCCTGACGGCAAACTGGTGCAACGTTTTCACCGCAGGCCTGTGGTCCGCGCCCTTCGACGCCTTCTCCTGGCCTTGCCGGCTCTGCTGCTGGGTCTGCTGCTGGGCCTGCTGCCGGCCCCCGCCGCCTGGGCGATGGCTCTGGATGATTTTCCGCCCAGCCCCCCTGCCGAGCGGGTGCTGGACACGTCCGACGTGCTCAGCCGTGCCGCGATTGCCGATCTGGATCGTCGCCTGAAGCAACTCTCGGCTGATCACATCGACGCCCACCTGTTGACCGTGGGCCGCCTGGATTACGGCCTTTCCCTCCCTGAACTGACCGAGCAGCTGGTGGGGCGATGGAGCGATGCGGAACCCGATGACGCCACGCTGCTGCTGCTGATCGAGACCCAGAACAACTCCGCCGCCATCGGCGCCTCACCCGAGCTGCTCGAGCAGCTTCCTCCGGCGTTGTTGGAGAGCACGGCGGCCGCCACGATGGGACAGCCCCTGCGGGACGGTTCCCGTTATCGCCAGGCCTCGATCGATGCGCTCCAGCGCCTGCAGGTGGTGCTCTCCGGTGGGGAGGACCCCGGTCCGCCCGTGCAGCAACTTATAGAAATCATCGAATCCAACATCCCCACCGCGGATGAGACCGCGTCCAGCCATGCCTTCACCTGGGTGATTGTTTTGCTCATCGTTGGCACAATCGTGCCGATGCTGACCTGGTGGGTGTTCTCCCGTTGATCAATTCATGGGGTTGACCGATTGGATGGGAACGTTCGGCAAGGCCCAGGCCCAGGACCTGAGCAACGATCTGGAGCGGGCCTATGAGGCGGCGCTGCTGATCCAGAGCCTCGAGCTGGAGTACTACAACGACAGGCCCGTACGCCCGGAGCTGGAACTCAGCATTCCGCGCTCCACCAAGGCCCAGATGCTGCGTCGGTTCCGCGCCGCCCTTGTGGTCTGTCGCCAGGCGCTCGATGAGCTTGAGCCGAAGCGAGCGGAGTTCGACGGCCAGGAACTGCGCCAGCTGCAGCTGATCGAGTCGGTCACGGCCCGTTACCTGGGCCGCAGCCCGCTGCCCAGCCTCAGCCGCTCGCCCGAGATGTTGCCGCGCAGCCTGCTGGGGGCGTTTGATCGGGTCAGGCGTCAGCTGGACCCGGAGGCGGAGGCCACGGTGGTGGCCGGTTTCCGCCGCCGGCGCGACTCCACCCTGGTGTCGCTGCGCATTCTGCTGCTGTTGATCCTGGTGCCGGTGCTGGTTCAGCAGTTAAGCCGCACCTACGTGATCGCGCCGGTTATGGACAAGCTGGCGATCAGCCAGTCATTCCTGAGTCAGCCACGGCCCCACATGGCCGAAGAAGCGGCCGAGAGGCTGCGCGCCTATCGCTCTCAGCTGGAGTTTGAGGCTCTGTTGACGGGTCTGCCCTTGCCAACACCCGTGGAGCTGAGGGAGAAGCTGGCCACCAGGGCGATTGCGCTCAACGAAGAGGCCGTGGGGGAGAGCAGTCAGGCGCTCAAGAACGTCATCGCCGATGGCTTTGGCCTGATCGGTTTTCTGCTGGTCTGCCTGTTCGGACGCCAGGAATTGCGCGTGCTGCGGGGCTTCCTCGACGAGGTGATCTACGGCCTCAGCGACAGCGCCAAGGCCTTCGCGATCATCCTGTTCACCGACATTTTCGTTGGTTTTCACAGCCCTGAGGGCTGGACCGTGCTTCTCGGCGGTATCGCCAGCCATTTTGGACTGCCGGAGCAGGAGAATTTCGTGTTGCTCTTCATCGCCACCTTCCCCGTGATCCTGGCGACAGTTTTCAAGTACTGGATCTTCCGCTACCTCAACCGCGTCTCGCCCTCCTCGGTCGCCACCCTGCGCAACATGAACGGTGGGGGCTGAACTCACCCTCATCACCGGCCCGAGCCGTGGCGCCAAAAGCCGTTGGGCCGAACACCTCGCCCAGCAGCAGGATTCCACGGTGCTGTACCTGGCCACGGGTCCCGAGTTACCGGGCGACGAAGAGTGGCAGCTCCGCCTGGGACTGCACCGCAGCCGCAGGTCCGCGGCCTGGGTCACCCACGAAGTGGGGGCGGACCTGCCGGAATTCCTGTTGATGGCGCCGAAGCGTCACCTCCTGTTGATCGATTCCCTGGGCTCCTGGTTGGCCCATCACCTTGATCTCGGCCATGGGGAGTGGGAGCTTCGGCAAGAGGCGTTGCTGAGCGCCGTGGGCTCCTGCGCTGCGCCGATGCTGCTGGTGGCCGAGGAATGCGGCTGGGGCGTGGTGCCGGCCACCGCCGTGGGTGGTCGCTTCCGGGATCGCCTCGGCCGCCTGGAGCAGTTGCTGATGGACCGTGCGGGGGCCGCCTGGCTGGTGCTCCATGGCCGGGCCATTGATCTGTTGGCCTGCAGCGTTCCTGTGCCCGAGGGCTGATCCATGCCCCAGGTCGTGCTCTACCAGCCCCAGATCCCTCCGAACACCGGCAATGTGGCCCGCACCTGCGCCGCCACGGGCACACCACTGCACCTGATCGAACCGCTGGGGTTCACGATCGATGACCGTCAGCTCAAGCGCGCCGGGCTTGACTACTGGCCCTGGGTTTCGCTGGAGCGCCACAGCGACCTGGAGCAGTTCGAGCGGCAGCGATTGGCCCAGGGGGGCCGCCTGGTGGCCCTCAGCAGCCAGGGCAGCGCCCAGCACCACCGTTTCTCCTTCCGCCCTGACGACTGGCTCCTGTTCGGTCGCGAGACGGATGGCTTGCCGGCACCTCTGCTTGAGCAGGCCGATGCCTGCCTGACGATCCCGATGCCCCGGGGCACCAGGGCTGGCGGGGGAGTGCGCAGTCTCAACCTCTCGGTGGCGGTGGGGGTGGTGCTGTTCGAAGCCCTTCGCCAGCTGGAAGCCCTGTCCTGACTGGGTTCTTCCACTTTTCGCGCGCTGAACTCCCCACGAAAACTTGCCGAGAATGGTTCAACCCGCTACTCTCTGGCCGACCCGGGGATAGTGGCTTCTCCGACGGGTCTTGTCCGATGGGGAAATTTGCATGAAGCCTTCGAAAAACCTGATACGCCATCCATTGACACGGCTGTCGATGGCGGGCCTACCCTTCCTGGGAATCACCGGCCTCCTGGCCGTTGGTGCCATACCAGGAATTGCTGATTCCAAGCCCGAGCGTTTCGAGCTCGGTGCCCTCGAGGTTCCCCCTCCGATTGAACTGGCTGCGCTTCCCAGAGCCGAGAAGCTGTGGGTGAAGGTTCGTTCCGAGGTTTCGGTCGAAGAGCTGTCCCAGCAGCTGGAGCTCAACGAAACCAGGCTGGCCAAGCTCAACGAGGTTGATGAAGACCACCGGTTCAACCCCGGTGATTGGTTGGTGCTTCCCTCTCAGCAGACGCGTAAGGCCAAGCTTCTCGCCTCTTTGGACACCTCGGACCTACGTCGTAACCCACCGATACAGACCCCCCCTCCCATTGAGGCGTCGGCCTCGCCTCGCTTCAGCGACAGCCTGCTCAAGACCGCCCAGCGCTACGGGCTGACCCCCCAGGAGATCCTGCGTTTCAACCCCGGTCTGGAAGCCGCCCGTTGGGCCGTGGGCACCCAGATTCGTCTGGCCCAGTCCGCTCCAGGGCGCAGCCGCATGGTGCTTGGCCTCAACCCCGTCGGCAGTGGCGGTCTCAGCTGGCCAGAGATGCCCCGCTTTGGTCAACCCCAACAGACCGATCCCTCCTTCAGCGGCAATGGCTGGATCTGGCCCACCCAGGGTGTGTTTTCCTCCGGCTACGGCTGGCGTTGGGGGCGCATGCACAAGGGCATTGATGTGGCCAACAATGTCGGAACTCCGATTGTGGCGGCCAAAGCCGGTCGGGTGACCGCCGCCGGTTGGAGCAACGGCGGCTACGGCTACGTCGTCGACATCCTCCATGGGGACGGCAGCCTGTCGCGCTACGGCCACAACAGCCGTGTGATGGTCTCCGTCGGGGATGAGGTGGCCCAGGGATCCGTGATTGCGCTCATGGGCAGCACCGGCAACAGCACTGGCCCCCATTTGCATTTTGAGATCCATGCGCCCGGCCAGGGCGCCATGAACCCCCTGCAGTTCCTTCCCGGTAAGGCCTGATCCCAGCGGGTTTGAGCCCCTTTCCCCTCCCCCGATCAACTAGAGTCCGATCACCGCGGCTCGGTAGCTCAGCTGGTTAGAGCGTGGGATTCATAACCCCAAGGTCGGGAGTTCAAGTCTCCCCCGAGCCATCCTGTTGACCAGGGAATCTGCCAATGGAAGACCAAGGTCCGAAGACGTTGGTCTTTTTTCATGGCGCTCTGGCCAGGCTCAGCGCATGTCGATGGCGTTGAGCCGATCGCGGAAACTGGAGGCCGAAAGGGTGTCATCAGCGTCAAAGCCGCTGGAATCGGAGATCGGTTGAGGTCTGATCTCTGCCGGTGCCGACCCCTGGCCCTGGGAGCGCCGGAAGCGGCCTCCGCCCTGACCCTGGGAACGTGGCTCAAGGCCGCGAACCCTGCGGCTCGGGCGCACCCCAGCAGCCAGGTCATCGGCGGCCCGGGTGAGGGGATGGGCTTTGAGTTCGCTGCGCAGTTGGTTCAAGAGCCGAAAGTGGCCCGTGGCGTTGAATTTGCGAAGCAGGGCCGGATCCCAAGCCATCGGGGCACCAAAGCGGTGAGGTCAGGCCACCAGCCTATGGCGGCAGCCACCCCAGGATCCGTGATAAATTGTTGCCTGACAAGCAGTAGTCGTACCGACTTCGCTTTTATCTCCCGCAGCCCGGCCGTTTCCGTCGCGGGGGCAGCCAAACCAAACCTTCAACATCCACACTTCATGACGACCACCGGAGCCCTCCGGGTGGGCCAGCCCGCCCCCGATTTCACCGCCACCGCCGTGGTCGATCAGGAATTCAAGGAGGTGACCCTGTCCCAGTACAGGGGCAAGTACGTCGTGCTGTTCTTCTATCCCCTCGATTTCACCTTCGTCTGTCCCACTGAGATCATTGCCTTCAGTGAGCGCTATGGCGATTTCACCAGCCGCAACACCGAAGTTCTGGGGATCTCGGTGGACAGCCAGTTCAGCCACCTGGCCTGGGTGCAGACCGATCGCAAACAGGGTGGTCTTGGCGACATCGCCTATCCCCTGGTGTCCGACCTGAAAAAGGAGATTGCCCGGGCCTACAACGTTCTCGATGAGGAGGCTGGTGTGGCCCTGCGGGGGCTGTTCATCATCGATCCCGATGGCGTGATCAACCATTCCACGATCAACAACCTGCCCGTGGGCCGCAGTGTCGATGAGACCCTGCGGGTGCTTCAGGCGTTCCAGTACGTGCTGTCTCACCCCGATGAGGTCTGCCCCGCCAACTGGACCCCTGGCGAGAAGACGATGAATCCTGATCCCATCAAGAGCAAGGAGTTCTTCGCCGCGGTCAACTGAGCCTCCGGGCCCAGATACATCCCGCTCGCTGCCCGATGCTGACGGGGCCCTGATCAGAGCAGGCTGAGCGTGCCGGCCCCCCCATCCAGGCGGGCCGTTCGTCCCATGGGCAGTGCGGCATTGGGCTGGCCGTGGCCCACGGGAAGATCAAGAACCAGGGGAATGCCTAGGTCCCCGAGCCGATCGAGCAACACTTCTTCCATGCTCAGATCCCCGGGCTGGACGTCTTCAGGTGTCCAGCTGAAACGCCCCAGGGCGACGCCGGCCAGCCCCCGCAATCGCCCACTGGCACGCCATTGGGTCAGTAGACGATCCACCCGGTAAGGAGCTTCGCCCACATCCTCCAGCACCAGCACCGCGCCCGTGAGGTCCGGCAGCCAGGGGGTGCCGATCAGATGGGTCGCCACAGTGAGGTTGGTCACCACCAGGGGCCCCTCCGCGCGGCCGGTGCGGCCGGCTCGACCCTGCAGGGGAGCTACCGGGCGGCCGGCCAGCAGGGACATCAGCCGTTGCCCGTCTGCGGCCGATCCCCCCAGGCCAGCGTGAACGCCGCCACCGAGGCCAGCCGCCCATTGCGCCAGCAACAGGGCACTGGCATCGGAGAAACCCACATTCCAGAGCGGCCGCCGGGGAACACTCCAACCGGCTTCCAGCAGCCTGGAGCTACCCCAGCCTCCCCCAACCTGCAGGATGCCCAGAACCTGAGGATCGCTCCAGAGGCTCATCAGGTCACGGCTGCGGCGCTCGTCGGTCTGTGAAAACCAGCGCCAGTGGCCGAACACCTGCTCGGGCACCAGCAGCTGCCAGCCCTCTGCCTCGATCCGCAGACGCAGACGATCGAGCCAGGGGGCTGGGCGCTCCAGCCGACTGGCGGGGTTGAACGCCACCAGGTGGCTGCCGGGCCCCAAAGGTGGCGGAAAGGCCAGGCCGCCGGAGCCATGGGCAGCACGACTTCCGCCGAGTGCGCGTGCACCACTGGCCAGCAGAGATGTCGCGCCAGCCAACAAGAGCCCACGGCGCCCGAGGGCCATCAGCCGAGCAGGCTCTCAAGCAGCCGGCGGCCATCCACCCCACCGGTCAGCGGGTCACAGGCACGCTCCGGGTGGGGCATCAGACCGAGCACATTGCCGGCCCCATTGCTCAGTCCCGCCACATCGCCCACCGAACCGTTGGGATTGGCGGCATAGCGCAGCACGATCGAGCCCTGGTCTTCCAGGGACTTGAGTTGTTCGGGATCCACCTGGTATCGCCCTTCGCCGTGGGCGATCGGCAAGGTGATCGTTTCGCCGCTGGCGTAACCGCTCAGCCAGCGGCAAGGACCCGGCTCCACCCTCAGGCGGGCCGGCTCACAGAGGAAGTGGAGATTTCGGTTGCGCGTCAGCACCCCAGGCAGCAGACCCAGCTCGGTGAGCACCTGGAAGCCATTGCAGATCCCCAGCACCGCTCCACCCCGCTCGGCGAAGACCTTCACCTCCTCCAGCACCGGGGCGAAGCGGGCAATGGCGCCGCAGCGCAGGTAATCGCCATAGCTGAAACCGCCGGGCAGCACGATCGCCTCCAGTCCGGAGAGATCCCGCTCCTCGTGCCAGAGGAAGCGGGTGGGAATGCCCAGGCATCCCTCCGCCGCCCAGCGAACGTCCCGGTCGCAGTTCGAACCGGGGAACACCACCACACCAAGGGTCATTTCGGTCGCCGGTCTCAGGAGGGCTGCTGGAGATCCAGCGTCCAGTTCTCGATGACCGGATTGGCCAGGAGACGGTCGCTCAGGAGTTCGAGCTGGGCTTGGGCGCTGGCGGAATCGGCAGCCTCCAGCTCCACTTCCACCGCCTTGCCGATGCGCAGGCTTCTGAGGCCATCGACCCCCAGGCGGGCGGCCGCCGCCCGGGTGGCCTCCCCAGCTGGATCGAGAACCGATGGCCTCAGGGAGACCAGGACGCGGGCGGTGAAGAGGGGCACCAGAGCTGGGGTTGGTTTGTTAAATCTTCGCAGCCTGCCGCCCTCCAGGGGCCGCTGGTCTTCAGCTTGAAGACAGACCTTCCCCCGGAGACCTGGGGATGACCGGATCACAGCAGGGAAGCCAACGGGTCTGCCATCTGGCCTGTCAACTGCTGGCGGGAGCCCTGGTGCTGGTTGCCGCCGCGGCGAAGGGAGCGGCGGAACCGATCCCACTCAACTGCCGCATCGCCCAGGGGCCCTGGCGCGCCTGTGTGATGACCGTTGCCTCTCCGGGCCAGCAATGGCGCCTTCAGGTTGGATCCAAACGCTTTGACTTCCGCCACGACGGCAGCGGTCAGGTGATCCTGAAGCGCCCCGGGGCCCCGCTTCAGGTGGTGAGCAGCCGCTGGATCGCCGCTCAGACCCTCTGCTGGGATGGGGTCTGCGCCAGGGGGGAACTGCCCCTTGATTGAAAGATGGCGGCCTCCAGCTGGCCGGCGTCGAGGTCGAGGCCCAACACCACCAATTCAAGGGTTTCGCGGCTGGCGTTGGCCGAGGGGCCGGGGGCGGCGTCGTACCAGCACTCCAGGCGAGGACCGACGGCCTGGATCTGCAGCGGCCGAGGTTTTCCGGCCTGCCAGAGCCGTCCCTTGAGGCGCAGGATCGTCTGCTGGCGAATCTGATCGAGCAGGATGGTCTCCAGCCGGCTGCGTTCGAAGGGACCCTCAAGGGTCAGCGCCACCGACTGCATCGGCACGTGGACGTGGTCATGGCCGTGGTCATGATCGTGGTCCTGGTGCGGGAGGTTGTGGGCATCGCTGCCACCCTCCCGCAGCTCCACCCCGAGCAGCAGCTGGGGATCCACCACCCCCCGCTCCATGGTGAGCACCCGCGCCCCGGGGCGCAGCCCTGCCGCCAACCTGCGCCTGACCACGGCCAGCTGGTCGGGATCGAGACGATCGCCGCGGCTCACCAGCACCAGATCCGCCGCCTCCAGCTGTTCATCGAAAAGGGTTTCCAGATCGTCCTGGTGATCGAGGCTGGGGTCGGCGCGCCGCTGGGCCTCGAGGGCTGCCGGATCGCCCACCACACTTCCCTGGGCCAGGGCCTCACCGTCAACGACGGCGACCACGCCATTCACCCGCGTGCGGGTGCGAATCTCGGGCCATTGGAAGGCCTGCACCAGGGGCTCCGGCAGGGCCAGACCACTGGTTTCGACAACGATGCCATCGAGGCGGTCGGCCTGCAGCAGCAGGGTCTGCATCGTGGGCAGGAACTCGTCCTGGACAGTGCAGCAGAGGCAGCCGTTGGCCAGCTCAACCAGTCGTCCGCCCAGTTCCTCCTCCGGGCAGAAGCCGCAACTGCGCAACAGGTCGCCATCGATGCCCACCTCGCCGAATTCGTTGACCACAACGGCCAGGCGCTTGCCGCTGTGGAGGAGCAGGTGCCGCAGCAGGGTGGTCTTGCCGGCGCCGAGAAAGCCTGTCACCACAGTGACCGGTAAGCGCCTGGTTGGGGTGGCGACCATCTCAGGGCACCAGGCTGGTCCAGGCCAGGCTGGCGCCGATGCCGATCAGAACCCCGGAGGCGAGCTTGAGATCGGAGGGGCTCAGCTGGCTGCCCCAGCGGCGCACCAGGGTGATGGCGGCGGTCAGCAAGAGCGCCTGGCTGATCAGAAGGCCCAGCAGGTAGAAGGCGATCGGTGTGGGTTCCCAGCCCAGTACCGCGGCGCTGAGCACGTAGCCGTGAAGCGCAAAAGCCGGCAGCAGGATCCAGCGGGGCAGGCGGCCTGTGAGCACCAGGCCCACCGCCACCAGTGAGAGGGCCACGAGCAGCTCTGCGCCAGGGAGACCCGGCAGCCAGAGGCCCAGCCCTGAGGCCGCCAGACCCGTGGCGAGCAGGCCCAGGATCCAGCGACGGGGCTGCTGCAGACCCACCAGCCCCAAGGAGAGCAGGAACAGCAGATGATCAGGACCGAGCACGGGATGCCCCAGGCCGCTGAGAATTCCCGCCGCAGGCCCTGGCTTGAGCTGGAACAAGCCCATCAGGTGATGGGCCGAGGCGGGCGCTTCGCCCAGGAGCACCAGCAGGAGCAGTGCCACGGCCAAGCCTGAAGTTGCGCGCCAGATCGAGAGGCGCAAGGGCGCCTCAACAGGAATGTTCATGGTGGAGCCCGGTCCGCGCCGGAATGGAAGGGTCGAATCCGGCGGGCGTTCTGACTAGACCGGCAGGGGCCCCGATGGGCTCCAGGGTCTTCACAGCTGCGGGACAGTGCCGGACTCGGAGCGAACTCCCCACCGGTCTTTCCCCGTTTCCTCCGCAGGCTGATCACCAACGGAACCGGATGACGAATCTACCGGCACTCCAGGCTGTCCTTGGTATCCACGCCGGTTCGCGGGTTGACCCCTTCCGCCCGCTTGCACAGGGCGCGCCGCTGGCTCAGATCCAGCACCGCATCGGTGAAATCGGCCCCTTCGATCGACGCCCCCAAGAACTTGCTCTGCATGAGCATCGCGTCGCGCAACACGGCACCGCGCAGGTCGGCGCGATCGAAGCGGCTGGCGAAGGCCACCACGTCCTGGAGGTCCGCCCCGCGCAGGTCACTGCCCTGGAGATCGCTGCTGTTGAACACGGCACCGCGGAGGTCGGCGCCACTGAGATCGAAGCCGCTCAGCGATGCCTTCAGGAATTCCTGGAGGTGCAGATCTCGGCCGTGGCTGTCGGGGCTGAGGTCCTGAGCGTTGTTTTTACTGCGCACTTCGGGGGCGGTGATCGCCCAGGCCGGTGCCACCAAGGCCGGTGCCACCAAGCCCCCTGCCACGCCCAGAAGCAGTACCAGCAGGGTGATGACGCTGAATAGAGCTTGCATCAGCGCAGCTTTACCGTGGATCCTCAAGTTATGGCAGGCCTGCGCAGCACCGTGACCCTTCGATGAGCATGTCCCTGCGGGTCGTGGTGCCGCCCCACCCCTTGATCGGTCACTGGTTGACCTTGCTGCGCGACAGGACCACCCCGCCGGCCCTGTTCGCCACGGCGATGGCTGAGCTGGGGCGCTGGCTCACCTACGAGGCCCTGCGGGATTGGCTGCCCCACCGGTCCGTAAGGGTCCAAACCCCCCGGGCCGAAACCGATGGTCAGGTGGTGGATGGGGCGGTGCCTCTCCTGGTGGTGCCGATCCTGCGGGCCGGCCTGGGCCTCTGGCAGGGGGCCCAGGCGGTGCTGCCCACGGCACGGGTGGCCCACGTGGGTCTGCGCCGCGATGAGCGCAGCGGTGAAGCCTCCTGGTACCTCGACCAGTTGCCCGAAACGATCGGCGAGCGCGTAGGGGTACTGGTGTTCGATCCGATGGTGGCCACGGCCGGAAGCCTCAGCCAGGTGCTCGAACGCCTCGAGCACAAGGGGGTTTCTGGAAAGCGGCTGCGGGTGATCTCCGCCCTGGCGGCGGCTCCAGGTTTGAAGCGGCTGGGGGAACGTTTTCCCGACCTCACCCTCTACACGGCCTGCATCGATGCCGAATTGGATTCGACCTTCAAGATCGTGCCGGGGCTGGGGGATGCGGGCGATCGGCTCTATGGAACTGATACCCCTCACTACCTAGGCTGAGGGGATCCAGACACATTCCAGAGGCAGCGATCTCCCATGGCCAGGAACGCCCAAGTCAACGACAGCAGCAGCGGCGTTCTGCTCGGCGCCGTGGCCGGGGCCGTCCTCGGGGCCACGGCTCTGGCCTGGTGGTTGCTCTCAGAGGCGGAGCGGCGCCAACAGCGGCGGCGCCAGCGGCGGGGGCTTGAGCTCTCGCGGTTGCAGAACGGCTCTGAGGAACCCGTGGTGCTGGGACGCCAACCCGTACTGGACCATGAGCTCCAGAACAAGGTGCAGAAGCTCAACCGAGCCATCGAAGACGTGCGCCGCCAGCTCGAAAGCCTGACCCCCAAGGCCTGAGCTGGCGCTGGGTCTGCGCTGGGCCCAGCCCCCTGCCTGAACCGGGTGGGATGCATCGATCAGTAGGTTTCTTTCAGTGAACCGCTGCTCTCATGCTTCGCTCCGCCGCCATCACCCAAGGGGTCCAGCGCTCGCCGAATCGGGCCATGCTGCGGGCGGTGGGCTTCGGCGACGGTGATTTCAACAAGCCGATCATCGGCATCGCCAATGGCTACAGCACGATCACACCCTGCAATCTGGGATTGAACGAGCTCACGGAGCGGGCCGTGCTGGCGGCCCACGCCGCCGGGGCCATGCCCCAGACCTTCGGCACCATCACCGTGAGCGATGGCATCTCCATGGGCACAGAAGGGATGAAGTATTCCCTGGTGAGCCGTGAGGTGATCGCCGATTCGATCGAAACCGCCTGCAATGCCCAGAGCATGGACGGTCTGCTGGCGATCGGCGGCTGCGATAAGAACATGCCCGGCGCCATGCTCGCCATGGCGCGGATGAACATTCCGGCGATCTTCGTGTACGGCGGCACCATCAAGCCGGGCAAACTCGGCCCCTGCGACCTCACCGTGGTGAGCGCCTTCGAGGCGGTGGGTCAGTACGCAGGCGGCAGGATTGATGCGGAAGAGCTCACGGCGATCGAGAAGAACGCCTGTCCTGGTGCGGGCAGCTGCGGGGGCATGTTCACCGCCAACACGATGAGTTCCGCTTTTGAGGCGATGGGCCTGAGCCTGCCCGGCAGTTCGACCATGGCCGCCGAGGATCCCGAGAAGGCTCACAGCGCCGCCCGTTCGGCGGAGGTGCTGGTTGAGGCGATCGCCGCAGGCATCCGCCCCCGCGACCTGATCACCCGCGAAGCGATCGAGAACGCCATTTCCGTGATCATGGCCGTGGGTGGCTCCACCAATTCGGTGTTGCATCTGCTCGCGATCGCCCGCACCGCCGGGGTGCCGCTGGAGATCGGGGATTTCGAGACGATCCGCCAGCGGGTGCCCGTGATCTGCGACCTCAAGCCCAGTGGTCGCTTCGTGACCGTGGATCTGCATCAGGCCGGCGGCATTCCCCAGGTGATGAAGCTCCTGCTGGAGGCCGGTCTGTTGCACGGCGACTGCCGCACGATCGAGGGCCGAACCCTGCATGAGGTGCTGGCGGATGTGCCATCTGTGCCCCCATCCGGTCAGGACGTGATTCGGCCCCTGTCGAATCCCCTCTATGCCCAGGGCCATCTGGCCATCCTCACGGGCAACCTGGCCAGCGAGGGGGCCGTGGCCAAGATCAGCGGCATCAAGACACCCGTGCTCACCGGCCCGGCCAGGGTGTTCGAAAGTGAGGAGGACGCCCTGGCGGCGATTCTTGCCGGTGAGGTCAAGGCCGGTGACGTGGTGGTGGTGCGCAATGAGGGTCCCGTGGGCGGCCCCGGCATGCGCGAGATGCTCTCGCCCACGGCTGCGATCGTTGGGCAGGGCCTGGGGGAGTCGGTGGCGCTGATCACCGATGGGCGTTTCAGTGGCGGCTCCTACGGTCTGGTGGTGGGCCATGTCGCCCCCGAGGCCGCCGTGGGTGGCACCATCGCCCTGGTGCAGGAGGGTGACAGCATCACCGTGGATGCCAGGCAGTTGCTGATTCAGCTCAATGTGGACGAGGCCGAGCTCGACCGGCGCCGGTCGGCCTGGGTCAAGCCGGAGCCCCGCTACACCACGGGTGTGCTCGGCAAGTACGCACGCCTGGTGAGCAGTAGCAGCCAAGGAGCTGTCACCGACATCGTGTTTTAGGCCACGCTCTGATCAGCTCAGAGCAGGGCGTGGAGACGGCGGGCGAGGGCTTCGAGGGCCTCGCCGTCGGGTGGGCGTTCACAGCGCTGGCCGTTGGCCCCATCCATCCAGACGGGGTGGCCGCCATGCCAGAGCAGCGGCTGATCTTCGGGCACAGCCCGGCAGAGCATCAGGTTGTGGCGCGTGCCACTGCGATAAATCTCCAGCTCGATGTCGTGATCGGGCCGCCGCCGGCCTTCCCCATCCCTGGCCTGCAGGCGCAGCGCCCAGTCTTGATCCCCGGCGAGGTCGGGCGAACCAGCCGCCTCTTGATCCTCCGGGACCTGGGGAACGACCGCATGGCGCAGGGGCTTGAGGCAGAGGTCAGCCGCGGCGGCCACAAGTTGGAGCGGAATCACGGCACGGCGCGGATCGCCTCCAGGCCCAGGTGCAGGTCGCCGGGCCTGAATCCACTGTTGAGACCGCCATCGTCACTGAACTTGGAGTGCAGCAGCTGCAGTCGGGTGATGCGGCAGGCATCGAAGGACCAGGGTCGCTGCTTGGGCCTGGCCCGGACGCTGGCTTTGAGGCTGGCGAAGGGAATGGTCACCTGGGTGAGGCCGCTGGATTCGGTGGCGAATTCAGCCACCCAGCGCAGGCCGCCGGGGATCAGCTCGGTCAGTCCACCCAGGCCATCTGCGCAGGCCAGGGCCAACTTGTAGCGGCGCCCATCGGCCCGCAGGTCGATCTGCAGACCGCTGTAGGCCGAGAGATCCAGGGGAGGCGAGAACTTGGGAGACCGGCAACTGACGAAGCCGCCGCCTGCCTCGATCACCTCAGCGTCCATCACCAGTCCCTTGTTGCTGATGCTGCAGCCCCCGCTGCTCTGGCCACCCATGACGGTGTCATTGAGGGCATGCCAGCCAGCAAAGCCGTCACCGGCAACGATCACCAGCGGCTTGATCGGCAGGCTGCTCGGATGCTCAACCATCGCCGAAACCATCATGGGAAGGGGCAGCACCACGACCGGGTCCGCTCCCTTCAGCCTAGGGAGCGGAGCGTTCGGCCCGATCCTGATCCTGCAGCTCACCAGCGGCGTCCCGATCCGCCAGCACCAGCACAGGATCCCGGGGTTGCACCAGCCGGGCCGGGGTGCGCTCGGCGGGTTCATCGGGATCCAGGAGCCTGGCCAGGGCCTGACGCTTGCTGATCCCTGACACCAGGAACACCACCTGGCGGGCGGCGCTGAGCACCGGGGCGGTGAGGCTGATGCGCTCCAGGCCCTTGCCGATCCCAACCGTCACCGAGAGGCCGCGATCATCGGTGGCGGCGGTATGGGGAAAGAGGGAGGCCGTGTGGCCGTCATCCCCCAGACCGAGCAGGATCAGATCAAACACCGGCGGATCCCCGGGGCAGAGCTGCCGCAGCAGATGGGCGAAGGCGGCGGCCCCCAGCTCGGGCGTGGTCTCCCCGGTGGGGACCGGATGGAAGCGGGCGCCCTGGCCAGGAGCCTGGACCAGCAGGGTCTCCTGCAACAGCCGGGCGTTGCTGGCCGGGTCATCCGCCGGCACCCAGCGCTCATCGCCGAGCAGCACATCCACCCGCCCCCAGGCCAGATGCTGGCGCCCCAACAGCCGGTAGGTCTCGGCGGGGGTGCTGCCGCCGGAGAGGGCGATCTGGGCCCGATCCCGTTCGGCCAGTGCCAGATCGATTCGAGCGGCGATCGTGGAACAGGCCTGGTGGGCCAGAGCGGTGGCGTCGTCGCTGATCCGCAGGCGGTAGGTGGTCAAGGCTGCCACTCGGAGTGGAAGCTGCCGGGGCGATCGACCCGCTCGTAGGTGTGCGCCCCGAAGCAGTCACGCATGGCCTGGAGCAGGTTCTGGGGCAGCCGCGCCGTGCGGTAGCTGTCGATGTAATCGAGGGTGCTGCTCAGGCAGGGCACGGGGATGCCGGCCAGGGCCGCCCCTGCCACCACGTGACGCAGGCCGGGGAGTCGCGCATTCACCTGTTCGGCGAACCAGGGGTCGACCATCAGGTTGGTCAGTGCCGGGTTGGCGTCGTAGGCGTTCTGGATGCGCTGCAGCAGCTTGGCGCGGATGATGCAGCCCCCCTTCCAGATCTGGGCGATGGCGGAGAGGTTGAGGTTGTACTCGTGCAGGGCGGAGGCTTCCACCATCAGGGCCATGCCCTGGGCATAGCTGGCGATGCAGGCGAGAGTGATGGCATCGCGCAGGGCTGGCATGCCCTCGGAGGGTTCACCCAGGTCGATCGTCGCCGGCTCCGGTGCGGCGATCACGGTCGCCGCCGCCTGGCGTTCGGCGTGCAGGGAGCTCATCACCCGGCCATTGAGCGCCGCATAGATGGTGGGCACGGGCACCCCCATCTCCAGGGCGCTGACCACGGTCCAGAGTCCGGTGCCCTTCTGACCGGCCACATCGAGAATCTTCTCGACCAGATCCCCACCATCCTCGGGATCCCGGGTGCGCAAGCACACCTCGGTGATTTCCACCAGGTACGAGGAGAGCTCCTCCAGCTGGTTCCAGCCGTCGAACACCTCGGCCATCGCCAGGCCATCCATGCCGGCGCAGCGCTTCATCAGGTCGTAGGCCTCGACCAGGATCTGCTCGATCCCGTACTCGATGCCGTTGTGCACGGTCTTGACGAAATGGCCCGCACCGCCGGGGCCGATGTAGGTGACGCAGGGGCCGTCGTCCACCTGGGCGGCCATCTTGCGCACCAGGCTCTCGATCGCGTCGTAGGCGCTTCGGGTGCCGCCGGGCATCATGCTCGGCCCCTCCAGGGCCCCTTTGGCGCCACCGGACACCCCCATGCCGATGTAGCCGAAGCTGCGGCTTTCCAGCTCCTTCACCCGCCGCTCGGTGTCGGTGTAGAGGGAGTTGCCGCCGTCGATCAGTAAGTCCCCCTCCTCCAGGTAGGGGGCAATGGCGGCGATGGTGGCGTCGATTGGAGGACCGGCCTTGATCATCATCAAGATTCGCCGGGGACGTTCCAGTTTGGCGACGAAATCCTCAAGGGAGTCAGCGCCAATGATCTGCTTACCGGCGCCACGGCCATGGAGGAACTCCTCGGTCTTGGCGTAGGTGCGGTTGTAAACGACGCTCGAGAAGCCGTTGCGCTCGGCGTTGAGCACCAGGTTCTCCCCCATCACCCCCAGCCCGATCAGACCAAAGTGAGCCTTTGTCATGCGTGGGCAATTCCGTGGTGTTCGCGGACCAGTGTGGCCAGAGGAACGGCCGATGGACATGCCCCGGGGTTGCTTGTCAGCAACAGATCACGGGAGGGTGAAGCCAGGGCCCCGTCAGATCACGGTGCCGTCGGCGATTGAGCCGTTCTTGACCACCACCACCACGCCGTTGCGGATGTAGAACCCCAGCTCCGGTCGATCGGCTTCCTCCACGTGGTCCTTGTTGACGATCGTGACATTGCGGCCGATGCGAACGTTTTTGTCGAGGATCGCCTTGCGCACCGTGGTGCCGCGGCCCACCCCAATGGGGATGCTGCCCCGTTCACGCAGCACGGCGCGCTCCTCGCTGGATTCAAAAAAATCGGCTCCCATCACCAGGGTGTCCTGCAGAACAACCTCGCTTTCGACGCGGGTTCGCACCCCCAGCACGCAGTGGTGAATGCTGCAGGCTTTGAGCATTGATCCCTCGCCGATGATCGATTGGGTCACCTGAGCATCGAGGAGTTTGCTCGGAGGCAAATGGCGGGGTCTGGTGTAAATCGGAAACTTTTCGTCGTAGAAGGAGAAGGCCGGATCCGGTTGAACGGTGAGCGCCAGGTTGGCTTCGTAGAAGGCACCGATCGTACCGATGTCTTCCCAGTAGTCGTTGAAAACGTAGCTCTGCAGATTATTGCCTGACTCAAGGGCGGCCGGAATGATTTCGTTGCCGAAATCGGTGGAGCCTGGGTGGGCCTCCAGGAGATCGAACAGGGTGCTCCGGTTGAACACGTAGATCCCCATGGAGGCCAGGAAGGGCTTCTTCTCGGCGTCTTCAGCCGTCAGCCCAAAACGGGAGGTGTCGACACGCATGGCCTCCAGGGCCTCTCCCTTGGGCTTCTCACGAAATTCGCGGATACGCCCCTCGGATTCGGTGCGCATCAGACCGAATCCCTCCGCCTGGGCGGCATCCACCGGCAGGGCCGCCACGGTGAGATCAGCGCCGGTGGCGATGTGGTGCTTCACGAACAGGCTGTAGTCCATCCGGTAGAGCTGGTCGCCGGAAAGGATCAGGTACTGATCCACATCCCATTCCTGGAGCAGCCACTGGTATTTGCGAACCGCATCGGCGGTGCCTTCAAACCAGCTGGGGCTTTCAGGGGTCTGTTGGGCGGCCAGCACCTCGACAAAACCCTGGCCGAAGCCGGCGGAGAGGTTGTAGGTCTGACTGAGGTGACGATTCAGGGAGGCACTGTTGAACTGAGTCAACACGTACATCTTGTTGATACCGGAGTTGATGCAGTTGCTGATCGGTATGTCGATCAGCCTGTACTTGCCGGCGAGGGGTACGGCGGGCTTGGCGCGTCTCTTGGTGAGGGGGTAAAGCCGCTTGCCGGCTCCTCCGCCGAGAATGATGGCCAGGACACGCTTCATAAATGATTGACCCCAGAGGGTGTCAGGGTCCCAGCACCGTACTGGAGCGGCTGCCTCTTCAGAGGTCGTTCAGGGGTTCGTGCAACTCAAAAAGATCCTGCAAAACCTTCATGGCCACATGGCGTTGCTGGCGCGCCTGGGGCGCACGCAGGTTGGTGACGGGGGTGTGGAGAATCTTGTTGATGATGCCCTTGCTCAGCGCCTCCACCACCTTGCGCTCCCGGGCGGAGAGATCGGGGCCCATGCGGCTGAGGGCCTTCTGCAGCTCCTGCTCGCGGATGTCCTCCAGCTGCAGGCGCAGACGGTTGACCACCGGCACGGCCTCAAGTCCATCCCACCATTCCAGGAACAGGCGGCTCTCCTCCTGCAACATCCCCTCGGCCTCCGCCGCCATCTCCCTGCGGGCCTCCTGGTTGCGGGCCACCACCTCCTGGAGGTCATCGACGTCGTAGGACTCAACGCCGGGGAGAGCCTGGACATCGGAGCCGATGTTGCGGGGCACGCCGATGTCGATGAGCATCAGCGAGGAGCGGCGATTGAGCAGCGAGAGCCGCGCTGCGTCAATGATCGGCTGGTCGGCGGCGGTGCTGGTGAACACCAGCGAGCAGGTGCTCAGGCAATGGTCGAGATCCTCAAGTGGCCGGCATTGCACCGGGAAGTCAGGGAAATCGGCGGCCAGGGCCTCGGCCCGCTCGACGGTCCGGTTCAGCAGCACCACCGCCCTGCAGCCCTTGGATTGAAGGTGTTGCAACAACAGCCGGGCCATGCGCCCGGCACCGACCACTGCCACCTGCTCCTGGTCCAGGCTCACCAGTTCGTCGAGACCGCGGGTCTGCCCGACCTTGAGCTGGGCCAGTTCCACCGCCGCCGAGCTGATCGAGACGGCGCCGGTTCCCAGGTTGGTCTCGGTGCGCACGCGTTTGCCGGTGCTCACCGCCTGGTTGAGCAGGCGGTTGAGGATCGGACCGATGGAGCGGTGCTCCTGGCCCAACCGGACCATCTTCTTGACCTGGGAAAGGATCTGACCTTCCCCGAGCACCAGGCTGTCGAGGCCTGCGGTCACCCGCATCAGGTGGGCCACCGCCTCCTCGTGGTGGTAGGTGAACAGGTGCGGGGTGAGTTCGTTGAACGCCAGGCCGGAGTGCTCGCTCAAAAAAGAGCCCACAGCCGAGATGCCCTGCTCCGGGTGGCGCAGCAGGGCATAGATCTCGAGGCGGTTGCAGGTGCTGAGGATCGACGCCTCAAGCACCTGGTCCGCCGATCCGAGCTTCAGGAGCGAATCCTCGAGTTTTTGTTCGGGGATGCTCAGCCGCTCCCTGATCTCCACCGGTGCCGTGCGATGGCTCAGACCGATGACGGCGATGTGCATGGAGGCAGACCTCGTGGGCGCTGAGGGAACCGGATCAGCGCAGAGCGATGCTCTGGGCACCTGGCTTGATGTGGATGGTGTTGGTGAAGCGGGCTGAGTTGTCGAGGGTGCTGATGATCAGGCTGCTGGTGCGGACGCAGTCTTTTTCGAACTTCACCCCATCGAAGAGCAACCCATCGGTGATGCCGCTGCCGGCGAAGACCACATTCTCACCGGAGGCCAGCTCCTCAGCTTCGTAAACCTTATCGATGTCGGTGATTCCCATTTCATTGAGCCGGGCGATGTTGCCCTCCACGGTGTAGTCGGCCCATTCGGAGGTCTGGGCGATGGCGGGGTCATACACCAGCTGACCCTGGAAGTGGCCCCCCAGGGCCCGCAGGGCAGCGGCGGAAATCACCCCCTCGGGGGCAGCGCCGATGCCCATCAGGGCATGGGTGCCGGTGCCGGCGAAGCCACAGGCGATCGCGGCCTGCACATCACCATCGGAAATCGGCTGCACGCGGGCACCGGTGGAGCGGATCTCGGCAATCAGATCCTTGTGGCGGGCACGGTCCATCACCACGATCACCAGTTCGCCCTTGGCCAGGCCGAGCACCTGGCTGAGGATCTCGATGTTCTCGGTGGCGGACTTGCGGATGTCCACCTTGCCCTTGGCGGCGGGGGGGGCGGCCAGCTTCTTCATGTAGAAGTCAGGGGCGTTGAACAGCCCACCGCGATCGGAGGCGGCCAGCACGGCCATGGAGCCACGCTGGTTATTGGCGCAGAGGTTGGTGCCCTCGCAGGGGTCCACGGCGAAATCCACCCCCGGGCCGGTGCCGCTGCCCACATCCTCGCCGATGTAGAGCATCGGGGCCTCGTCGCGCTCCCCTTCGCCGATCACGATGCGTCCCTGCATCTGGATCTGGCCCATGCGCTTGCGCATGGCCTCCACGGCGGCGGCGTCGGCTTCGTCTTTCATTCCCAGGCCCGTCAACTCGGCCGAGGCGATGGCGGCCTGTTCAACGACTTCGAGAATTTCCTGGATGAGGGTGCGATCCACGGCAGTCCGGCAGGGTGGGGGAGAAAGGGGCGTCAACGAGAAGAGCAGCGACCCAGCCAGGCCCTGTCGAGTCCGCTGGCGGAATCGTCAGGATCCTGGCGTGGCAATGCTTCTCAAGCTTGAAGCGGGGCTCACTGTATCAGTGGCGACGACCGCTCCATACAATCAGTGGGCTCCCTCGCCCCGGTGGCACCTTCGATGAGCACCAAGCCCCTGGTGATCGCCCCGTCGATCCTCTCCGCAGATTTTTCCCGCCTCGGTGACGATGTGCGTGCCGTCGACGAGGCCGGTGCCGACTGGATCCACGTGGATGTGATGGACGGCCGCTTCGTTCCCAACATCACGATCGGCCCCTTGATCGTTGAAGCGCTTCGGCCGGTCACCGCCAAGCCCCTGGACGTGCATCTGATGATCGTCGAGCCGGAGCGCTATGTGGCCGACTTCGCGAAGGCCGGCGCTGATTTCATCTCCGTCCAGGTGGAAGCCTGCCCGCATCTGCACCGCAACCTCAGCCAGATCAAGGACCTGGGCAAACAGGCCGGCGCCGTGCTCAACCCCGGCACCCCCCTCGACACCCTCCAGTACTGCCTGGAGCTGTGCGATCTGGTGCTGATCATGAGCGTCAACCCTGGATTCGGTGGACAGAGCTTCATCCCCTCGGCGGTGGAGAAGGTGCGCAGCCTGCGCCGGATGTGCGATGAGAAGGGGCTTGATCCCTGGATCGAGGTGGATGGTGGCCTCAAGGGCAGCAATGCCTGGCAGGTGATCGAAGCGGGCGCCAATGCGATCGTGTCGGGCTCGGGTGTGTTCAACCAGCCCAGCTATGCCGAGGCGATTGCAGGCATCCGCAACAGCCGCCGTCCCCAGGCGGTTCACGCCTGAACCAAGGCCCAGAGACAACACAGATCATTCCGGTGATCCGGGAGCTGCTCCTGGGTCACCTGTTCGTTCAATTCTTGAAGACCTGCTGCCTGATTTCCAGCCACAGGTCTGCCACCACCTGCCATCAGCTGAAGGCCCAAGGGCCTGTTGTCCGCTTTGCTGCCGGTGCTTCGCCCAATCCTGCGGGGTTCCTGAACCAAGCCGCCCTGCGGCTGCGGCTGCGGCTTCGCCTCAGGCGCTCAGGAACCAGCCGTAGCTGTGCAGGCCGATGCCCAGCAGGTTGACGCCGATGTAGCAGACGACGATCACCACCAGACCGGCCACGGCCACCAGGGCGGGCCGGCGTCCCTGCCAGCCGCGGCTCAGGCGGGTGTGCAGATAGGCCGCGTAGACCAGCCAGCAGATCAGGGCCCAGGTTTCCTTCGGATCCCAGCTCCACCAGCTGCCCCAGGCCTCGTTGGCCCAGACCGCGCCACTCACCAGGCCGACGGTCAACAACAGGAAGCCCACGGTGATCGTGCGGTAGCTGAGGCTGTCCAGTTGTTCGCTGACGCTGATGGCCACGCTCGAGAGCTCAAGGCCTGCCCCCTCAGCCGTGGCCAGCTGGGCCTGGCGGTAGCCGCCGCTTCCGATCGAGCTGCTGCGCAACTCCAGCTGCTGGCCACGACCGGTGAACAGTACGGCGAGCGAGAGCAGGGAGCCCACCAGCAGAGCCGCGTAGCTGACCATGATCACGCTCACGTGCATGATCAACCAGCTGGAGCGCAGCGCTGGCACCAGGGGTGAGGCCTGCTGGAGGGTGTCCGGCAGCGCAAAGCTGGCGAAGGCCACGCAACCCAGACCCATCGGGGTGGAGGCGGCCGCCACCAGCGGCGAAGGCCAGGAACGCTGAACCAGTAGTTGGGTGAGGGTGCAGGCCCAGGCCAGAAAACAAAGCGATTCGTAGAGGTTGCTGATCGGGAAGTGGCCGGAGTCCCACCAGCGCAGCACGAGCTGGGCGGTGAGGGCCAGATTCGCCGAGGCCACCATGAGGCGCACGGCAGGGCCGCTGCGGCCTGTGCTCACATCCCAGAAGGCCAGGGGCAGGGCCAACAGCAGCAGGCCGAAGGCTGTCAGACCGAGGGCGATGACGGGATCGTTCACGAAACGCGATAGGAGTTCAGCAATTCTGGCGCGGTGCCTACCGATCAGCGGCTGGCCTGACGCAAGAGCAACAAGCCGCACCCTAGTCCGATGAGCACGGGGAGCCAGGCTCCCAAGATCGGGGAAAGTGTTCCCTTCACACCGAGGGAGCTGAAAATGAACGACATGAGGTAGTAGGAGAAAATCAACACAACGCTGATCCCGAAGCCCTGGCTACGACTGGTCCGGGCATCCGGTCGAACCCCCAGACTGCTGCCGATCAGACCGAACACCAGGCAGATGGCGGGAAAGGCGAATTTTTCCTGGATACGGAGGCGCAAGCGCCGCGCTTCCTTCTGATCCCCTGCATCGCTGACCAGGCGCTCGGCCCTCATGGCTTCAGCGACGGTCATGCTGGCCGCGTCCTTGGGCAGATCCGCCAGCTTGAGTGGACCTTGATCAAGCGGATAGAGATAGCGGTTGAACCGGGCCGAGGTGGTGGTGTCGGAGTTGGCATCAATCACAACCACACGGCCATTGCGGAATTCCCACATACCCTTGGCTTCGTTCCAGAGGCCTCGTTCGGCTGTGAGAATCTGCGTGTTGTTCTCACGTGTGAAATCAAGAATAGTTACCTCCTTCATCTCTCCCTTTTCAAATTGACCTGCATAGAAAAGTTGAGAGAGATACTTCCTCGAACCAGTTTCATTTTCTTTGTCCAGTCGACGACTGAAGCGCGAATAGATGATGTTGCTCCCCTTCTCGCCTGCGATGGCCTTTCCAAGTGCCAGATTGAGCGTGTCGCTCGCCTGCAGGTTGGCCTTGGGCACGATCAAGTCATTGAACATGAATGTGATCATGCTCATCAAGATGGAGACGACCAGAGCAGCCACCACCATCCTTGTGGTGCTCACCCCCACGCTGCGCAGGGCCGTCAGCTCACTGTTCGCCGACAGGCGGCTGTAGGCCAGCAGGGTGGCCATCAATGTGGCCATCGGAAAGGAGAGCACCAGAAATCCAGGCAACCGCAGACCGAGAACCTGGATCGCGGCCAGCAGCGGCAGGCCTGATTCGGCCACGCGACGAACCAGATCGAACACCACACCCACAGAAAGCGAGACAGCGGTGAAGGCTGCGATCCCGAACAGCAAGGGTCCAAGGAGCTCAAATGCCAACCAGCGGTCCATCAGCGGAAGGCGATGCCAGGACCGACGGGCGAGTTTGTTCAAGTCGTAGTGAAAAGGCTTCAAAGCTCGAACCTCTCGCCCAAGTAGTGGCGCTTCACGAGCGGATCGGCCGCCACCACGGCCGATGGACCCGAGGCCAGCAGTTGACCCTCGGTGAGGATGTAGGCCCGATCCGTGATGCTGAGGGTCTCGCGCACGTTGTGGTCGGTGATCAGCAGCCCCATGCCCCGTTCCTTGAGCCGACCGATGAGTTCCTGCAGATCGGCCACCGCCAAGGGGTCCACACCGGCGAAGGGCTCGTCCAGCAAGAGGTAGCGAGGGCCGCTGCTGCCCACGGCCAGGGCTCGGGCCACCTCGCAGCGGCGGCGTTCGCCGCCGGACAGCTGATAGCCGAGCCGGTGCTGGAACGCCCCCAGGTGGAATTCAGCGATCAGATCATTGAGCCTTGCGCGGCGACCGGAGCGGGCCGTACCGCTCTGTTGCAGGGCGAGCAGCAGGTTGTCGCGGACGGAGAGCTGGCGGAAGACGCTGGCCTCCTGGGGCAGGTAGCCGATGCCCAGGCGAGCCCGTTTGGGCATCGGCAGGTGTTGAACTTCCTCGCCGTCGAGGCGCACGACCCCATGGTCGGGACGCAACTGTCCGGTGACGAGGTTGAAGGTGGTGGTCTTTCCGGCTCCGTTGGGGCCAAGCAGACCAACCACCTCTCCGGCGTGCAGCACCAGGCTCAGGTCCTGGACCAGGGGCCTGCCGCCAATGGAGAGAGCTACCTTCTCCAGGGCCAGACTCATGGGGTTACCGGAGCCACGGGGGCTGAAGGGGGCGGGAGGCTCGGTTTTGCCGGCGCCGCCGGAACGGCAGCCTTCTGCTGAATCACCATCTTGCTGAACACCTGTTGGCCGGGGGCTGGTTCGGCCATGACTCGATCGGCCTTGATCAGGTAGATCACGCGCTCGGCCCGCAGGTGGTTCCCCCCCTCCTGGATTACGTCCACATCACCGCTGAGCACCACGCGATCTTCCTTGGTGAAGTACTGGGCCTGGCGCGCCGTCGCCACCACCCGTTGATCGGGGTAGAGGATGCGCACGTTGCCGGTGGCGGTGATGATGCCGGTGGCCTGGTCGGCCTGCTGGAGATCGGAATCGATCGTGACCTGGCCGCTGGGGCGGGGGGCGGTGGCTGTCGGAGTGGTGCCCTCAGCCGCAGGGGTCGCTGGTCCTGCGGGAGCGGTCGGTGAAACGAGCGTCGTTGCGGGTGCGCCGGCGGGCGCGCCTGGGGTGGCATCGATGCGCTGGGAGTTCGGCCGCAGCGGGGCCAGGGAAGGTTGAACCGGCGCTGAGGAATCCATCGGCATGGGAATGGCCGGCGCCGCAGGGGCAACTTGGCTCGAATAGGGCCCCTGGGCCCAGGCATCCCCCAACAGGCCGCCGGTCCCCATCCATGCCGTCAGGGTGAACGACCCCACCACCAGCATTCGGCAGTTTCGAAGCCAGGACAGCAACCGCAACCGACCCTTCACTTCAAACCGCTCAATCTACAGAGCCCATCAGGCCAGCTTCTCCAGTGGGGGCAGTGCGTCGGCCGCTCCAACCTCGCCCCGTTGCAGGGCTTGGAGACGGGCTGTCAAAACTTTTATGAAGGGCTGGAGATCGAGGCCAAGGGCGTGATCGCCATAGGGCGCCAAACGGCCGAGGCCCTCACCGATCAGGAGCGTGGCGCCATTGCTGTTGCCCCGTTCGAGGTGCAGGTGGGCCACGGCGATCTGCAGAAGCCCCTGCAGCGCGGAGCGGTCCGGGCCAACGGTTTCGTGCCATAGCTCCTCGAAAAGATCGTGGCATCGATACCAGTCAGCGGAATTGAACCATTCCAGGCCTTCCTGGAATCGCGGATCTCGCTCCGGGCCTTCCGCAGCCGGGTTCAACGCTTGGCGGGCTTTTTCACCGCCAGCTTGCGCAGCCGGATCGACTCGGGGGTGACCTCAAGCATTTCGTCGGGGCCGATGTATTCCAGGGCCCGCTCGAGGGTCATCTGGATCGGTGTCTGCAGGGTGTCGAGCACCTCGGCGCCGGCTGAACGGATGTTGGTGACCTGTTTGGCCTTGCAGACGTTGAGTTCCAGGTCAGGGGGGCGGTTGTTTTCGCCCACGATCATCCCCTTGTAGACCTTGGTGCCGGGGGTGATGAAGAACTGACCGCGGTCTTCGGCGCCCTTGAGGGCGTAGAAGGTGGCGGTGCCCTCCTCGAAGGCCACCAGCACGCCATTGCGGCGGCTCTCGAACTCCCCGTGCATCGGGCGGTATTCGAAGAAGGAGTGGCTCATGATCCCTTCGCCGCGGGTGGCGCGCACGAATTCTCCGCGGAAACCGATGAGGCCGCGGGCAGGCACCACGAACTCCAACTGGGTGCGGCCATCGGAACCTGTTTCCATGTTCTGCATCTCGCCCTTGCGCAGACCGAGCTTTTCGATGCAGGAGCCCACCGATTCTTCGGGCACATCCATCACCAGGGTTTCGTAGGGCTCACTGGGGGAGCCATCGATGGTGCGGAAGATCACCTTGGGCTGGGAGACCTGGAACTCGTAACCCTCCCGGCGCATCGTTTCGATCAGGATGCCCAGGTGCAATTCACCCCGGCCGCTGACGGCGAAGCGATCGGGAGAGTCGGTGTCTTCGACCCGCAGGGCAACGTTGGTGAGCAGTTCCTTCTGCAGGCGCTCCCGCAGCTGGCGGCTGGTGACGAACTTGCCCTCCTTACCCGCGAAGGGGGAATCGTTGACGACGAACGTCATCTGAAGGGTGGGTTCATCCACCCGGATCAAAGGCAACGCTTCGGGATGGTCAGGGCAAGCGATCGTCTCGCCGATGTTCACCTCATCGAAGCCGGCCACGGCAACCAGATCGCCGGCGCGGGCCTCTTCGATGTCGACGCGTGAGAGACCCACGAAGCCAAGGAGTTTGCTGATGCGGCCCCGCTTGATCGTGCCATCGTCGCGGATCAGGGCGGCGGTCTGACCGGCCTTGATCGTGCCGTTGTGCACCCGGCCGATCATGATCCGACCGAGGAAATCGCTGTAGTCGAGTGTGGTGACCTGCATCTGCAGGGGCTTTTCCGGATCACCGACCGGGGGTGGCACGTGGCGCAGGATGGCATCGAAAAGCGGCTTCATGTTCTCGCTTTCCGTGGCCATGTCGGGCTTGGCATAGCCGGCCATGCCGCTGCCGAACAGATAGGGGAAGTCACACTGATCGTCGTCGGCCCCCAGTTCGAGGAACAGGTCGAGCACTTTGTCGACGGCCTGCTCGGGGTCAACCCGGGCACGGTCGATCTTGTTGACGAAAACGATCGGGCGCAGACCCTTTTCCAGGGCCTTTTTGAGCACGAAACGCGTCTGGGGCATGGGGCCCTCGTTGGCGTCGACGATCAGCAGGGCGCCATCGACCATGCCGAGGACGCGCTCCACCTCTCCACCGAAGTCGGAGTGACCGGGAGTGTCAACGATGTTGATGCGGATGCCGTTGTAGTTGACGGCAGCATTTTTGGAGAGAATCGTGATGCCGCGTTCCCGTTCCAGATCGTTTGAATCGAGCACACAGGTGGGCACGGCCTCGCCATCACGGAAAATGCCCGACTGACTCAACAGCGCATCCACCAGGGTTGTTTTGCCGTGGTCGACGTGGGCGATGATCGCAATGTTGCGGATCGGGGCGCTCTTGTGCTCGCCGCTCATGGATGGTTTCTCGGTAATGCTTGTCAGGGAGGGAATTTGGGTCTGCGCTGCTGGGACTGCTCAGCGCTGACATCCTGCTGGAAAGCTGAAGCAACACTTTATCTCAGCGACCTCTGTGGCTGGGAACTCAGCATCGGCAGCCCGGCTCAACCTTGGTGGATCATCGAGTCCGTGGCGGTTTGACCACCACCCCCACAAAGCCTGAGGCGGGGGGGCCACTGATTCCATCGGGGTCGCCCGCTGATCAACGGTTGAAGCGCTGGGCGGCCTCAAATTGCTTGAGGGCTTCGGCCGAGCCCGCGAAGCGCCAGTGCCAGGGCTCATAGCTCACCCCCTGGCGGTTCTGACGTGGGAAGGAAAGCTGGAAGTGGTGGCGGTTGGCGTTCTTCACCAGCCAGGCGAACGCCCTGGTTTGGTCGAAGCTCTCGGAGAGGTTGGTCTGGGGCCGGCTGCCATCGCCCAGATCGACGGCATAGCCGGTGCTGTGTTCGGAGAAGCCAGGCGGTGCGCTCACCTGGGCTCGCTCCTCGGCGCTCTGGTTGCGCTCAGCCTTCACATCGAAAAACAGGTGCTGTTGAAGCGCAACCGAGCGGAAGGCACTGAGCAGCCGCAGATCAATGCCCGAGGCGGCCGCCTCCTGAAGCAGTTCCCTCAGGGCGACCGCAGCCTCGCGGCGCAGGGTCAGTCCGGGCGCCACCTCGATCAGATCAGCGGCCTTGGCCTCGGGATAGGGGAAGTGACCTAACAGGCGACCGTCGAGCCCCTGACGGACCGCCAACCCCTTCACCGGTGGCGGCCCAAGCAACCGCCTCAGCGGTTCAGGGAACACCACCACCATCACGGCCCCAAAGACCACAAGCACGACAGCGGTGCTGATCGCCCGTCGCCAGCCCCCCCGACGGCGCAGCGCCGGGCTGACCTTGCGCCGTGCCACGGGGATGTCATCGCGCGAGGCCGGTCGGGCCACGGCCCTCGTTTCAAGCTTTGAGGCGATCGTAAGGGTGAGTGACCAAACGCCCAGCAGCGGGGCCAGGAACGGTGTTAGCTTCCGGTCAACATCGTTCCAGCAGAGCAGGTTTCAAGATGTTGCGAGTGGCGGTGGTTGGTGGTGGCCCCAGCGGTTCATGTGCTGCGGAGGTGCTGGCCAAGGCTGGTATCAAAACCTGGCTGTTCGAGCGCAAGCTCGACAACGCCAAACCCTGTGGCGGCGCCATTCCGCTCTGCATGGTCTCGGAGTTCGACCTGCCTGAATCGATCATCGACCGCAAGGTCCGCCACATGAAGATGATTTCCCCCTCCAACCGCGAGGTGGACATCCATCTGGAGAACCAGGGCGAATACATCGGCATGTGCCGCCGGGAGGTGCTGGATGCCTTCCTGCGCAACCGTGCCGCCGACCTGGGGGCCCAGCTGGTGAACGGCCTGGTGCAATCGATCGACACCGGCAAGAACCGCCAGGGTCCCTACACCCTTCGCTATGCCGACTATTCAGCTGGCGGCGCCACAGGAGAGATCAAGACCCTTGAGGTGGATCTGATTGTCGGCGCCGATGGGGCCAACAGCCGCGTCGCCAAGGCCATGGATGCCGGCGACTACAACATGGCCATTGCCTTCCAGGAGCGCATTCGCCTGCCGAAGGAGGAAATGGCTCACTATGAAGATCTGGCCGAGATGTACGTCGGTACCGATGTGTCGCCTGATTTCTATGCCTGGGTGTTCCCCAAGTACGACCATGTGGCCGTGGGCACCGGGACCATGCAAAAAAATCAGTCCCTGATCAAGAGTCTGCAGAAGGGGATCCGCCAGCGGGCCAGCCGACGGCTGCTCAATGGTGAGGTGATCAAGGTGGAGGCCCATCCGATTCCCGAGCATCCCCGTCCCCGTCGTGTGGTGGGCCGCATGGCTCTGGTGGGTGATGCGGCGGGCTATGTGACCAAGAGTTCGGGCGAGGGTATTTATTTCGCCGCCAAGAGTGGCCGCATGTGCGCCGAGGAGATCGTGGCCGCCAGTGCCCAGGGCACGCGCATCCCCACGGATAAGGATCTCAAGGTCTACATCAAGAAGTGGGACAAGGCCTACGGCGCCACCTACAAGGTGCTGGAGATCCTCCAGAACGTTTTTTACAGCAACGATCCGGCTCGGGAAGCCTTTGTCGAGATGTGTGATGACAAGGACGTGCAGCGGCTCACCTTCGACAGCTACCTGTATAAGCGCGTGGTGCCCGTCAATCCCTGGCAGACGCTCAAGCTGACCCTGCTGACCATCGGCGCCTACCTGCGGGGCCAGGCCTTTGCGCCGGAGGGTTACAAGCCCGTGGCCAGCGCCGTGCGCTCCTCGGAGGAGGCCGAAGCGATCATGGTCTCCATGGCTGAAGCATCGAAGCCCGTCGTCAAGACGCCGGCCCCTTCGATGTCGTCGCCTGACGCGGAGTCCAAGGAGGAACGGGAGCCGGTTCTCGCTGCCAAGTGAGACTGAATCCCCTCCTTATGGTGGGGCTTTCTGAGGTCTGAACGCCTTTGATGAGAACTCATCAGTTCCCCAGACTGACGATCACAAGACTGCGTCAGCAGACTGTGAGAGCTTTTCTGTGACGGCTCACGAGGCTATAGACGAATGCCTTGAGCGTCAGCGTGAGGCCAAGAACCATGTCATCAGCTTGATGCATGCTCTGCCTGATGTTTTCGATGGATGCCATCCTCGATGAGGGAACAATGGTTCTGTCTGATTCTTTAGACTTTTCCAATGCCTTTTTGAGAGCTTGACGATGACGACCGCGGTGCTGTTCACGCTCATGCAGCCAGGCTTCTAGCATGGCTGTATTCAGATGTTTCCACAATTTTGATCCTATTCCTTGGATTCTGCAGGGCAAGTCTGCGCCAGAATCCTTGGCTACCTTCGTCGCCAGGTTTTCTTCAAGGCATTTGAATGGCTGTCATGGTCAACCTCAAGGAACGAAACCTGCAGCCCGAGTGGATGGATGATCCAGGAATCGATCCACTGGATCACGCCGAAGCCCTGCGGGGTCTCCAGCGCATCAATGGCCTCAGCCGTGCCGCCAGCAGTCTGTTCGCTCCGATTCGCGCCCTTGCCCGCCGCTTGCCCGATCGGCCACTGAGGGTTCTTGATCTTGCCTGCGGCGGTGGCGACAACACCCTGGCCCTCGCTGAGCTGGCCCGCCGTGAGGGGCTGAACATCCGTTTCGACGGCTGCGATCTCAGTGTGCAGGCCGTGGCGGTCGCCACAGGAAACGCCGTTGCCAGGGGACTGGAGGCGAATTTTTTCAAGGCCGACGCCCTCAGCGATCCGCTGCCAGGCGGCTACGACGTCCTGCTCTGCTCGCTGTTCCTCCACCATCTCGAGACCGACGACGCCGTAGGCCTGCTTCGGCGCATGGCCGCGGCAACCAGGCACCTGGTGCTCGTCAACGATCTGATCCGCAGTCCGCTGGGGTATGTGCTGGCCTGGTCGGCCTGTCGCCTGCTGAGCCGCTCCGCCATCGTCCATTACGACGGTCCTGTGTCGGTGCAGGGAGCGTTCCAAACCCAGGAGGTATCCGCCATGGCAATCCAGGCTGGCCTTGAGGGCGCCCTGGTGCGCCGCTGCTGGCCGGAGCGCTACCTGTTGCAGTGGAGCCAAAGCGATGCACCAGGACCGCAAGGATGAGTCGGCCCGACTGGGACGTGATCGTGCTCGGGGCCGGGCCCGCCGGTGCCCTCGCGGCCCGTCAGCTGGCGGCCCAGCGGCTGAGGGTGCTCCTGGTGGAGAAGCAGGCCTTTCCCCGCTGGAAGGTCTGCGGAACCTGCCTCAATGGCCACGCCCTCAAGACCCTTGAGAGCGCAGGGCTGGGCGATCTTCCCGCTCAACTGGGGGGCGTCAGGCTTGCGCGTCTGCGGCTCGCCCTGGGGGGGCGCAGCGCCGACCTCCCTTTGAGCGAGGGCCGTTCGCTTTCCCGCAGCCGTCTGGATCAGGCCCTGGTGGAGGAAGCCCAGGCCACGGGAGCCCAGCTGCTGCCTCAAACGGAGGCACTCGTGGCTGCTGCGTCTCCGGGCGCCCGCTCGGTGCAGCTGCGCTCCGCCCAGGGCCAGCGCAGCGTCACGGCTCGGGTGGTTCTCGTTGCAACGGGTCTGGCTGACCGTTGCCTTCAGCCGCCTGCTCCGATCCGCTCCCGGGTGAGCCCCAGCTCGAGGATCGGTGCTGGATGTGTGCTTGAGGCCGCCCCAAGCTCCTACACATCAGGCACGATCCATATGGCCGTGGGTCGCCATGGCTATGTCGGCGTGGTGCGCACGGAGAGCGGCCAGGTCAATCTGGCCGCTGCCTTCGAGAGAACTCACCTGAAAACCTGTGGTGGTCCAGCCGCCGCGGCCCGGCAGGTGCTGGAGGAGGCCGGATTCGAGCCCCTGCCCCTCGGCAGTGGTGGTCCCTGGCGCGTCACGGCAGCCCTGACCCGCAGCAGCACCCCCCTGGCGGCCGATCGCCTCATGGTTCTCGGCGACGCGGCGGGCTATGTCGAACCTTTCACTGGTGAAGGCATCGGCTGGGCGCTCAGCAGCGCCTTGGCGGTGGTGCCGCTGGTGCTTCAGGGTTTGAGCGACTGGGATCCCCGCCTCGAGCGCGACTGGGCCCATCGGCACGCGACCCTGATCGGACGAAGGCAGCGGCTCTGCCACACCCTCGCGTTTGCGCTGCGTCGTCCCCGGATCAGCCACGCCCTGCTGTTGGCCGCGACCCATCTGCCCATCCTGGTGACACCGGCCCTGAACCACCTCAATGGATCCTTCCACCGTCACGCGATCCCCTGAGCCCATGGCCCTGATGATTCGCGGACTCGGCACCGCACTGCCAGCCCATCACATCGCCCAGAGCGAGGCCTGCCGGATCGCCCAGACCGTCGCCACACCGGACCGTCCCGCCGCTCCCAGTGAGCTGAGGTTGCTGGAGGCGATTCATCGGCGTTCCGGCGTCGGCAGGAGGCACAGCGTGCTGCTCGAACCCGGCGAGGACGGCAGCGTCAGCCAGCAGTCGTTCTTTGGATCCACCAGCCCGAGCACAGGCGAGCGCATGGAGCGCTACGGGCGCGAGAGCGAGCCCCTGGCCCTGGCGGCGGTGCGCCGCTGCCTGGAGCAGGCCGAACTCCCATCCACGGGGATCACCCACCTGGTCACCGTGTCCTGCACCGGTTTCCAGGCGCCCGGCTTTGATCTGGCCCTGATGCGGGAGCTGCCACTGGCCCCTGAGGTGGCCCGCACCCATGTGGGCTTCATGGGTTGCCACGGCACGCTCAACGCCCTGAGGGTCGCGGCTGGATTCATCGGCGCTGATCCTGGGGCCTGCGCGCTGATCTGTGCCGTCGAACTGTGCACCTTGCACCTCCAGTACGGCTGGCATCCCGAGCGGATCGTCGCCAATGCCCTGTTCGCCGACGGCGCCGCGGCCCTGATTGCCACGGGCGCCAAGGAAATGCCCACAGGGTTCCAGCGTCTGATCGCCAGTGGTTCGCTGCTCATTCCCGATAGCCAGGGGGCGATGTCCTGGAGCATCGAGGATCACGGCTTTGTGATGACGCTTTCCGCCAAGGTGCCGGCCCTGATCGCTGAACATCTGCGGCCCTGGCTGCAGGACTGGCTCTCCCGCCAGGGGCAGAGCCTCGAAACGATTGGTTCCTGGGCGGTGCACCCCGGTGGGCCGCGCATCCTCTCGGCGGTGACGGAGGCCCTGGATCTCGCTCCCAAGCTGATCGAGCCCTCCAGATCCGTGCTGAAGAGCTGCGGCAACATGTCTTCGGCCACCATCCTGTTCATCCTCGAGCGCCTGCGGCAGGAGCAGGCCCCCGGCCCTTGCCTGGCCATGGCCTTCGGCCCGGGCCTGTGCGTGGAGGTGGCCCTGCTCAGCTGAGCGCCCCCGCAACGACCCAGACGGGCCAGGTTCAGCCCGCCAGACGGCTGAAGTCCGCGAGCACGGAGGCCTGGTTGCGCAGCACCGCCAACAGGTTCAGGCGGTTGGTGCGCACGGCGGGATCGTCGCTCATCACCATCACGCTGGTGTCGCCATCGAAGAAGGCCGCCAGGGCCGCCGCCCCATCGGCCAGATTAGCCGCCAGCTGCCGGTAGCGGTCGCTGCCCATGGCGCGGCCCGAAGGGGCGGCCGTGGGCTGAAGTCCCACCAGCACATCCAGCACGCCCTGCTCGCTGACGGATTCGAACAGGGCGGGATCCACCACACCCTCGGGGCTGAGCACATCGCTGGCCAGGCTGGCCTTCTCCGCCAGCCGCGAGGCCCGCTGCACCACGGCCTGCACCGCCGCCAGCCGTCCCTCCAGCCGCAGTTCCGCCAGCAGGCGGACGCGGCCGAGGGCATCGCTCGGGTTGGTGAGGAGCCGATTCAGCGGCACGGTCTCCCCCGCCACCGCCTGCACCAGATCGGGGGCGAAGCCCTGCTCCTCCAGCAGGCTCAGGAGCCGCTGACGCAGGAATCGGCTCAGCTCGCCGCTGAGGGCCCCCGCCTCCACAGCAAAGGCCGGGAAGAGGTCGTGCCAGTGGGCGCAGGCGCGACGGAGCATGGCACCCAGATCCAAAGCCCAGCCTCGCTCCCAAAGAATCTGCAGCAGCCCGTTGCCGGCACGTCGCAGGGCATAGGGATCGGAGGAACCCGTGGGCCGCTCCCCCTTGGCGTAGATGCTCAGCAGCAGCTCCAGGCGCTCGGCCATGGCCACCACCGCCCCAGCGGCCGAGCTCGGCAGGTCATCGCCGGCACCCCGTGGCAGGTAATGCTCCAGCACCGCCAGGGCCACCTCCCGCGGCTCCCCTTCGGCGAGCAGCAACTTGGCGCCGATCACCCCCTGCAATTCGGGGAATTCACCCACCAGCTGGCTGACCAGATCGTGCTTGCACAGCTGGGCCGCCCGCCGTGCATGGGCGCAGACGTCGCCCTCCAGGGGCAGGGCTTCGAGCAACAGCTCCGTGAGCCACTCCAGGCGCCGGGAGCGATCGAGCAGGCTGCCCAGGCCTTCGGCGAAGGTCACCCGATCGAGTTCATCCAGGCGGCGCTCACTGCTCAAGCTGCGGTCGGAGCGCAGGAAGAATTCGGCATCGGCGAGCCGGGCCTTGAGCACCCGCTCGTTGCCGCGCCTCACGGTGCTGGCGGCTGATTCCAGGCCATTGCCGATGCAGAGAAAGCTCGGCAGCAGCCGCCCCTCGGCGCTGAGGGCCAGGGGATCGCTGGGCGCCTCGGCATGGATCAGGGGCACGTAGCGCTGGTGCAGACGCATCACCGTGGAGAGCACCTCCGGCGGCAGGGCCAGGTAGCGCTCGGCGATGCTGCCCTCAATCAGTCTGGGGGACTCCACCAGATCGACCAGCTCATCGAACAGTTCGCTGGGCAGGTCAAGGCGGGCGCCACGCTCCTCGGCGGCCTGCTCCAGCGCCTGACGGATCCAGCGCGCACGTTCGAGCCGATCCACCTGCACCCCCGCCGCCGCCAGCGAGCTGGCGTAGGACTCGGCGTGCTCCAGGGGAACGCTCTCGGCCAGCAGCCGATGGCCACGGCTGTGGCGGGTGCTCCTGAGCGGAGGATCACTGCCCTCGAGCTGGAATTCGAGCAAGGTCGCATCGAGCAGGGCCACCAGCCAGCGCACCGGGCGGCTGAAGCGGATCTCCCCTTCGCCCCAGCGCATGAAGCGGCGCCCCTGCAGATCCGTGATCCAGCTGGGGATGCGCTCCACCAGCAACTCAGCGCTGGGGAGTCCGATCGAGCGCTGGCGGGCGAACACGAAGGCACCTTTGGGGGTCTCGCGAATCTCCAGCTCGGAGGTTTCGATGCCGCAGCGGCGAGCGAAGCCGATGGCCGCCTGAGTGGGCTCGCCATTGACGATCGCCTGGGCCAGCGGTGGTCCCTTGCGTTCCTCCAGCAGATCCTCCTGGCCCGCCGGCAACCCCTCCACCTGCACCGCCAGTCGCCGGGGTGTGCCCAGGCTGCGCAGGCTCCCATGGGCGAGCCGCAGTTCGTTCAGGTCGCGGCGAACAGCCGCCTCCAGCTGGGGCAAGGCGAGACGAACAAAATCCGCCGGAAGTTCCTCGGTGCCGATTTCCAGCAGGAAGGTGGCCACGAAAGCAGGTCTCAGCAGCCCACGACTGTATTGAACAACGTTGCTGGCACCGTCCATTCGCTACGGTCGACGCCTTCGGGTGAGTTGCCGTGACCGTCACCTCTGAGCCGACCAAGGCTCCGAGCAAGTTCGAACGCCTCAAGGCGGAAAGCGGACACCTGCGCGAACCGATGGCGAGCGAACTGACCAACACGAGTCAGCATTTCACCGAGCCGGCCGTTCAGATCCTCAAGTTCCACGGCAGTTATCAGCAGGACAACCGCGACAACCGCCAGAAGGGCAAGGAAAAGGACTGGCAGATGATGCTGCGGCTGCGCAGCCCCGGTGGCCGCATCCCTGTGCCGCTCTATCTGGCCATCGATGAACTCTCTGACCGGCTCGGCAACGGCACCTTGCGGGCCACCACCCGTCAGACCTTTCAGATGCATGGCATCGCCAAGGGTGACCTCAAGGAGGTGATCGCCACCATCCTGCGCCACATGGGCTCCACCCTGGCCACCTGCGGTGACATCAACCGCAATGTGATGGCCCCGGCCGCTCCGTTCGAGGGCGGTGGTTATCCGGCCGCCCGCCAGTTGGCTGAGCGCATCAACGACCTCCTCTTGCCCCAGGCGGCCGAGGGGGCCTACCTCGACATCTGGCTCGACGGTGAGCTCAGCCACCGCATCAAGCCCACTGCTGGGATTCGCAAGCTGCGCACGAGCCCGGCTCAAGGACCCGTGTTCAGCGGCGATGGGGCCGAACCCATCTACGGCGACACCTACCTGCCGCGCAAGTTCAAGATCGCCGTCACCGTTCCAGGCGACAACTCCGTCGACCTGCTCACCCAGGACATCGGACTGGTGGCCTTCAGCGACACCAAGGGGCGTCTCAAGGGTTGCAACGTCTATGTCGGTGGCGGCATGGGCCGTACCCACAACAAGGAGGAAACCTTCGCCCGAATCGCCGATCCGCTCGGTTATGTGGCCGCCGCCGATGTGCTGCCTCTGTTGCAGTCGATCGTGGCCCTGCAACGGGACCACGGTGATCGGGAGCAGCGCCGACATGCCCGCATGAAGTACCTGATCCACGACCGCGGCATCGACTGGTTCCGCCTCGAGCTGGGGCGCTACTTCAGCTCCACCCTGCTGCCGCTGAAGGCTGAGCCGAAACGCAAGCTCGTGGACTACCTGGGCTGGCACCGCCAGGGCAACGGCCTCTGGTTCGTGGGCCTGCCCGTGCTCAGCGGCCGCCTGCAGGGCGAGCTCAAGCGCGGCCTGCGTGATCTGATCGCCACCTACCAACTGGATGTGCGGCTGACACCCAACCAGGATCTGCTTCTCTGCAACATCGCCAGCAGCCAGCGCAGCAGCGTGCGCACCGCCCTCGAGGCGCTTGGCTTTGCCCGCCCAGAGGCGCCGCCGCCCCTGGCACGCCATGCCCTCGCTTGCCCGGCCCTGCCCAATTGCGGGCTGGCGGTGACGGAAGCCGAGCGGATCTTGCCGAATGTGCTTGATCGTCTGGACCGCCAGCTGAAACGCCTTGGGATCGATCGTTCCGTGCTCGTGCGTGTCACGGGCTGCCCGAACGGCTGCGCCAGGCCCTACATGGCGGAGATCGGCTTGGTGGGTACCGCTGACGGGGATTACCAGCTCTGGCTGGGGGGAAGTCCTGGACTCACCAGATTGGCCGAGCCATACATTTTCAGGATGCCCCTGGTGGTGCTCGAACCGATCCTCGAGCCCCTGTTCCTCGCTTGGCAGTCCACGGGCCTGGGCACAAGCTTCGGAGACTTCGTGACCCGGCTGGGCAACGATGAGGTCTGGAAGCTGCTCAACCAGGGGGATGCCGCCTCCTTGCCGGCGCGTCCATGAGTGCGCTGCTGGCGCTGGCAGCGGCGGCCCTGCTGGCCCAGCGGCCGATGCCCCCGCAGCCACAATCCCCCACCAGGTATTACCAGCCGGATCAACAGGCCTGCAAGCCAGAGCAGTTGCTGGCGGGCTACCGCCAGGGGCTGGGTGCCTACGCCGATCAACCGCCCGCGGTACTGGAGCAGTTGAGCGCACTGCAGCGCCAGATCACGGCCCGCAGCCTCAAGGTCTGCCTGGAGAAGGGCCTGCTCAAAGCTGATCAGGTGGAGCGCCTGAGGGAAACCATGGGCTTGACGGTGCCAGCAGCGGCTCCCCTGCCGTCTGATTCACCTGTGCTGGCAACCCCCCAGCCGGCACCGCTCGTGCCGTCAGCCTCCAGACCAACAGCGCCCAAGCCAATGGCGGTCACGCCAGCAGCGGTCAAACCAGCCACCACGACACCCAGATCGGGCCCTGGCTCGAGCCCCAAACCGTCCGCCTTCGATATGTCGCCGATCGAACGGAACCCAGCTCGGATCTCCCCGATCGAGCCGAAGGCTCAGGATGATCCCTCCTCGCCCAGGTAGCGGCCGTAGCAGGCGGCATCGGCCCCCGAGAGCCACGCCCAGAGCTGATCGCCATGGCTGAAATGCCACCACTCGTTCGGGTGACGGCGAAAGCCCGCTGAGACCATCACCTCAAGGAGCAACTGACGCCGGCCGTGCCAGAGGGCGGCCTCAGCTTCAGGGTTCGAAGCGGCGGCCTCAGCGAAGTGGTCAGGTTCCGATACGGCCCCGATGGCGTCGATGGGGGAGCCCAGATTCAACGGCAGCCCCTGGGCATCGGCCAGGGTGAGGTCCACTGCGGCGCCGGTGCTGTGGGGTGGCGGCGTGGCGGGATCAAGGCTTGGCGGCGCCCAGAAGCGGGCCACCTCCAGCTCGATCGCCAAGCGTGCCGGGGTGGGCTGGCCGGTATCGACTCCCCGCTCTTGGCAGGTGCTGGCCACGGCGTGATCGACCATGAAGGCCTGCACGGCCACCGGACGCCAGCCATCGAAGATCGCCAGGCGCAGCCCCGGGGCGAGGGCTTCAAGAGTCGACTGAGCCTGCACCAGCCTGTTCACCACCGCCCGGCGAAGTCGAAACGGGGAGGCTCCAGGACCGTAGGGGGCCCCCAGGACCTGGTAGGGATGGGGTTCGATCCGCAGCAGCACCGCCGGGATCTCCTGCAGCGGATCCTGCCGCTCCTGGATCGGAATGGCGCTCCAGGGCCTAGGTGGCGCCATGACAACGGTGCACGACTGGGCCCATTGAAGCGGCCTTGCCGCCCTAATTGAGCTGGGCGGCTTCGCTGCTGCGCTGGCGCTGCTCGGCCAGGGCCTGGGCCAGGGCGGGATGGCGCTCCAGGGTTGGGTCCTCCGCCAGCAGGCGCCGGGCGGCCTCGCGGGCCTGCTCAAGCACCGCTCCGTCATCGCACAGGCTGGCCAGGGCCAGATCCGGCAGCCCCGACTGGCGCGTGCCCAGCACCTGGCCGGGGCCCCGCAGGCGCAGATCCATCTCGGCGATCTCAAAGCCATCGCCACTGCGCACCAACACCTCCAGGCGCTGGCGGGCGCCAGCGTTGCTGCTGTCGTCGATCAGCAGGCAGTGGGAGGCCGCCGCCCCCCGCCCCACTCGACCGCGCAGCTGGTGCAGCTGAGAGAGGCCGAAGCGCTCGGCATGGTCAATCACCATCACGCTGGCCTCCGGCACATCCACCCCCACTTCCACCACCGTGGTGGAGACCAGTACATCGGTTTCGCCGCGCGCGAAGGCTCCGATCGCCGCCTGCTTGTCGGCGCTGCTCAGACGCCCATGGAGCAGACCCACCCGCAACTCGGGGAACACCTGCTCCTGCAGCTGGGCATGGACCTCGATGGCCGAGAGCAGGTCGAGTTTTTCCGATTCCTCCACGAGCGGCAGCACGACGTAGGCCCGTTGGCCTGAGCGCACCTGTGCGCGGATCAGTTCGTAGGCTTCGCTGCGACCCCCGGGCCGCAGCAGACGGGTTTGGATCGGCGTGCGGCCGGGGGGCAATTCATCGATCTGGCTTACATCCAGATCCCCGTGAATCGAGAGCGCCAGGGTGCGGGGAATCGGTGTGGCAGTCATGGTCAGCAGATGGGGTTGCAGGCCCTTGGCCAGCAGGCGGTTGCGCTGGCGCACGCCGAAGCGATGCTGCTCATCGACCACCACCAGAGCCAGCTGATCGAAGCGAACGGGATCCTCCAGCAGGGCGTGGGTTCCCACCAGCAGGCGCAGGCTGCCGTTCTCCAGGTCTTGCAACAGGGCCCGCCGACGGGGCTGGGGGGTGGATCCGGTGAGCAGCGCCACGGTCACGTGCAGCTGGGGCATCCACTCGCAGAGCTTGTTGTAATGCTGCTCCGCCAGCACTTCCGTCGGTGCCATCAGAGCCCCCTGGTGACCGGCCTCCACGGCGGTCAGCAGCGCGGCGACCGCCACAACGGTCTTGCCGCTGCCCACATCCCCCTGGACCAGACGAGCCATGGGCTGGGGCCGCGAAAGATCGGCGCGGATTTCCGCCAGCACCCGCCGCTGGGCCCCCGTCAGGGCAAAGGGCAGCAGGTCCAGGTACCGGCGCACCAGACCGCCCTCGCCGGCCGGCAGGACCAGGGGTGGGGCCGGGCGGCTGGTGAGCTCCTGGCGGCGGCGGAGCAGGCCGAGCTGCAACAGCAGAAATTCATCAAACACCAGGCGTCGACGGCTGGCGCTCAGCTGCTCGGCGTCGCTGGGCCCGTGGATCTGGAGGAGGGCCGCAGGCAGATCCATGAGCCCCTCTTGTTGGAGCAGCCCCCTGGGCACCGGATCCCCCCAGCTCTTCACGGCCGGTAACAGCGACTGGATCGCCTGGCGCAGCCGGTCTGCTCCTAAACCCTCGGTGAGCCCGTAGACCGGCAACAGGCGGCCGATGCGCTCCGAACGCACGGGTGCCTTGGCGCTCTCGAGCACTTCGATCAGGGGATCCTGCAGGCTCAGGCCGTAGGGGCCTTCCTTGACCAATCCGCTGACCGCCACCAGAGCACCCGGCGGAAACTGCCGCTCCTGGCTTTTGAGCCAGCCCAGAGCGCTGAAGCGCCGGCCGGCAAAGAAGCGCGACACCTTGAGCCTGCCGGTGATGTCCTGGAGCTGAAGCTCCTGGATCGAGAGGTTGGGATTGCGGGGGCTGTTGAAGACATGGCAGCGACGCACCGTCGCCACCACCGTGGCGGTCTGACCCGCCACGAGGTCACCGATGCGCAGCAGGTTGGAATAGTCGAGGTAGTCGCGGGGGTAGTAGCGCACCAGGTCGCGGGCCACCAACAATCCCAGGGCCGCCAGACGGGTGGCTGTGCGTGGGCCGATGCCCTTGATCTCCGCCAACGGGGTGTCAGCAGCGATCGTTGCACCACTGGCGGCAGGCTCAGCGCCGCTGGACCCTGGACTGGAGGCTTCAGGGCGAAGGCGCAGCCTGGGCGGTCCGATCGTCTGGGGTGGGTGCAGGGCCTGGCGAAGCTGGTGCAGGCGCTCACGGCACTGGCGCACCAGGTTCTGGCGGCGGCCCAGGGGCAGGTTGGCGTAAGCGCCAAACCCCTCCGCCAGGGCCATGAGATTGTCCTGGGCACCGGCGGGGAACCCCCCCGGCGGTTGTTGGCAGCTGCGGGCCAGAAAGTCGCTGAACCGTTCCCGGCGACCGGTGAGATCGGCGAAGCCCCGCTCCGCCTCCAGCTCCAGGGAGCGTTGCAGCGCAAGGAACCAGGCCTCCTGCTCAGCGGTTGGACCGCTCAGGGCTGGGGGGGATTCACCTGGTTGTCGTCCTGCAACCACTGCTGTTCGGCTTCGAGGGCCTGCAGCCGCCGCTGCCAATGGCGGTGCTGCTGGGCCATTTTGCGCAACTCCTGGCGTTGCTGCTCGAGGCGCTTGCGACAGGTGCGCAAGGGCGGGAGGGCGAATTCCAGATCACCGCAGCGCAGCAGCAGCCCCAGGGTCTCCATTTGCATCCCCCCGACGGTGGAGGCGAAGGGCAGTTGCAGCCGCAGCAGGTTGGCGGGGGCGGGCTGGGGATCGATCTGACCCTGCAGCACCGCCTCCAGCAGGTTCACCGGCATCAGGCTTCGGGTGAGCCTCAGGCGCAGCAAATCCACATTCAGGCCGTGGGAGAGGTTGCGCAGCCTCCGTTGCAGGGCCAGGTCGAGGGCCAGCCACCAGCCCAGAAGCTGCATCGGATCGGTGGGCAGCAGCGGATGATCAGCGAGTTGATCCCCAGGGCGACTCGACGCCCCATCGCCAGGGCGATCGAGCCCGGAACGCTCCTCCTGGGGCGGGCGGCCCATGGTTTCCGCCGCGAGGCTGAACATTGACTGCAGCAGCTTCAGCTCGGGGTTGCGATCGGAGCCCCTGGGGCGTGCGCCCGATCGATCCGTTGCAGCGTGGGCGCTCCAGAACCTGGTGCCAGGGTCCCAGGCGCCCTCGTCCAGCTCGTCTTCTTCGGATTCATCAGCTTCGCCAGCTTCACCATCAACGCCGCCAGCTGGGGAGTCTTCGAGCTCGAAACGCTGCTGATCGACGTGCTCGCTGTTGCCATCAGCGCTGCCGAAGACTGCGTGATCGTCGAACGTTTCCTGCTCGTCGCTCAGCTCGTCATCCTCCCCGTCCGCCTCGAGTTCTTGCTCAGGCGCCCTGTCCCCCGCCATCGCCCCGGGGGGGAAGAGTCCCTCCAGGCCCGTGGTGAATGGCGCGGAACGCCCCAAGCCCGCCAATCCGGCCAATCCCTCGCTGAACAACTCCGCCGAGAGGGGCAGGTCCATACCCAGTTGCACCGATCCCTCCGGCAATTCCTCGCCGGCCGTTCCATCCGTGGCCTGCAGCGCCGCCAGGATCGAGTCCTGCCGCTCCTGGCGCTGGCGACGGTGCTCCTGCTGCATCTGCTGGCCGAGCACGCAGAGCTGCTCGATCGTGAGCAGGGAGCCGCAACGTTGGACCAGCTGCCCCAGACGCCGGTGTAGCTCCGAGCGTTCAGCGGCGCTGATCTGGGCGTAACGCTCAGGATGCACCTGGGTGGCCAGATGGAAACAGGCCTGCTGCACCTGATGCAGCAGGCCCTTGCGCAACACCTGGAGGTAGAGGGCCCACTGGCGATAGAGCTCTGGGCGGAGCCTCTCGACCCGCTCCTGGATCAGACCCAGCTGACGCTGGGCCTCGTTCAGTGGCTGACTGGTGACGTTCAGGCGGCCTTTCCGCTCAGGGCCGCGACTTCGGAGACGAAATCCGTGGAGGCCACTTCGATGCCCTCTCCGAGGGTGTAGCGGGTGAAGCGGCGCACCTGAATGTTCTCGCCGGTTTTGCCGGCGGCCTGCTTCACCATCTCGCCCACGGTGACGGCGCTGTCGCGGATGAACGGTTGATCGAGCAGGGCCAGCTCCTTGAGGCGCTTGCCGATCCGTCCCTCGACGATCTTGAGCTTCATCTCTTCCTTCTTGCCAGCCAGGTCATCGCGGCCCAGCTCGATCGCCTTCTCCCGCTCCGCCACCTCGGCGGGAATCTGGTCGGTGCTGACGTACTCCACATTGGGGCAGGCGGCGATCTGCATCGCGACGTTGCGCACCAGTTCCTGGAACAGCTCGCCCCTGGCGACGAAGTCGGTTTCGCAGTTGACCTCGACCAGCACCCCGACGCGGGCACCGGTGTGGATGTAACTGCCGACGGCACCCTCGGCGGCCGTGCGGCCGGACTTCTTCTCGGCGGTGGCGATGCCCTTCTGCCGCAGCCACTCGGTGGCCTTGGTGGTGTCGCCGCCGCTCTCGGTCAGCGCCTTCTTGCAATCCATCATCCCTGCGCCGGTCTTGTCGCGCAGTTCCTTGACAAGTTTCGCTGAGATCTCAGCCATGGGTAGGGGTTTGGGAGATTTATTGGGTGGGAATCGGCCCCCTGCCTCTGCGGGGGCCGAAGCCGTTGATTCGGCCGGGTTCAGCCTTCGTCGTCGTCGCCACGTTGGTCCTGGGCACCATGGCGACCCTCGTTGATCGCGTCCGCCAGGCGCCCGAGCACCAGTTGCACCGAACGCACGGCGTCGTCGTTGCAGGGGATGGGCACGTCGGCCAGATCGGGGTCGCAGTTGGTGTCGAGCATCGACACCAAGGGGATGTCGAGCTTGCGGGCCTCGAGCACAGCGTTGGTTTCACGCCGTTGGTCCACCAGCACCACCACATCGGGCAGACGGCGCATGTTCTTGAGGCCGCCCAGGTACTTCTGGAGGCGTTCGAGCTCGCGGCGCAGCACGGCCGCTTCCTTCTTGGGCCTCAGGGCGATCGCGCCGGAGGACTCCATGCGCTCGAGGTCCTTGAGGCGGTCGATGCGGGCGCGCATCGTGCTCCAGTTGGTGAGCATGCCGCCCAGCCAACGCTGGTTCACGTAGGAGGCACCGCAGCGGGTGGCCTCCTGGGCGATCACCTCAGAGGCTTGCTTCTTTGTGCCGACAAACAGGAAACGCTTGCCGGAACGGGCCGCGCTGCGGGTCCATTTGTAGGCGTTGTTCATGCAGACGGCGGTCTGCACGAGGTCGATGATGTGAACTCCGTTGCGCGCGCAATAGATGTAGCGCGACATCTTGGGGTTCCAGCGGCGCGTTTGGTGCCCGAAGTGGGCACCCGCCTCCATCATTTCAGCGAGTGTGACAACAGCCATGGTTGGGGGGTTTCGGGTTCGCCTCCACCTGCCAGGGATCGTCGGGCCAAGGGCCCCGATCACCCGAAACACGCAGGTGTGCGGAATGTATGGGTACCCCTCAACCTATCAAACCGCCCGCAGCGCAGGCCCTCAGCGCAGGCCCTCGGCCCGGGCTTCCTGAAACAGGGCCCTCACGCCAAGGCGGTTGAGGGGCAGCCGCAGCAACTCCATGGCCAGGGCGTTATGGCCATGGCGGATCAACCAGCCCAACAGGGGACGCAGGCTGCGCTCATTGATCAGGCCCCCCAGGGTCAGGATCTCCCAGAGCAACCTGTGCAGCCAGGTGAACTGGATGATGAAGCGCACCCGGCGGGTGGGGTGCTTGCGGTAGAAGACCAGGCCCATCTTGGCCCGCTCCCGTTCCACCCTAATCAGGTCGCCCACCTGCTCAAGCCGCAGGGCCGGGTGCCAGTGGTACCCAACGGCCTCCGGGCAGCGCACCAGTTGCACCCCCTGGCGTCTGAGCCGCTCCCCCAATTCCAGGTCTTCCCAGCCGTAGAGCCGGAAGCCCAGATCGAACAGGCCGGTGCTCTCCAGCAAAGTCCGGTCGATGGCCACGTTGCCGGTGGCGAAGTAGGCCCAGGAGAGATCGCTGAGCTTGTGGGGTTCGGCGGTGGGGTTCTCGAAATTGCTGGTGTTGATCACCGCGCCGTAGGTGAAGCAGAGGCGGTTCCCCTGACGCTCCCAGGCCTTGCTCAGGGCGCCGGCGTGGGCCAGCAGGAAATCCGCTGTGACCACCAGATCGCTGTCGATGAAGACGATCACATCGCCCCTGGCATGGGCAACGCCGCGGTTGCGCCCCTCCGCCGGACCGCCATGGTCCTGCCGGATCAGGCGCACGTGGGGGAAGGCCGCCGCCTGCCGCTCTAGCCAGTCGATCGTGTCGTCGGTGGAGCCGTCGTCGACCAGCACCACCTCGTAGCTCTCGATTGGAGCCTTCAGGCGCTGCTGCTCGAGGGCCCGCAGGCACTTTTCAAGGATCGGCCTGCGGTTGTAGGTGGGAATGACGACGCTGATGTGCATGGCGGCGGACCGTAGCGGTCAAAAAAAGGGGACCCCTGCGGATCCCCAGCCATTGGATGGTTGACGTGAGGCCGAGGCTCAATCGGCGGCGCCACCGTTGTTGGCCGTTCCCGTGACACCGTTGCCGGCGCCTTCACCACGGCCGTCGTTGCGCAGCTTGCGCTTCTTGAACTTGCGCGCGTAGGCGCGGTTGCGCTCCTGCTTTTCTTTCTTGAGGTTCCTGCGCTTGGACATGCGACGCCTGAATGGGAAGGAGAAGAACTCTCAGCCTACTCAACCGGCCTGAAGGGCCATGGAGGAGAGCGTGAGCCGGCCATCCTCCATCTGCACCAGCCGATCCGCCACATCAAGGATGCGCGGGTCATGGGTGACCATCAGCACGGCGCAGCTCTGCTCCCGGGCCAGCCGACGCAGAAGTTCCACCACCTCGCGGCCCGTCTGTTTATCGAGTGCGGCGGTGGGCTCATCGGCCAGCAGCAACTGGGGGTGGGTCGCCAGGGCCCGGGCGATCGCCACCCGCTGCTTCTGCCCACCGGAGAGATCGTGGGGCAGTTTGCCCAGGTGATCCCCCAGGCCCACGGCCCGCAACCATTCCCGGGCCTGGTCGCGGCGGGCGCGATAGCTCAGACCCGGCAAGAGATCGGAGCCCATCTGCACGTTCTGCTCGGCGGTGAGCGAGCGCAGCAGGTTGTGTCCCTGGAAGATCATGCCGATGTGGCGCCGAAGCAGCTGGCGCTGGGAGCGACTGGAACCGTTGAGCTCCTGATCGAACACGCGCACCTGGCCCGCCTGCACCTGCCTGAGGGCCCCCACCAGGGTCAGCAGCGTTGTCTTGCCGCAGCCGGAGGGGCCTGTGAGCAGCACCACCTCACCGGCTTCGATGCGCAGATCAATCGACTGCAGCACCTGACGCTGGTTCACCCCCTCGCCAAACCAATGGCTCAACCCTTTGACATCGATGGCGGCAACCATGGCTCAGAAGATCTCCGCGGGATCGGCATCGCCCAGGCGGCGCATGGCCAGGGCGGCGGAGGCCATGCACATCAAAAGAATCATCGAGAACACGATCAGAGCCCGATCGTTCGCCATGGCCACCGGTAATTTCGTGGCGTTCTGGATCACGCCATAGAGCACCTGGCCGGCGCCGTAGGCGGGCAGATAGCCCAGCACCGCCAGCAGCAGGCCCTCCTGGGCCACCACCCCCAGCAGGCTCAGCAGGCTGTAGCCCATGGCCATCAAGGTGGCGTACTCGGGCAGGTGGTCGCTCACATCGGAATAGAGGATCTGATAGACGATCACGCAGCCCACCACGAAGCCCATGCCCGCTCCGAGGGTGAAGATGAAACCGATGGCGGTGCTGCTGCGCCAGTAGTCCATTTCCATCTGCATGAAGCCATCTTTCGTATAGATCGTCACGTCCTTGGGGAGTCGTTGACGCAGGCGCTTCTTAACCTGCTCGATATCCGCACCTTGGGTCAGTCGAACCAACCCCAATTCGATGCTGCCCGCCGGTGTGGAGGGCATCAGGCTGAGAAAGGTCTCATTGCTGGTCAAAACGTTGCCGTCGGCGCCGAAGGATGGACCCACGGACATCAGTTCAGCGACCCGCACCCGGTTGCCTGCCACTTCGCTCTCCACGGAGCGGCCTTCGTTGAACCAGGCTGCCACTGGGCCGAATTCCTCCCGGGAAAGGTCATCGAAGATCACCCGGCCCTTCTGGGTGAGGAGATGGGACTTGCGATTCAACGCCTCGTCAACGAAGACCGGATCGCCCGGTTCAATGCCAATCGCCAGGATTCCTCGGGTGTCCTTGGTCTTGGGGTTGCGCCAGAGCAGCTGCATCCAATGCACCGGCGAGATGCCTTCCACTTCAGGGTCCGCCAGGGTCTGCACCAGGCGCCGCTTGGGGAAGCCCGCCATCGAGATTGAGCTTTTGGTGCGCGGACTCATCAACACCAGGTCGGCATTGAAGATCTTGTGGACGGTGATGCTCGAATCAAACAGGGCGTCGCGGAAGCCCAGCTGCATGAACATCAAGATGCCCGCGAAACTGATCCCCGCCAGGGCCACCGCCAGACGCACGGGTTGGCGGGTCAGCAGCATCCACGACAACGGAATCCCGCGGCTTTGCCATAACCCTGTGATCCATGGGAACGGATTCACGGCTCGAAGCGGCTGATGGTCTTGAGACCGGCCAGGCTGCGCACCTTGGCCATGTCGGACGGATCCAGCTGAATGCGGACTTCGACCACCCGGGCGTCAGCATCACCGGTGGGGTCGGTGGAGACCACCACCCGTTGGCGGACCTGGGGGCTGATTCGCAACACCTTGCCGAGCAGAGCGCCATCGAAGCCACCGTTCTCGCTGGTGATGCGCACGCTCTGGCCCAGGCGCACCCGGTCGATGTCGCTTTCGTAGACCTCCGCCACCACCTCCATCCGCTCACTGGCTCCCAGTTCGAGGATGCCGTTGTCCCCGGGTCGCTCCCCCACCCGGGCCCGCAGCCGCAGCACGGTGCCGTCAATCGGTGCCCGCAGCACCGTGTTGATCAGATCGACATCGACCTTGGCCAGGCCGGCCTTGGCCTCATCGAGCTGACCCTTGAGCTCGATCAGTTTGAGCTCGCGGGCCTCCAGGTCGTCGGTGGAGGTGGCACCACCTCGGGCCAGCTGGCGGTAGCGCTGGGTTTCCCGCTGCAGGACGGCGTAGCGGGCGTTCAAGCTGGCTATGCGCGTGCGCAGCACCAGACGATCGGCCTGCAGGGTGGGGCCGTTGTCGAAGCGGGCGAGCAACTGGCCCGCCTGAACCGCTTCGCCTTCATCCACCAGCAGTTCGCTGATCCGAGGGCTGCCACCGAAGCCGGTCATCGGGGCCGCAAGCTTGCGCACATCGCCGGCGGGCTCCAGCCGGCCGAGGGCCGAGACCGATTCCCGTGCCTGGCGGGCAAGGGCAGCGGATCGCTGCTGGGCGGGGGTCGCGACCTTGGCAGCGACCGGCTTCTGCTGGGAGCGCCAAAGGCTGAAGGCCAGAACGGCCAGCAGGGCCAGGCCTCCGGCCATCAACCAGCGGCTTCGGGGCGGGCGCAGATCGCTCAGAGGGGCGCCGGATCGTCGAACAGGAGGTCTTCGATGTAGCGGTTCGCCCACTGGGGGTTGAACGCCTTCTCGAGCACCCGCCGGGTCTTGTCGTTGCGTTTCTGTTGCTGACAATAGTCCAGTTGAGCGCTATGTCTTGAAACGGTACCTGGATCATCCAGGGCCTGAGGCTCAGCCCTGCGGGTCGCGGCGGCCAGCACCTCCAGTAGCAGCATCACATCGTCGATGAACCACTGTTCCTCCTCGCCATTGCTCGGCCGCACGAAGCGCACGTAGGGGGAGAAGATCGTTCCCCAGGTGGGCAGCTCCCGGGGCTGCCTGTAGGGGCGGATGGGCATGGCCGCCAGGGCTGTCTCGATGGCGCTGGGGAGGCCGCCATCGAGGGGTGAGAGATCCGCAATGGCAGCGGAGACTCCGGCTGGGCCGGCCACGATGTCGGCACCGAAGACGGGCAGATCAAAGCGCGGATCGGGAAAAAACACGCAGTGGAGGATCTGCAGTCCGCCGCCCAGGCGGGCGGTTTCCAGGTGCAGCTTGCGCAGGCCCCGGCACTGGCGCAGCTCATTGCGGATGAACAGGCGCTCGCCATCGAGGCTGCCACTGATCGCCTCCAGGGCCGGATCGATCGCCAGGGGGGCCAGATCAGGCAGTCCCTCCCAATAGCTGCGAATGCGCTCGGCCAGGGCATCGACAAGCGGATGGATGCTCGAAGTCGGCGTCACCGTGGGGGGAAGGCCAGCAGAATGGTGATCCTGCCACGCTCCTACGGCCCATTGCCCCTGCCTGCCTCCCCCGCGCCGGCGGTTCCGGTCGCTGCGCTTCAACCTTCGATCACTCACCTGGCCAACGGCGTGCAGGTGGTGGAATTGGAGATGGCGGATGCTCCCGTGGTCTGCCTTGATTTCTGGTCCAAGGCGGGTAGCCGTCTGGAACGGCCCGGGGAATCAGGGCTGGCCCATTTCCTTGAGCACATGGTGTTCAAGGGCAGCCGCAGCCTCGGCCCAGGGGACTTTGACCGTCAGGTGGAATCGCTGGGGGGGAGCAGCAACGCCGCCACCGGCTTCGATGATGTGCACTATCACGTGCTGATCACGCCCGAAGGAGCGGCCGAAGCCCTGGATCTGCTGCTCGAGCTGGTGCTTGAACCACGGCTCGATGGCGACGATTTCGCGATGGAGCGCCAGGTGGTGCTCGAAGAGCTCAGCCAGAGCGAGGACCAGCCCGATGAGGTGGTGTTCCAGACCCTGCTCAGCCAGGCCTGCCCAGGCCATGCCTACGGGCGCGCGATCCTCGGCGAACGCGCCGCCCTGGAGGACCACCAGCCGGAGGCGATGGCCGCCTTCCACAGCCGTAACTATCGGGCTGATCGCTGCTGCCTGGCCCTGGCCGGACCCCTGATCGGTCTGGGCCTGGGCGAGCGCCTGGCGGCCGGCTCTCTTGCCAGGCTGAGCCGCGCTGCGGCCGAGCCGATTCCCGATGATCTGACTCTCGCGGTCGGCAGGTGCCACCTGGAGGTGCCGCGCCTGGAGGCGGCCCGCCTGTTGATGGCCTGGCAGCTGCCCCCCGCCCGGGATCACGAGGCGGTGATCGGCGGCGATCTGCTCACCACCTTGCTGGCCGAAGGCCGCCGCAGCCGCTTGGTGGCCCGGTTGCGGGAGGAGCTGCGGCTGGTGGAGAGCATCGATCTTGACCTCAACGTGCTGGAGGCCGGCAGCCTCGCCCTGCTGGAGGCGGTCTGCGAGAGCGAGCAGGTGGAGGCGGTGGAACTGGAAATTCACAAGGCGTGGCGGGAGTTGATGGAGCAGCCCCCTGAGCCCGCCGAATTCCTGCGCGCCCAGCGACTGGTGGCCAACGGCTACCGCTTCTCCCTGGAATCGAGCGGCTCGGTGGCGGGGCTGATCGGCAGCCACGCGCTCTGGGGACGTCCCCTGGAGCTGGAGCATCCGCTGGAGAGCCTTGAGCGGTGGACGCTGGAGCGCCTGCACAGCGAACTGGTGCCCCTGCTGAATCCCGATCGGGCCTTCACCCTGGTGGCCCTGCCCGCATGAGCGTCGAATATTTCGAGCTGCCCGGGGGGTGTCCGGTCTGGGTGCAACACCGAGCGGGACCCGCGATCGTCTCGGCGAAGTTGCTGATCCGGGGCGGCAGCAGCGGCGATCCCGCCGGCGGCCGGGGGCTCACCCAACTGCTGGCCGGGCTGCTGACCCGCGGCTGCGGGCCCCTCAGTGCCGAAGATCTGGCCGAACTGGTGGAAAGCCGCGGCGCCGGCCTCCGTTGTGAAGCCAATGAGGATGGTCTGCTGATCAGCCTCAAGTGCGCCAGCGCCGACAGCGCCGCCCTGCTGCCCCTGTTGTTGACCATGGTGCAGCGGCCCTGGTTGCGGCCCGACCAGGTGGAACTGGAGAGGGGGCTGAACCTGCAGGCCCTGCAGCGGCAGCGGGAGGACCCCTTTCAACTTGCCCATGATCAGTTGCGCCTGCAGCTCTACGGCACAGGCCCCTACGGCCATGACCCCCTCGGCATCGAGGGCGAACTGGAGGAGCTGGGGGTGGAGCAGCTGAGGCAACGGCTGCCGGATCTGGGCCGTGAGGGAGCGGTGCTGGTGATCTGCGGCCAGCCGAGCGAGCCGGTGCGAGCTCTGCTCGAGCCCCTGGAAACCGGAGAGCCCTGGAGCAGCTTTGCGCCCGGGCGGGTCGATGGACCTGGGGGTGAAGCGGGGGAGCGGCTGGCCCTGCTGGCCGATGAGACCGAACAACTGGTGCTGATGCTGGGGACCACCACGGTGCCCCTGGGTTCCGCCGACGCCTTGGCCCTGCGCCTGCTCCACTGTCACCTGGGAGTGGGCATGTCCAGTCGGTTGTTTGTCGCCCTGCGGGAGCGGCACGGCCTGGCCTACGACGTGGGGGTCCATGCCCCCGCCCGACGCGGGGCCGCCCCCTTCGTGTTCCACCTCTCCAGCTCCGCCGAGCGAGCGGAAGAGGCCACCACCCGGCTCCTGGATGAATGGCAGCGCCTGCTGGAGGTGCCCTTGAGCCTGGAAGAGTTGACCCTCGCCCAGGCCAAGTTCCGCGGCCAGGAGGCCCTGGGCCGCCAGACCTGCAGCCAGATCGCCGATCGCCACGCCCTGCTGCTCTCCCACGGCCTCGACTGGGACTACGCCGATGGCGCGCTGGTCCAAAGCCGCGAGCTCACCCCCGCCGATCTGCTCGCTGCCGCCCAACGCTGGCTGGGGGCACCGGCCCTCAGTCTCTGCGGGCCGGCCAAGGCTCTGGAAGCCGCCGCTGCCAGCTGGCGGCGGCACCCCCTCAGTTCGTAGCGGGCGCCGAGGGTGATGGGACCGCCACCAGTTGAGCCGTCTCCAGCAGAAAGGCACCCCGACGAAAACGCACCGCCAGCAGTCCCTTGGCTCGCACACCCACCACCTCGCCCACCTCCTCGCGATCGATCAGATCGGCGGGCCGCAGCATCGGCATCGGATCGGCGCTTTTGAGGTACGCCGGCACCACCACCAACTGCACCTGGTCGCCCACCGTGAAGGTCACCGTCTCGCCAGGGGAATCAGCCATGGGGGACTGGTTGCACCGTCTGTTCAGCCGAACCTACTTACTGCAGGATGGGTGCTGCCGTCCTGGGATCGTTTGCGGGCCCTAGCCACCTGGAGCGGAGCCGTCGCCGGCCTGCTGTTGATCGTGATCGGCGGCCTGATCCAGGCGGCCGTGCCCGCCCCGGGCCATGGCGGTGGCGTCGCCTTGATCCCCTTGCCGATCACCCTGCAGGTGCCGGCGCTGCTGCTGACAGCCCTGGTGTGTGGCCCCCGCGGAGCGATGCTGGCGGCCGTCGCCTACCTCTCCCTGGGTCTGTTCCAATTGCCCGTGTTCCATGGCGGTGGCGGAACCGCCTACCTGCTCGACCCTGGTTTCGGCTACCTGGCGGGGTTTCTGCCGGCGGCCTGGGTGACCGGTCGCCTGGCCCGTCAAGAGGGAATGGATGATCCCCTGGCCCTGGCGGGGGCGGCCGCGATCGGGCTGGCTGTGCTGCAACTCTGCGGAACGGTGAACCTGTTGCTGGGCAGCCTGGCGGGCCGCTGGGCCGTGGGTCTGCCCCAGTTGCTTTTGAGCTACAGCCTGGGCCCCTTGATCCCTCAACTGCTGCTCTGCTGTGCCGTCGCCGTGCTGTCCCTGCCCCTGAGGCGGCTGCTGCTGCTCGAGCGCCGATGAGAGTGCTTCGAGGCCACCAGGTGCGGGTGCTGGTGTTGGCTGCGGTGGTGGTTGGCCTCGACCAATTCACCAAGGCCCTTGCCCTCCAGCACATGAACCCCGGCGAGGCCCTGCCGCTGCTGCCCGGCCTGCTGCAGCGGCGGTTGGTGTTCAACACCGGTGCCGCCTTCAGCCTGTTCACGGCGGCCACGCCGCTGCTGGGGGTCGTCAGCCTGCTAGTGGCCCTGGGGTTGGTGATCTGGCTGCTGCGCAGCGGCCCCCTACGGTTCTGGCAGGGATTGGGGGTGGCGGTGCTGCTGGGGGGAGCGATCGGCAATGGCCTCGACCGCTGGCGCCTCGGAACCGTGGTCGATTTCATTGAACTGGTGCCGGTCCAGTTCCCGATCTTCAATGTGGCCGATGTGGCGATCAACCTTGCCGTGCTGTTCCTGCTGCTCGACCTGCTGAGACCCCATGGCACCCACCAGGGTTGACTCCGTGAGTGGCCGCCTCGGTCAGCGATTGGCCGCCGCCAACCGTCCGGGCACAGCGCTGCTGGAGCTGTTTCTCCCTGGCCAGGGCAGCCGCCGCCTGCCGCTCCACGGTGGCCTCTACCGCATCGGCCGCGACCCCGACCTGGAGGTGGTCATCGACCACCCGGCCGTGAGCAAACAGCACGCTTACCTGGAGCAGCAGGGCCGCCATTGGCTGCTGCTCGACAACGCCTCCACCAATGGCCTCTGGTGGCAGGGGCGGCGCATCCAGCAACTGCTGCTCAGCGACGGGGATGTGGTGCGTTTCGGCCCCAGCCAGGAGCCCGGGTTGCCGGAGATTGCCTTTCGCCGGCGGCCCAGCCCGCGTCTGCCGCAGCTGGCCCGCATTCTGAGCCTGGGGCTTGGCGGCCTGGCGACGGCGGGACTCGCCCTGCTGGGGCTTTCACTGCTGCAGATGCCCGTGCGCGGCAGCCTGGCCACGGTGCGGGGGCCCCTGGCGCTCTACGACCGCAGCAACAAGCCGCTCACCTCCGCCGACTCCAGCCAACACCGGGAACAGTCCTCCCTGTCGGGTTACCCGCCCGTGCTGGTGACTGCGCTGCTGGCCAGTGAGGACAGCCGTTTCTGGTGGCATCCCGGGGTCGATCCGATCGGCACCGCCCGCGCCCTGGTGGCCAACCTGCTCGGGGGGCGGGTGCTGGAGGGGGGCAGCACCCTCACCCAGCAGCTGGCCCGCAGCCTTTACCCCGACCAGGTGGGCCAGGGGGAAACCCTGGAGCGCAAGTGGCGGGAGCTTCTGGTGGCCCTGCAGCTGGAGGCCCGATTCAGCAAGCACGACCTGCTGCTCAGCTATCTCAACCGCGTCTACCTGGGGGTCGGTTGGGGCTTTGAAGACGCCGCCCGGGCCTACTTCGGCCGGCCGGCCTCCCAGCTGCAACTGGAGGAGGCGGCCCTGCTGGTGGGTTTGCTGCCCTCCCCCAATGGCAACGATCCCTGCTCCAATCCCCAAGCGGCCCTGGCGGCCCGCAACGGGGTCCTCAACAAGATGTCCGACACCGGCAAGATCAGCGCTGACCAGGGACGGCGCAGCCGGCGGCAGCCGATTCAGCTGGGTCCCCAGGCCTGCCGGGGAGGTACCGGCCTCCGGCCTGCCCCCTTCTACACCGACCAGGTGCACCAGGATCTGCAGAACCTGCTGGGGGCCGACGTGGCCGCCGAGGGCAATTTTCTGATCGAGACCTATCTGGATCCTGTCCTCCAGACCGTCGTGGAACGTCAGCTGCGCCAGGAGCTCCAGGCCAGCGCTCCCCTGAGGGTCAGCCAGGGGGCGGTGGTGGTGCTGGATTCCCGCAACGGTGGTGTGCTCGCCATCGCCGGTGGCCGGGATTACCGCTACAGCCAGTTCAATCGCGCCAGCATGGCCCTCAGGCAGCCGGGCAGCACCTTCAAGCTGATGACGTATCTGGCGGCCCTGGAGCGGGGCATGGGGCCCACCGACGCCATCAGCTGCGCGCCCCTGGAGTGGGGCGGCCAGACCTTTGCCAGTCACTGCGGCGGTCGGGTGAGCCTCACCCAGGCGTTCGCGATGAGCAGCAACACCGCCGCCCTGCGCCTGGCCCGCCGTGTCGGGCTGGATGCCGTGGTGCGCAAGGCCCAGGATCTGGGCATCACCAGCCCACTCACGCCGGTGCCCGGTCTGGCCCTCGGACAGAGTGAGGTGCGCTTGATCGAACTCACAGCGGCCTATGGGGCCGTGGCCAATGACGGCATCTGGCATGCCCCCACCACGATCCGCCGGCTCACCGATGCCGAAACCTGCGGAGGCCTCGAGAGCGCCCGCTGCCGCGCCGCCCGTCGGACCAGCAAGCGAGCGGTCAATCCAGGCCGCCGCGTCATCAAAGCGGAAACGGCACGGCAGATGCAGGGGTTGCTGCGGGCGGTGGTGCGCGGCGGCACCGGCACCGCCGCTTACCTGGGCGGCCAGGAGGGCGGCAAGACAGGCACCACCAACGAGGCCCGCGACCTGCTGTTCGTGGGCTATGAGCCCCGCCGGCACTGGGTGATCGGCATCTGGCTCGGTAATGACGACAACACCCCCACCTCCAGCAGCAGCGCCCTGGCGGCGGGCCTGTGGAGCAGCATCGTGCGGGGCGCCGGCAGTGGCAGCCTCGCCCCCACAGCCGGCCCTTGAAGCGGACACCCCCCGCCCGGCTCTGGTGGCTGCTGGCCCTGGCCCTGGTGGTGCTGGTGGTGGTCGGAATCGTGGTGCAGGTGTTCAACAACCTGCTCTGGCAACTCAGCTACCTGTTGCCCAGTTGGCTGGTGGGGCCGGTGTTGCTGCTGCTGGTGGGCGGCGGCGCCCTGCTGCTGGGGCGTCTGGCCTGGCCCTGGATCACGGACTTCGGCCGTGAGTCAAAGGGCAAGGCCGATCCCAAAGCACTGGAGCCGCCTCCCTCCTCGCGCCAGGAGGCGGCCCGCCGCAACCTCGCGGCGATCGATCAGGTGCTCGATCGGGTGCGTGATGACGTTCAACGGGAGGCCCTGCGCCAGGAGCGGCAGCGCATCGAAGCCGACCTGCAACGGGGCGATCTGGTGCTGGTGGTGTTCGGCACAGGCTCCACCGGCAAAACTTCGTTAATCCGAGCTTTGCTCGATGAGGTGGTGGGCCAGGTGGGGGCCGCCATGGGCTCCACCGAGGGCTGCACCACCTACCGGCTGCGGCTGCGCCAGCTCGAGCGGGGGCTGCAACTGATCGACACCCCTGGGGTGCTCGAAGCCGGCGGTGAAGGCCGTCAGCGTGAAACGGTGGCCCGGCGTCAGGCCGCCCTGGCGGATCTGCTCGTGCTGGTGGTCGACGGGGACCTGCGGGCGGCGGAGATGGAGGTGTTCACCGCCCTCGCCAGCCTGGGCAAACGCCTGTTGCTCGTGCTCAACAAGTGCGATCTACGCGGCGAAGCCGAGGAGCGCCGGTTGCTGGAGCTGCTGCGCAGCCGCACCCAGGGGCGCATCGCCCCCGACGATGTGGTGCCCGCCAGCGCGGCGCCGCAGTCGGTGCCGATGCCCGGCGGCCGGCCCCACCAACCGCAACCGGAGTTGGAGGCGCTGGTGCGCCGGCTGGCCACCGTGCTGCACCAGGACGGCGAAGAACTGATCGCCGACAACATCCTTCTGCAGAGCAGGCGCCTCTCCGATGCCAGCAGGGAACTGTTGACGCGCCAGCGCCGCAGCGATGCCGAGACCATCGTCGATCGCTACATGTGGATCGGTGCCGGAGTTTTGGTGGTGACACCCCTGCCGGTGGTCGACCTGCTCGGCGCCGCGGCGGTCAATGCCCAGATGGTGGTGGAGATCGGTCGCGTCTATGGGGTGACTCTCTCGCGCCAGACCGCCCAGGATCTGGCCGTGTCCGTGGGCCGGACCCTGGCCAGCCTCGGGGTGATCAAGGGCGGCCTCGGGTTGATCGCCACCGCCCTCAGCCTCAACCTGCCGGCCCTGATTGCCAGTAAAGCGCTTCAGGCGGTAGGGGCCGCCTGGCTCACGCGCATTGCCGGATTGAGCTTCATCACCTACTTCGAGCAGGACCAGGACTGGGGTGACGGTGGCCTGCAGGAGGTGGTGCAGCGGCAATACGACCTCAACCGCCGTGATTCGGTCCTGAAGCGTTTTCTCGAGGCCGCCTTCAACCGGGTGGTGGAGCCGCTGCAGCGGGGGAAGGATCCGCAGTTACCACCCCGTCCGGGGGGAGCGCCTCGCCCAGGGCCATCCCGCCCAGGGCCTCAGGAGGAGGGGGAAGCAGGGGACCGCGGGCATCGAGCACCGTGATCAGCACCAGATAAAGCACACCGATCAGGATCGAAAGGGCGCCGGTGATGATCGCCAACCAGCGGCCACGCCTGGCGTCGGCAGCCTTGGGGCCATTGCTGTTCATCGCTTCAGCTCTGGATCGATCAGGGAGGCCGCCACAACCTTCGCCACGCTGTTGAGGTGCAGCTCCTGGGTGTGGGGGTTGCCCAGCACGGCCTTGAGGTGGTGGCGGCCGCGGTAGAGGGGACGCGAGAGCATCAGCTGATCCTCCAGCAACCGCTGACGGGTGCGCAGGGACCAACGCTCCGCCTGATCGCGGTCGATACCGATGGGCGTGAAGGCCAGCAGATGCAAGGGGCCACCCAACAGCTCCAGCTCCAGGGGTTGGAGCCTGCGCTCCAACAGGCGCCGGCGTTCGATCGCACCGTCGATCACCGCCTCGATTCCCGACAGGCCCAACTGACGCAGTCCAAGCCAGAGCTTGAGAACTTCCCCCGAGCGGGTGCCCTGCAGGCCGCATTCACCGCCGTGGGCCTCGCCCCAGCTGGGTTCCATGTAGGGCAAACCGGTGCCGAAGGCCGATAGCAGCTGATCCGGCTGCCGCAGCAGCAGCGCCGAAGATGTTTTGGTGATCCCGAGCAGCTTCTGGGGATTGACCGTGATCGAATCGGCCCTCCCCAGGCCATCGACCCGATGGCGGTGGCGCTCGCTCAGGGCGCAGACCGCGCCGATCGCTCCATCCACATGCAGCCAGATCCCAGCCGAGTGGCAGAGCGCGGCCAGCTCAGCGAGCGGATCCACCGCCCCACGCACGGTGGTGCCGGCCGTGGCCACCAGGGCGATCACCGGACGACCCAAGCGCCTCAATTCCGCCAGCCGCTCGCCGACGCGCTCGAGATCGAGGCGCCCCAACCGATCCGTTGGAACGCTGATCAGAGCCTCGGGAGGCAGACCCATCACCGTGATCGCCTTCTGGAACGACACGTGGGCGTCGGCGCTGGTCAGCACCACCGCCCGGGGGTCGTGGGCCAGACCGCGGCTGTGCCGCGCCGTCACCAGGGCGGTGAGATTGCTGAGGCTGCCGCCACTGGCCAGCACGCCGCCGCTGCTCTCACCGAGGCCCAGGCGGCGGGCCAGCCAGGAACACAGATTGCGCTCCAGGTGCGTGAGGCTGGGGGAGAGCTCTTCGGCCAGCAGGTTGTTGTTCAGCCCGGCACAGATCAGCTCCGCCACCACCGAGGCGCCCAGGGGCGGCGGATCAAGGTGAGCGATGGCGCCGGGATGGTTGGCGTTATAGGCCCCCTCCATCACCAGCTGCAGATCGCCCAGCAGCCGGTCGCAGCCAAGGCCCTGGGCCTCCGGTTCCACCACCGGCATCACACTGAGGGCCGGCAGAGGAGGCCGCTGATTCGCCGTGGCCAACCAGCGACAGAGCAGAGCGGAAGCCTGGGCAAGGAAGGCTTCCAGGGCCGGATCCCGTTGGGCCGGGTCGGCAAAGGGAAGCGGGTCGCCGTTCGGCTCCAGCTGGGGCGTGACGGCCAAGGTCGAGCAGGGAGGTTGGATCATTCTCCCCTGCAGGCTGTCAACCTGGGGCCAGAACCCGCCTGATGCGGATGGCCCCCGCAGCGTTCGAGTTCAAGCCATGCCCCATGGATGAACCGCTGCAGTGGCTCTGGATGGCCCGGCTGACGCGACTGGCGGCTCGCATTGGTGAGCGCGGGGAAATCCCGGTGGCGGCGGTGATCCTCGATGGCCGTGGCCTCGCCCTGGCCTGGGGCAGCAACCGCCGTGAGAGCCAGGCTGATCCCCTTGGCCACGCTGAACTGGTGGCCCTGCAGCGGGCCGCAAGGCTGCGGGGTGACTGGCGTTTCAACGACTGCACCCTGCTGGTGACGCTGGAGCCCTGCCCGATGTGCGCCGGGGCCCTGGTGCAGGCGCGCATGGGCCGGGTGGTCTTCGGTGCCCGTGATGCCAAACGCGGGGCCCTGGGCAGCTGCCTGGATCTCTCCACCGACTCCAGCGCCCATCACCACATGGAGGTGGTGCCGGAGGTGGACGCCGCGGCGAACAGCCAGCTGCTCGAGGACTGGTTCAGGCGGCGACGGCGGCAACGGAGGGAGACGCAGCCCTGAAGGCCGGCAGTTCCTTCTCAAGCAGATCAAGCAGCCGATCGACGTTGTCAGGCGTGCTGTTGTAGCCCATCAGACCGATGCGCCAGACCTTGCCGGCCAGGGCGCCCAGACCGCCACCCACTTCGATGCCGTGCTTGTTCAGCAGGTGCAGGCTGAAAGCCTTTCCATCGACGCCTTCAGGGATGCAGACGGTGGTGAGGGTGGGCAGGCGAAGCGGTTCGGGAACATGCAGCTCAAGACCCAGACGCTCCAGACCCGCCCAGAGGCGCTCGGCGTTGCGGCGGTGGCGGGCCCAGGCGTTCTCGATGCCCTCATCGGCCAGCAGACGCAGGGCCTCGCGCATGCCGAAATTCATGTTCACCGGGGCGGTGTGGTGGTACACCCGGTTGCTGCCCCAATATTGATTCAGCAGGGAGACATCCAGATACCAGTTGGGCACCTTGCCGCTGCGGGCGCTGAGCTTGGCCTCGGCCCGGGGACCCATGGTGAAAGGGCCCAGACCGGGCGGGCAGCTGAGCCCCTTCTGGCTGCAGCTGTAGGCCAGGTCCACACCCCACGCATCCAGGTGAATGGGCACCGCCCCCAGGGAGGTGACCGTATCGAGAATCAGCAGGGTGCCGTGTCGGCGGCAAAGCTCACCGATGCCCTCCATGGGCTGCAGCACGCCGGTGGATGTTTCAGCGTGAACCAGCGCCAGGATCGCGGGCTTGTGTTGCTCGAGGGCCGCTTCGATTTCAGCGAGGCTGAAGGCTTCACCCCAGGGGCGCTCGATCGTGTGCACCTCGGCCCGGTAGCGCTCAGCCATGTCCACCAGGCGCAGGCCGAAGTAGCCCATGACGGCGACCAGCACCTTGTCGCCCGGCTCCACCATGTTGGCGAGGGTCGCCTCCATGGCGGCGCTGCCGGTGCCGCTCATCGGAATCGTCAGCCGGTTGTCGGTCTGCCAGGCGTAGCGCAGTAGTTCCTGCACCTCACCCATCAGCTCGATGTAGAGAGGATCGAGGTGCCCGATCGGGTGGCGCGAGAGGGCCGCCAGCACGGTGGGATGGGCGTTGGAGGGGCCTGGTCCCAGCAGCAGACGGTCCGGCGTGGCGATGGGGGCCAGTCGCTGCCTGTGACGATCGCTCACGGGGGCGGAAGAGGAGGGGAGGGCCAAGTCCTGAACCGAAGAAGAAACAAGTTGGGTCGAAGCCTAATCAGCGACGCGATCGCCTCAGCGGGCGCGGACGTTCGTCGCCGCCAGACCCTTGGCCATGTGATCGAAGGGAACCCGCACCAGGGCCGACGGGGGGAAGCCGGCCTCCGCCAACAGTTCGATCACCACATCTCCCAGCAGGGTCAGGCCGCGCACGGTCGGGCCGGTGGGCACCCCCAGACTCTTGTAAGTGTCATCGAGACCGTTGAGCACGCGCTCATCGAGGATCTGGGGGTCGTCGGCCACCAGGGCGTAGCTGGCGTAGCGCAGGAAGTAGTCGAGGTCGCGCAGACAGGCCGCCCAGCGGCGGGTTGTGTAGGCGTTGCCTCCGGGAAGCAGCAATTCAGGGTCCTGGGCGAACAGCCGTTGGCTGGCCTCGCGCACGATTTCACCGGCCTCACGGTTGATCAGCTCGGCGGCGGCCAGGCGTAGCTCCGCTTCTGCGAAGTAACTGGAGGCCCGCTCAAGGGCGTCGCGATCGAAGTAGCGCCCCAGCTGGTCGTAGCGGCCGATCAGGCCCGTGATGGCATCACGCATGTCGCTCAGATCGACGCACCTGGCCGGAAACTAGCACCCGCAATCGTGCAAAACCCTGTCACCAGGCTCGATCTGGCGAATCTGACAGAAACGGTTACGCAAGCCGGAAACGGTCGCCGGCCCCCTCCATGGCGAAAGAAACAGTGGCAACCGACACCAAGGGAGCCCCTGGCTCTGCCTACGTTCCGGCCGCTTCCCCACCGGGACGCCGACCCTTGCGCGATTCCTCCCTTCCATGGCCCAGTCAGCCCAGGACGTTCTCCGCCAGATCAAGGAGGAGGAGATCGAACTGATCGATCTGAAGTTCGCCGATCTGCACGGCAAGTGGCAGCACCTCACCGTCCATGCCGATCTAATCGCGGCGGAGTCCTTCAGCGAGGGCGTGGCCTTCGACGGCTCGTCAATCCGCGGCTGGAAGTCGATCAACGAATCGGACATGGCGATGGTGCCTGATCCCGCCACCGCCTGGATTGATCCCTTCTATCGCCACAAGACCCTCAGCCTGATCTGCTCGATCAAGGAACCCCGCAGTGGCCAGCCCTATGGACGCTGTCCCCGTTCCCTGGCCCAGAAGGCGCTTGAGCACCTGCGCAGCAGCGGCCTTGCCGACACCGCCTTCTTCGGCCCGGAACCGGAGTTTTTCCTATTCGACGACGTCCGTTTCAACTCCAGCGAGGGGGGGTGCTTCTACAGCGTCGATTCGATCGAGGCGCCCTGGAACAGGGGGCGCCTGGAAGAGGGCGGGAACCTGGCCTACAAGAACAACTTCAAGGAGGGCTACTTCCCCGTCGCCCCCAACGACATCTTCCAGGACATCCGCAGCGAGATGCTGCTCACCCTCGCTCAGCTGGGCGTGCCGATCGAGAAGCACCACCACGAAGTTGCCGCCGCAGGGCAACAGGAGCTGGGGATCAGGTTCGCCGAGCTGCTCAGCGCGGCGGACAACGTTCTCATTTACAAATACGTTGTTCGAAACGTGGCGCGAAAATATGGCAAGAGCGCCACGTTCATGCCCAAGCCCGTGTTCGCCGACAACGGCAGCGGCATGCATGTGCACCAGAGCCTCTGGAAGGGAGGTCAGCCGTTGTTCTTCGGTGAGGGCACCTATGCCAACCTCTCCCAGACCGCCCGCTGGTACATCGGCGGCCTGCTCAAGCACGCCCCCAGCTTCCTGGCCTTCACCAACCCCACCACCAACAGCTACAAGCGGCTGGTACCGGGCTTTGAAGCGCCGGTCAATCTGGTCTATTCCCAGGGCAACCGCTCCGCCGCCATCCGCATTCCGCTGACCGGGCCCAGCCCAAGGGCCAAGCGCCTGGAATTCCGCTCCGGCGATGCCCTGGCGAACCCCTATCTGGCCTTCAGCGCCATGCTTCTGGCGGGGCTCGATGGCATCAAGAATCAGATCGATCCCGGCCCTGGCACCGATGTGGATCTGTTCGAGCTTTCCGCCGATGAGCTGGCCAGGATCTCCACGGTTCCCGCTTCCCTAGGCGGCGCCCTTGAAGCCCTTGATGCGGACAAGGACTACCTGTTGGCCGGTGGAGTGTTCAGCGAGGACTTCATCAGCAACTGGATCGCCCTCAAGTATGAGGAGGTGCAGCAACTGCGCCAGCGGCCCCACCCCCACGAGTTCAGCCTCTACTACGACGCCTGAGCGCTGAGCTGACGCCCCATGGCTTTAGCGGCGGTCACGCTGATGCAGGCTTGCCCAGATCAGATGCTCCCTGTCCACCACAAAGGCGGGCCCATCGGTATCGGCCTGGATCAAGCCTGGCCGCCAACCACTGCTGCCCATGGGGACCCGTTCCGTCTGGATCAATTTTGTAGCTGTTACTACTGATCTCTGGCCTCGGTCGTCAATCTTCACCGCGAACCGGTGCCCCTCCCCAGGGGCTGCAGGTCCACGCCGGTGGCCCCGATCGGTTGAAATGGGTGCCAACGCGGGAACTCCCATGCCGGATCTGGTCACCAAGCTGGCTTACCAGACCCTGCAGCAGGGCAAGAGCCTGATGGGATTGGCCCATAAGGAGCTGAGCACTCGTTTGATGGGAGTGCTCGATCCGGCCAACGTGCCCCAGACCGTTCCGGTTCCGAGCGAGGCACTGCAATCCCTGCGCGTTTCGATGGAGCGGCTCCTGGCGCTCGACTGGGAAGAGGCGGAGCAGGGGCTCTACCCGGCCTCCCTGCTGTTCGACGCCCCCTGGCTTGACTGGGCCACCCGTTACCCGCTGGTGTGGCTTGACATGCCACTGATCTGGAACCGGCGCAGCCAGCGCAAGGTGAGGGATCTGCCCGCCGATGTGCGTCCTGAGGACTATCCGGGCTACTACCTGCAGAACTTTCATCACCAGACCGACGGTTACCTGAGCGATCACTCCGCCGCCCTCTACGACCTGCAGGTGGAGCTGCTGTTCAACGGCAGCGCCGATGCGATGCGTCGGCGGGTGCTTCAGCCCCTGGTGCGCGGACTGCGGACCTTCGCCGAACGCTCCAGCAGGCAGCTGCGGGTTCTGGACGTGGCCACCGGCACCGGCCGCACCTTGCGGCAGATCCGCGGGGCACTGCCTGAGGCCCAGCTGGTGGGCCTCGATCTCTCGGCCTCCTACCTGCGCCAGGCGAACCGCTGGCTGAGCCAGCAAAGCCGCGAACTTCCCCAGCTGGTGCAGGCCAATGCCGAGGCGATGCCCTTCGCCGACGGAACCATGCAGGCGGTGACCTGTGTGTTCCTCTTCCATGAGCTCCCCAGGGAGGCGCGACGGAACGTGCTCCAGGAGTGCTTCAGGGTGCTGGAGCCCGGCGGAGTACTGGTGCTGGCCGACTCTGTGCAGATCGCCGATTCACCCCAGTTCATGCCCGTGATGGAGAACTTCCGGCGGATGTTCCACGAGCCCTACTACCGCGACTACATCGCCGACGACATCGAGGCGCACCTGCGCGACAGCGGTTTCGAAGGGGTGGCCGGCGAAAGTCATTTCATGACCAGGGTCTGGAGTGCCCGCAAGGCAGCCGCCTGAAGCCAATAGGGCTCTTCTCCACGGCCCTCAGCGGTGCAGGAAGAAGGCCAGCAACAGCCCGCCGCCACCCCAGCGCAGGGCCGTCCAGAGCACGTTCTCGCTCCAATCACTCGCGCGCAGGGCCGCTGGCAGGGGATCCAACAACCGTTGGGCGGTGGACAGGCGCTGGCGCAGGCGCCTGCTGCTGGAGCCGTTCTCGCCTGTGCTGAGCCGATCGGCGCGGCTCACCTGACCCAGCAGCACGCTGAGCGCATGCAACCAGCGGCCAGTGGGATAGGGGGTGCGCGAAGGGCGGGCCATGGAGCCAGGATGGACCGAGGCTGCCCCCATCGTCCAGTGTCCGAATCGATCGACCAGCCGATGGGCGTGACCGTGGTGAACAGCCACGGCTGGCCGGAGGGGAGCGCGGAGGCGGCGATTCAGCTCCACCGTCTGTTGACGATTCAGGAGCGGGACTGGCATGCCCTCAAAAGCCAGGCGGACCGTCGGGGCGCCGAGCAACTGGCCGCCGCCCTTGTGCAGTTACTGAGCGCCGGGCGCGGCGGCGGCGACAACCGGGAGCAGGCACGCCGCAACGCCATCGAACTGGCGGAGCATTCCCTGGGCTGGCTCAGACGGGAACGGAAGGATCCCGGCTGCCCGCAGCACGGTCGATGAGCCGGGTGGCCATCGACGGCGAACGCCGGGCCGCCACCTGCAGACGGTTGCCCCGCCGACTCCAGCGCACGTCATCGAAACAGTGCTGAATCAGAAAGAAGCCGCGCCCGCCGGCCGCATCCATCCGTTCTGGGAGTCCGATCGAGCGGGCATCGGCCGGCACCCCGCAACCTTCGTCCTGGATCTGCCAGACGTACCAGCGCGGGCTGACGATGCGGCGGATGCGCAGGCATTTGCCCGGATCGCAGCCGTTGCCATGGCGAACGGCGTTGACCAGGGCCTCCTGCAGCCCAAGCTGAAGGCGCTCCAGCTCGCCTGTCATGGTGATCGGCTCCAGCAGCAGCTCCACTAGGGGGGCCAACCGCAGGGTCGACGGGGTGATGAAGTCGGCCCAGCGCAATGCCATTCCGCCTGATCGATCCTCTTTGACCCTAACCCTCGGCGCGCTCCCGCAGGGCGGGATGGGCCAGCAGGGCATCCATCAGTCGCACACCACGTAACTGATTGATCAAGGGCATGTGGCCCTCGGGGGCCTCCAGCGTCCAGGTGAAAGCGGAGGGGTAGCGGGTCCACACGCCGTCCTGTTTCCAGCCGAGGCGGGGCCAGAGCCGCTCCCAGCGGCCATCCAGGGCGCGCAGCAGCCGGGCCTGCACCGAAAATCCGAAGCGAGCCCGTGAATAGACGGTCCAGAGACGATCGAGGCTCACCAGATCGGTGCCGCTGATCGGCTCCACCTCGCTGTAGTACACGTAGCCGCGTCGCACCGCTTCGGAACCGGCCAGACGGCGCAGCACCTCGCTGGTGAGACGGTCGGCGGCCTCGAAGTTCTGCTCCATGAGCTCTTGCTGCAGCGGCCCGTGGTCGATGCCCTGCCCGCTGGGGGCCCGCAGCCAACCGCCTGGATGGCTCGAAAGAAAAGCCTCGCTGAGGTCGTCGCGATCTTCGAGCAACAGCTGGATCAGGGCGCCAGGCCCCCAGTCATCGCCATCGGGGTCACAGCGCTTCAACCGCTCCACCAGCATCGGACGCCACTCCTGACGGCGGCTGATCAGCGGGTTCAGCAGGCCGCGACGCTGGCGCAGCGAAGCAGCCAAAAACTGATCCAAGAGCTGCTCGGCGCTCAGGGCTGAGGAGACGGGGGGGCCGGAGAGCATGGTGACGGGCCGGCGTCTCGGTGCGCCAGCATGGCCCACTATGTCAGGCCAACCCAGGCCAGGCCTGGGTCCGAAGCGCTGCTTCCCGATGGTCAACCGCCTGCCTGTGGAGGCCTTTCTCAACCAAGCCGGACCCTTGATTGACGTGCGCAGTCCGGCGGAATTCGAGCAGGGACATCTGATCGGCTCCATCAACCTGCCGCTGTTCAGCGATGCGGAGCGGGCTGAGGTCGGGACCACCTACAAAGCTCTTGGTCGCCAGGAGGCCGTGCGCCAGGGCCTGCGTCTGGTGGGCCCGAGATTGGCGCAGCTCGGTGATGGGCTGCTGGCCCAGGGCGCTGGCGCCAATGCCGGCGCCTTGAGGCTCCTGTGCTGGCGCGGGGGGATGCGCTCGGCCAGCGTGGGGTGGCTTGCCGGCAGCCTCGATCTCCCCGTGGTGCTCCTGGAGGGGGGCTACAAAGCCTTCCGGCGCTGGGTGCTGGAGCGCTTCGAGCAGAGCTGGCCCCTGCGCGTGCTCGGGGGGCGCACCGGCAGCGGCAAGACCGAACTGCTGCTCGCCCTGGCCGGGCGTGGGGTGGCGGTGGTGGATCTCGAGGGGCTGGCCCAGCACCGGGGCAGCAGCTTCGGTGGTCTGGGCAGGCCGCCCCAACCAAGCAGCGAGCACTTCGAGAATCTTCTCGCCACCGAGCTCCACAGCCAACGGGGCGCCAGCGAAATCTGGCTGGAGGCCGAATCCGCCCAGGTGGGGCGTTGCCGCATCCCGGGAGCCCTCTGGCGCCAGATGGGCCAGGCACCGGTGCTGGCGATCGAGCGCCCTCTGAAAAACCGCCTGCAGCGGCTCGTGGCCGACTACGGCCAGCAGGAGCAGGCGGGGCTGGAGCAGGCGACCCTGCGGATCGCCAAGCGCCTGGGGCCCCAGCGCACGGCCGCCGCCCTCGAGGCCCTGAGCGTCCAGGACTGGACCGGCGCCTGCCTGCAGATGCTCGACTATTACGACCGTTGCTATGACCGTGAGCTGTCCCGGTCCGAGGGCCTGGCCGCTGGCGGACCCCGGCGGCTGGATCTGGGCAGCGCCGATGCCGACGCTTGCGCCGAACGGCTGCTGCGGGAGGGACTGGTAGAGGACCGCTGCCTAGGATCGTGATTTGTGGGCGCGGGCCATGGCTGTCATTCAGTTTTTCCGTGGTGTCGATGAACCGGTCGTGCCCGACATCCGTCTGACCCGCTCAAGGGATGGCCGCACCGGCCAGGCCCTGTTCGTGTTCGAAGAGCCCCAGGCCCTGGAGCCTGATGCCATCGGTGACATCACCGGCATGTTCCTGATCGATGGCGAAGGGGAACTGGTGACACGAGATGTGAAGGCACGTTTCGTGAACGGCAAGGCCAGTGCCATCGAAGCCACCTACACCTGGAAGTCCACGGCGGATTTCGAGCGATTCATGCGCTTTGCCGAGAGCTACGCCGACACCCATGGCCTCGGCTACGCCGCCAACGCCCCGGCGGCCGATGCCACGGTTTCCGATACCCCGGATTCCGATCTCGTTCCTGAAGCCGATGCCGATCCAGTCGAAGGCTGAACTGGTTTGAAGTTCGCCGACTGGCTGGCTCTGACGGCCACCATCGCCGCTGGGACGCTCCTCTGGAGCCTGCGCGATGTGCTGGTCCTGCTGTTCGCGGCCCTGGTGCTGGCGATGGCGTTCTGCACGTTGGTGGGTTCGATCCAGAGACGGCTCCAGATCGGCCGACCCCTGGCCCTGGCGCTGAGCCTCTTGCTGCTGTTGGTGTTGGCGCTGGTCCTGGCCACGGTGGTCCTGCCACCGTTCATGGCCCAGTTCACGCAACTTCTGGGCCAGTTGCCCGCAGCGGGCCAGGCCCTGCTTGGGATGCTGCGGGGCTGGCTGGCCCAGGGCAGCCAGATGATCTACGGCCGCAGCGACGGCGGCTGGAGCTGGCTGCAACAAAGCTTGCCCATCAATGGTGATGGGGGCGCCGCCCTGGCCTCAGGCCTGGGCACCGGAGTTCTGAGGCTGCTGGGTCTGGCGGCGGGCAACCTCGGCAGCGGTCTGGTGAGGCTGTTGTTCGTGGTGGCCGTCAGCTTGATGATCACCGTGCAGCCGCTGGCCTACCGGGAGGTGGCGATCCTGCTGCTGCCCTCCTTCTACCGGCGCAGGGGCCGGCAGGTGCTCGAGCTCTGTGGCACGGCCCTGAGCAGTTGGATGGTGGGGGTGCTGATCAGCTCCTGCCTGGTGGCCCTGCTCTCCGGAATCGGCCTGATGCTGCTCGGGGTGAAGTTGGTGGTGGCCAATGCCCTGCTGGCCGGGCTGCTCAACATCATTCCCAACGTGGGGCCCACCATGAGCACGGTGTTCCCGATGGCTGTGGCGGTGCTGGATTCGCCCTGGAAAGCCCTGGCCGTGCTGGTGCTCTACGTGGTGGTGCAGCATCTGGAGAGCTACTTGATCACCCCGTCGGTGATGCAGGCCCAGCTGAAACTGCTGCCGGGCCTCACCCTCAGCGCCCAATTTCTGTTCACGGTGCTGTTCGGCCCCCTGGGCCTGTTGCTGGCGCTGCCGATGGCGGTCTGTCTGCAGGTGATCGTGCGCGAAGCAGTGATCCGTGATCTGCTGGATCCCTGGAAGCGGCAACGGCTGGGCCCATGAGTTCGCGCAAGTTGCTGGGGCTGCTGGCCGTTGTGGTGGTCGGCCTGCTGCTTTGGGAACTGCGCTGGGTGCTGCTGGTGTTCTTCGGGGCCGTGGTGCTGGCGGTGGCCCTCGATGTGCCCTTGAGCCTGCTGCGGCGCCTGTTCCCCCTTAACCGCCCAACGGCCCTGGCGATCGTGGTCACGGTGATCGTGGTGGTGGGCTACCAGATCACCACCCTGCTGCTGCCGGAGCTGCTGCAACAGATCAATGAATTCACCAGCCTGGTGCCGGAGCTGCTCAATCGACTCTCCGAGCTGGTGGGCAAGTCCGCCGGACTCAGGAGCATCGAGAGTCAACTCAACTCCTTTTCCACCTTCGATCGCCTCCAACCCATCGGCGCCCAGCTGCTGGGCCTCGCCGGCGGAGCCGCCAACAGCACGATTCAATTGCTGCTAATGGCGCTGCTGTCGCTGCTGCTGGCCCTCGATCCCCGCAGTCACCAGCGGATGCTGATCGCGGTGACCCCGAGCTTCTACCGCGAGCGCATGGGGCATCTGCTCCACGATGCCCGCCAGGCGCTGGGGGGCTGGTTGGCGGGCATGACGATCTCAGCGATCACCGTCTTCCTGCTCACCTGGGCCGGGTTGGCGGCCCTGGGAGTGCCCCTGGCGTTGTTGAGCGGCCTTGTCTGCGGCTTGCTCACCTTCGTGCCCACCATCGGACCCACCTTTGCCACCTTGCTGCCCCTGGCCGTGGCCCTGCTGATCTCCCCTGCCAAGCTGCTGCAGGTGTTGGTGCTGCGCCTGCTGATCCAGAACGGCGAGGCCTTCCTGCTCACACCGATCCTGCTGAGCCGCACGGTGAATCTGCTGCCCACCGTGGCCCTGATGTCGCAGTTGTGCCTTGGGGCCCTGCTGGGACTCCCCGGCGTGTTGCTCGCCCTGCCCCTTGTGGTGGTGCTCCAGGTGGTGGCCCAGCAGGTGCTGGTGGAAGAAATCATGGATCCCTGGACCGGCGCAAAGCCCTATCGGTAGCGACGCAACAGCGAAGGCATCGCCACCAGCACGGCCACCGCCAGGGGGTGACTGAACAGGGCAAAGGACATCGATGACCAGGTGAAGTGCTGCAGCAGCAGCACGGCTTCACTGCGCAGATCCGCCAGGGCCAGGATCAACAGCAGCAGGGGGACGAGCCGGAAACCTTTCAAACTCAAGGGGCCGCCACAGGCCTGGGCTTCGGTGCTGACCAGATCAGCGGCAACAGGGTTGGTGCCACAGCGATGCTGGACCAGCTGCCCACACCGATGCCCACCGCCAGGGCCAGGGCGAACCAGAACAGGGTGCTGCCACCGAAGAAGATCAGCCCCAACAGGGGAAGAGAGGTGGTCAGTGAGGTGTAGAGCGAACGGGTCAAGGTGGCATCCACGGCGTCATCCACCTGATCGGTGACGGGGAGATCCCCGAGGGCGGCCTGTTTTTCTCTGATGCGATCGAACACCACCACCGTGTCGGTGACCGAATAACCCGCCACCGTGAGCAGGGACACCGCGAACAACGTGTCAACTTCAATGCCGCCGATCAGGCCCAGCCAGGCGAACAGACCGCAGGTGATCAGGACGTCGTGGGCCAGACAGAGCATGGCCAGGAAGGCGTAGATACGGTCGTAGCGGAAGGTGATGTAGAGGGCGATGAACAGAAAGCTCACCAGCAGCGAGGTGATGCTGCTGCCGAGCAGCTGCGAGCCAAGGGTGGGGCCGATGGTGTCCACCTGGGTTCCCTTGCTGGACAAGGGTCCAAGACTTGGCTTGAGCCCCTCGATCACGGCGTTGGTCTGATCGGGCGAAAGGGCGCTGAGCCGCAGCAGGACCGTCTGCCCCTTGTCGAGCAGCTGCACCGAAGCCCCACTCAGGTTGGGGATGTCTCCCTTCTCCCCGCCGGGCAACTTGATCGCTTCGAGGGCGGAGCGCAGCTGGCTCGCCTGAAGACTGCCGCAGTCGGAACCGCAGCGCCGCTCCAGCTGGATCTGGGTACCGCCGGTGAAATCAAGGCCGGGCTTGAGGGGTGCGCCAATCGATGGATTGATCCAGCAGAGCCCCATGCCGACCACGCTCAGCATGCAGGCCAGGCCGGAGATCCACCAGCACAACACCCGGTGGCGGTTGATGCGGAAGCGGGGGTGGATCGGGGTGGAGGGGAGTCGGGTCGAGGTGGGAAGAACCATGGATCAGGCCGCTCCTCCAGGGAGCTGACGGGCGGGGATGAAGTAGGGCAGGCGGCGCAGGGCCGGATAGCTCATCAGCAGCCGCAGCAGGGTGCGCGTGCAACTGAGGGCGGTGAACAGGCTGAGCAACACGCCGATGCCGAGGGTGACGGCAAAGCCCTTGACCAGGCCGGTGCCGAGGGCGAACAGGGCCACGCAGCTGATCAGCGTGGTGACGTGGCCATCGAGGATCGAGGAAAAGGCCAGGGAGAAGCCCGTGTCGATCGAGCGGATCAAGGTGTTGCCCGCCCGCAGTTCCTCCTTCACCCGCTCGAAGATCAGCACGTTGGCATCCACCGCCATGCCGACGCTGAGGATGAACCCGGCGATGCCGGGCAGCGAGAGGGTGACGGGAATCAGGGCGTAGATCGCCAGGTTGAACAGGGCATAGAGGCTCAGGGCGATGACGGCGACGCCACCTGGGAGGCGATAGACCACCACCATGAACACCGCCACCAGGGCCAGGCCCGAAAGGCCGGCCAGCAGGCTGGAGCGGATGTTCTCGGCCCCCAGCGACGGGCCCACGGTGCGCACCTCGATGATCTTCACGGGCAGCGGCAGGGAGCCCCCCCGCAGCTGCACCTCGAGATCCCGGGCCTCCTCGGCGGTGAAGTTGCCGGTGATGCTGGCGGAGCCGCCGCTGATGCCCGCCACGGCGAATTCCTGACCGACGCTGGCTTCGCTGATCGAGCGGCCGTCGAGCACGATCCCCAGCAGCCGGCCCTTGCCGGCGATCGATTTGGTCAGTTCAGCGAACTTGCGCCCCCCCTCCTGGTTGAAGGAGAGGGTCACATCCCAGCCCTGACCCGTCTGCTGCTGCTGGCGGCCGGCGGTGACCAGATCCTTGCCGGTGAGCAGAGGGGGCTCGTAGAGGCCGATGATCCGCCGGTTGACCTCCGTCAGCAGCGCTTCGAGCTGGTCGGCTTCGCTGCTGCCCTCGGGAAGCTTCAAGCCCAGTCCGCTGAGGGCCTTCGCCCGTTCATCGGCCGAGAGCCGGGTGGTGGGCGGCGGGGCCGGTGCACCATTCGGATCAGATTTGGTTTCGCTCCTGCGGCCCTTGACCAGGGCCAGCACCGCCTGGACCTGCCGCTTGAGCTTCAGCAACCCCTGCATCTCCTGCTCGGTGCCGGGTTTCTGGGCCCGAAACTCGAGCAGGGCCGTGGTGCCGAGCACCTTGGCAGCCCGGCTGGGGTCCTGCTCGCCGGGGAGCTGCAGCACCAGCTGGTTGTCGCCCACGGTCTGCAGGGTGGATTCGGCCACCCCGAGGCCATTGATCCGGCGCTCCAGCACCTCCTTGACGGCATCGCGTTGCTCAGCGGTGACCTTGGTGATCGCACCGGCCGGCATCACCTCGAGGGTGAGCTGGCTGCCACCCCGCAGATCAAGACCGAGTTGAAGCGGGTAGGCGGCCAGCAGGGCTCCGGCGCTGATGGCCAGGGCCAGGATCAGGGCCAGCCATCCCTGTTGTCGTGCCATCTCAGATCCGCCCTGCCTTGAGCTGGCGCGCGGTCTCGACGATCTGATGGGGCTGAATGATCGTCAGGTTTTCCAGGTTGCCGTTGTAGGGGGTGGGGATGTCCTGGCTGGAGAGGCGAATCGGGCGGGCATCGAGGTCGTCGAAGCAGTGCTCGGTGATCAGGGCGATCAGCTCGGCGCCGATGCCACCGGTCTTCATGCACTCCTCAACGACGATCACCTTGTGGGTCTTGCGGATCGACTTACTGATCGTCTCCATGTCGAAGGGCTTGAGGCTGATCAGGTCGATCAGCTCCACATCGATGCCTTCGGCCTCCAGCTGCTCGACGGCCTTCAGGCAGTGGTGACGCATGCGCGAGTAGGTGAGGATCGTCACGTCCTTGCCTTCCCGCACCAGATCGGCCTGGTCGAGGGCACAGACGTAGTCGCCCTCGGGTAGTTCCTCGCTGAGGTTGTAGAGCAGCACATGCTCGAAGAACAGCACCGGGTTGTTGTCGCGAATCGCCGCCTTCATCAGGCCCTTGGCGTTGGTGGGGGTGCTGACGGCCACGATCTTGATGCCGGGCACGGCGTGGAAGTAGGCCTCCAGGCGCTGGCTGTGCTCGGCACCGAGTTGGCGGCCCACGCCGCCGGGACCGCGCACCACAGTGGGAATGGTGTAGTTGCCGCCGCTGGTGTAGCGCAGCATCCCCATGTTGTTGGAGATCTGGTTGAAGGCCAGCAGCAGGAAACCCATGTTCATGCCCTCCACGATCGGGCGCAGGCCGGTCATTGCGGCACCGACGGCCATGCCGGTGAAACTGTTCTCAGCGATCGGGGTGTCCAGCACCCGCAGTTCGCCGTACTTCTCATAGAGGTCTTTCGTGACTTTGTAGGAGCCGCCGTACTGGCCCACGTCTTCGCCGAAGACGCAGACGTAGGGGTCGCGGGCCATTTCCTCGTCGATGGCGTCCCGCAGGGCGTTGAAGAGCAGGGTCTCGGCCACGGTGAAGAATCGTCCGGCCAGGGCCGGGGCTGTTCTGGCCAGGCCAGAGGTGCCGCCAACTTATCTCAGTCGGCTTCGCCGCCGGACCCCGTGGCGGCGGCGGGCCGCAAGCTGCGCAGGAAGACCAGAAACAGCCCGAGGCCCACAAAGGCGAAGCTGAAGGTGGCCAGGAAGCTGGTGCCCACCACCATCGTCTTGACGGCGGTGCCGATGCTCTGGGCGATCGGAGCCTTGTAGGCAGGCGGATGCTCGGCGTAGTAGTCCAGCACGCGCCGGCTGATGCCCAGGCTGACCCAGGCCAGCCCAAGGCTGGTGAGTGAACCGGAGAGAAAGCTCAGCGGCCCCTTCCGGGGGCGGGCCTCTGCGGAGTCGACGGAGTGGCCCTGATTCGTGGCGCCGCCAGGGGCCAAGGGGCTCAACGCCCGGGCCGCGTCGTCGTTGGGGTTGTCGTCTGGGAAGTCCGAAATCATGGAACGATTGTGGCTGAGCTTCCGGCCGAGAACGCGTCGCCTTTCGCCCCGGTGAACCCACAACACCAGGACTCGAAGCCTCCCTGCTCCAGGGCCTCGCCCAGTGATTCGCGCGCCAGCTCGGCCGCCTCCAGGCTGGGGAAGAGGGCAAACAGGCTGGGACCCGATCCGCTCATCGCCACCGCGATCGACCCCTCGGCCCGCCGCAGCAGGGCCAGCCCATCCCGCACGCTGGCCTGCTCGGGCTCCACCACCGATTGCAGGTCGTTGCGCAGGGGCGGCCATGGGCGCTCACCGCGCAGGGCAGCCTGGAGGGGCCCCGTTCGCAACATCGACCGGCGCTGCTCGAAATCCGCCTCCTTCTCCAAATAGAAATCCCCGCGCAGCTCCCTGCAGCGGCCGTAGGCCCAGGGGGTGGAGACGCTGGCGGACGGGTCCTTGATCAACAGCACCCCCAGGGCTGGGGGCGTTTCCAGCGCCATCGGTTCGAGCCACTCGCCGCGCCCGAAGCAGAACTGGCTGCCGCCATCCAGGCAGAAGGGCACATCCGAGCCCAGCTCGGCCGCCAAGGCCTGCAACTCCGCGGGGTTCAGGTTCAGGTTCCAGAGCTGAGCCAGGCCCCGCAGGGCGGCGGCCCCATCACTGGAGCCCCCCGCCAGACCGGCACCGATCGGAATGCGTTTGCTGAGCTTCAGGTCGGCCCCCAGGTCTGTTCGTCCGCAGTGCCGGCGCAGGGCTTCGGCCGCCTTCACGATCAGGTTGCTGCCGTCGGTGGGCAGATCGCCCCGGTCGCAGTGCAGCCGAATCTGGCTGTCTCCGCGGCGGGAGAGCTCCAGGGTGTCGGCCAGGTCGATGGTCTGCATCACCATCGCCAGCTCGTGGAAGTGATCGGGGCGCAGGCCCAGCACCTCCAGGTGCAGGTTGATCTTGGCCGGAGCCAGGATGCTCAGGTCAGCCATGGGATGCGGTGGGGCCGGCGATGGCGGCGGGGGCGGTGGGGCTGGCCTGATTCAAACCGGCCGCCAGGGCCACCCAGCGCTCCGGCGCCAATTCCTGTGGCCGCTGGCGCAGGTCGATGCCCGCCGCCGCGGTGACCGTCTCCAGCCGATCGTTCGGCAGCAGGCCGGCCAGGGTGTTGCGCAGCATCTTGCGCCGGGCGGCGAAGCAGCGCCGCAGCAGCTGCTCCACCTGCGCGGCCAGTTCCGGCTCCAGCCTTTGCTCGGGGGCCAGCGGTTCCAGGGCAATCACCTCCGACATCACCTTCGGTGGCGGCTGAAAGCAGCGGGGCGGCACCGGGCAGACGGAGCTGCAGCGGGCCAGAAGCTGCATCCGCACGCTCAGGGCACTGAAGCTGCTGCTGCCGGCCCTGGCCCGGATGCGCTCGCCCACCTCCTGCTGCACCAGCAGCACCAGCCGCCGGTAGGGGCGTTCCACGGGCCGATCCAGCCGCCCCACCAACCGTTCCAGGAGCGGGCCGGTGATGTTGTAAGGGATGTTCGCCACCACCTTGTCGGCCTCCGGCAGGGGCAGGGCCAGCACGTCACCCTCGCTGAGTTCGAAGCGCGGATCCGCCCCGAAGGCCTCTCGCAGCCCTCCCACCAGATCGCGGTCCAGCTCAACGGCCCGCACCACGGCCGCCGGCGAGGCCAGCAGCCGCGCGGTCAGGGCGCCTCGACCGGGACCCACCTCCAGCACCCGGTCGCCCGGCACCAGCTCGGCGGCGGTCACGATCCGATCCAGCACCGCCTCATCCTTCAACCAGTGCTGGCCGAAGCGTTTGCGTGCCCGGTGGTCCGCGAAGGTCATCGAGACCAATGCCCATGGCTCCAGATTGACCCCCAGCATGGCTAGACAGGGGAAAGGCCTCCACTGCTGTCCCATGGTTCGCAGGACCCGTTGGTTGTTGCCGCTGCTGGGAGCCCTGCTCAGTGGCCTGGGGGCACCGGCCCTGGCCGGCAGCGTGACCGCCGATTCAGTCTGGGACCGCACCAATGCCACCCAGCGGGCGATGCAGCAGGTTCCGGCCGGTGCCACGGTCACCACCACCCGCTGCCAGGAGATCTCCGTCGGCATGGACAACTCCCGTTACCGCTGCACGGTGGAGTTCACCGCCGCTCCGGTGCCCCCGCCTGGTGCACCGGTCCCCTCTCCGCCCTGAAGACGCCCCGTTCACTCCAGGCGGAACCAGCGCACCGGCCCCACCGCCGGTGGCAGGGGCACCAGGGCCGCCACCCATTCCAGCGTTGCGTCACGCCACTCGGGATGCTCCACCGCCCAGCTGAGCCAGGCCCTGGCCAATCGTCTGCGCTTCTCACGCCCAATTGCCGCCGCGCCCCAGCCATCGGGCCCGGCGCGCGCACGCCCCTTGACCTCCACCAGCAGCAGGCGGCCGGGCTTGGCCAGCAGCAGATCCAGCTCGCCCCAGCGGCAGCGCCAGTTGCGGCTCACCAGACTCCAGCCCGTGGCCTCCAACAGCCCCAGCACCCAGTCTTCGGCCCAGGTGCCCGCGCGTTGTCGACTGTTGCCTCCCATGCCAGCTCGGCCGCTGCTCCCAGGGTTCCCCCCACCGGCCGTGACTAAGGTTCAGGTAGCTGCCTTGGGCGCCATGGCCGTTCTGCTGGCCTCACTGCTCGCCGCTCTGCTCTGGCTGTCACCGGGCCTGAGCGCACCGGCCTTCGCCGCCATGGACTACGCCAAGCAGGTGCTGATCGGCCAGGATTTTTCCCACACCGACCTGCGCGAGGTGACCTTCAACCTCACCAACCTGCGCGACGCCGACTTCACAGGCTCCGATCTGCGCGGCGCCAGCCTGTTCGGGGCCAAGCTCCAGGACACCAGCTTCCGTGGCGCCGACCTGCGCGATGCCACCCTCGATTCAGCCATCTTCGATGGCAGCGATCTCACCAATGCGGTGCTGGAGAACGCCTTCGCCTTCAACACCAAGTTCCGGGGCGTGACGATCGAAGGCGCCGATTTCACCAACGTGCCCCTGCGCGCCGACGCCCTCAAGACCCTCTGCGCCCAGGCCAGCGGCACCAACCCGGTGACCGGCCGCGCCACCCGCGAGTCCCTCGGCTGCGCCTGAGATGAGTTTCGATCCCCGCAGCCTTGAGCGGCTCAAGGAGTTGGGCCGGCGCCTGCCCCAGCCGCTGCCGCTGCCGACTCCCAAGCCGGAACTCTCGGCCATGGGCCCCGGGGGAGGCCCCGCCGTCCCCGCCAGCGAGCGGCGCCACAGGGTGGAGATCGAGACCGACCCTGAGGCGTTGTTCCACGAGCTGATGCAGGTGAGCCCCGACGGCACGGTGCCGCCCCATCTGCTGGAGCGGCTGCGGCAGGCGGAGGAGCAGAAACGCCAGGGCCAGCGGCAGCAGGCCCAGGGGGCCGAGATGCTGCGCCCGCAGCCCTCCGGGAAGGGCCCTTCAGCTTCGCCGTCTGCTGCCCCCGAACCTCCCCGCCGCAAGGCCGCCCGACCCACCGTGCTGGGCCAGCGGGATCCCCGCACCGCGGCGGAGCACCCCGAGCTGTACACGGCCTTCCAGCAACTGCTGCTGGAGGGCGACGAAGCGGACTGAAGACGAAGGTCAATACATCTGTACTAGCCTGAGGCGCCTGCGGCTGGACCCCCATGCGCCTTCCCCTGGCCACCGAAACGGTGGCGGCCGGCTTCCCCAGCCCCGCCGACGACTACATCGACAGCGGCATCGACCTCAACGAGCAGCTGATCCGCCACCCCAGCAGCACCTTCTTCCTGCGAGTCAGCGGCGAGTCGATGAACGGCGCCGGCATCCAGCACGGCGACCTGCTGATCGTGGACCGCAGCCTCGAGCCGCGCCCCGGCCAGATCGTGGTGGCGGCCTTTGAGGGGGCCTTCACCCTCAAACGCCTGGCCTGGCACCGGGGCCGCCTGCGGCTGGAGGCGGCCCACCCCGCCTACCCACCGATCGAGCTGGAGCTGGAGCACGGCGGTGACGTGCAGATCTGGGGCGTGGCCGTGCACGTGATCCACCCGCTCTGAGGCACCGCCGCGATGGCCCAGGCGATTGCACTGATCGATGGCAACAACTTCTATGCCGCCTGCGAGCAGGCCCTCGATCCGGCCCTGCTGGGGCGGCCGCTGGTGGTGCTCTCCAACAACGACGGCATGGTGGTCTCCCGCAGCGCCGAGGCCCGGCGGCTGGGGATCGCCATGGGCCTGCCCTACTTCAAGCTCCGGCCCGTGCTGGAGCGCCACGGGGTGGCGGTGCGCAGCTCCAACTACGCCCTCTACGGCGACATGAGCCAGCGGCTGATGTCGCTGCTGGAGGCGGCCAGTGAGGAGCTGGAGGTGTATTCGATCGACGAGGCCTTCGCCCGGCTGCACCGCCCCGCCGGCGGTGACCTGGGTCCCTGGGCCCGGGAGCTGCGCACCCGCATCCGCCAGGACCTGGGCCTGCCGATCGCCATCGGCCTGGCCCCCACCAAGGTGCTGGCCAAGGCCGCCAACCGCCTGGCCAAAAGCAACCCCGCCCAGGCCGGCGTGCTCGACCTCGGCGCCGCTCTGGGCTCGGGGGGACTGGAGGATTGGCTGGAGCGGGTGGCGATCGAGGACGTCTGGGGCATCGGCCGCAAGCTCTCGCGCTGGTGCCGCCTGCGGGGGATCGCCAACGCCCGCCAGCTGCGGGACATGCCCAGCGGTGAACTGCGCGCCCGCTGCGGTGTGGTGGGGGTGCGGCTGCAGCTGGAGCTGCGGGGGGTGGCCTGCCTGCCGCTGCAGCAGGGCGTGCCCGCCAAGCAGGAAACCTGCGTGAGCCGCAGCTTCAGCCGACCCGTGGAGGATCTGGAGGACCTGCGCCAGGCGGTGGCCACCTACGTGGTGCGGGCGGCCGAAAAACTGCGGCGCCAGCGCCAGTTGGCCGGGGCGCTCACGGTGTTCGCCCGCACCAGCCCCTTCGCCGACGGCTTCTACAGCCAGGCCGCCAGCGTGCGCCTGTCCCTGGCCAGCCAGGACACCGCCGTGCTGCTGGCGGCCGCTCTGCCCCTGGTGGGGCGCCTCTACCGGCCCCGCAAACGTTTCCAAAAAGCAGGGGTGCTGCTGCAGGAGCTGCAGGGGGAGGAGCTGCTGCAGCAGCACCTGCTGGTGAGCCAGAGCCCGGAGCAGCAGGCCCGCCGGGCCGCGCTGATGGAGACGGTGGACCGGCTCAACGGCCGCCACGGCCGGGGCACGGTGCAATGGGCCGCCTGCGGCCTCGATCCGCTCTGGGCGATGAAGCGGGAGCGGCTTTCCGCTGCCGCCACCACCCGCCTGGAGCACGTGCCGGTGGTCTGGGCCTGAAAAAGTCTGGGCCTGAAACAAGTGTGGGCCTGAATCAGCGGTTGCGCGGGGGCAAGGGATGCCCGGCGCGCAGCTGCTGGCGCCAACGGCCGGCCTGGAGCCAGATCAGGCCAGCCACCAGGGCCACAGCCAAGGAGGCCAGGGCCGCCGAGCCGGGCCCCCACCAGGCGGCTCCCAGCAGGGCCAGCAGGCCGATGACCGCCGCGATCGGACGTAACTGGGCCAGGCGACGGTCGGCGCCGCGGCAGCTGCGGCAGTGACGCGTGTGGCTCTCGTAGCGCTCCAGCAGGGGCGTCTGGCCCAGGCGCTCCGGCAGGGGCGCCTCCCCGAAGGGCCCGCCGCCCACAGCGCTCACCCAGTCATGCAGGGCACGCACGTAGGTGTCCGCGCGGGTGGCCAGATGGCAGGCGCGCACCAACGCCTTGCCGCCGCCGCGTTCCTCCAGCACACGCTCCTGGGCGTGCAGGAACAACTGGTCGTCTTCGAGCACCACGTGGTTCGCCAGATGCTGCAACCACTCGGGGCGCAGGTTGATCAGCCGCCCCGGCCAGGGGGAGCCGAAACGGAAGGGCAGACGCACGAGCAGGCGGCACTGCCCGCGCCGGATCGGCGTGGCGTACACGACCGTCTGAAAGCGGAGCGCTCCCTTGCCCTGGAGGTCATGGACCATCAGGCAGGGGCCGGTGAACACGGTGCTCTGGCTGCCAAGGCTGCCCTGGCGTGGGCCCTCCGGCCAGACCCCGGTGAACCCCTCGGGCCCGCTGGAGGTGAGCTCCAGGGCCACCGGCCCCGCCGATTCACGCTTGCCGACGGTGGCGTGGTGGGTGAAGGGCACATGGCTGACGTCCAGCACGTTCTCTAGCAGCGTCAGGGCGTCGTAGGGGAGATCGCGGAAGGAGTCCTGAACGGTCCAGCTGCCCGGGTCCTCCTCAAGCCAGGGCAACAGCGGCAGTGGAACGCTGGCGGCCTCGGCGGGATCGCCGGCGAAGACGAACAGCAGCCCCTGGCCAAGGGCGGTGGCGTAGGGGCGGCAGCGGCTGCGGGGGGTGTCGAGGCTGATGCCGGGGTCGGCCTGGGGAATGGCGGTGCAGTGGCCCTGACCGTTGAAACTCCAGCCGTGGTAGGGGCACTCCAGCTCGCCGCGGTCATTGAGGCGTCCCTGGGACAGGGGCACCAGCCGATGGGGACAGACATCGGCGAAGGCACGCCACTGACCGGCGGGGGCCTCCGGGCTCGCCTGGCGATCGAACCAGAGCACCAGGTCATCGCCCAGCAGGGTGAAGGCCGTGGGGCGATCGGGCTCCAGATCCTTCGAGAACGCCACCGGGTACCAGCTGCGGCGCCACAGCTGATCAGCTCCCATGGGTCCCCATCAACGGTGTGAAGTGCTCCCCCACCAGGGCGGTGACGAAACCGGTGGCCTGGGTGTGGGCTGCCGCCACATGCCACAGATACCGGCCCCGGGGCAACGACTCGGCGTTCCGGTCGTAGATCCTCAGCCAGCCGAAGCTGGTGCCGAGGGTCCAGTGCACATGGCTCCCCTCGGGGGGGTGGTCATCGGGGGGTGGCAGGCGCTCCAGCAGCTGGGTGTAGGTGGTGAACACATAGCCACGCAGCTCGGGCTCAGCGGCGGGAGCCAGGGGTGACGGCGGGGACGAAGGACCAGGGGCGTCAGGGGAAAACTCGCTCATCACTCCTGGGATCGTCAACAGAACCGGCGCCGGGGGGCGTCGGACCCAAGCCAGTCTCACGCATCGGCGCGGCGGCTGCGGCGTTCAGCTCGCCTGGCCCAGCACTTCCTCCAGCCCGGCGCAGCGTTGCTGGTCGAGGTGGCCGATGTGCTTGCGCTCGTTGTAGTACAGCTCCTGAAAGCGCAGGGCATCGCCGTTGAGCTCGGCGAACATTGCGGCGATCCGGGATTCCATGTCGAGGCCCACGGGGCGGAGGGCCGCTGCGATCGGTGGCTCGGGAGCAGCGGGCTCGCCGCGCTCCTGGTCTTCCTGCTGCAGCAGCTGGGCGATGCACTGCTCGAGCGTCTGAAGCCGCTGGGAGCGCCAGGCATCGAGCAGGTGACGGCAACGCTTGAGGCTGCGCTGGCGCTCCAGGGCCGCCGTGGTGCCGCGCAGTTGCAGCAGCGGTTGGGCCAGCCCCATGAGCTGGAGCTCACTGGGCTCCAGCAGCGGGGTGAGCCGGTTGAGCAGGGCGCTCTCCTCCACCAGCAGCCGGTCGGCCAGAAGCTGGGGCAGATCCAGATCCGCCAGGTCGGTGCCGGGATCGGTTCCGCGGTTCACCGCCTCCAGCCGGCCGGCGCCGAGGTTGTCTTCCTCGATTTCGCTGAGGGTGGCCCAGAGCAGGCGGTGGTGTTGCAGGGCGAACTCATCGAGTTCCCGCTGGCGCAGCTCGCGGCGGATCGCGCCGCGGTAAGGACCGCAGTGGAGATAGAGGCGCAGCAGTTCCGCCTCGGCCCGCTCCCGTTGGCCGATCTCGCCGGGCTGCTCCCAGCGGGCGGCGCGGCCATGCCAGCGCTGGCCCTTCACCTGCAGGCGCAGGTCGTCTTCGAGCTGGCGGGCGACGCGGGCCTGGCCGCCGGAGAGGCGTTCGGCCACTTTCTGGAGGTAGTGGCTGCGGAGGGCGCTCTGGGGCAGCTTGCCCAGCAGCGCCACCAGGGCCTGCACCGCCTGCTGGAACTGTTCGGCCTTGGCCAGGTCCTTGCCCTCAAGGGCCTGCTCGATCTGCCAGTCGAGCCACTGGGGCGCCTGCTCCAGCAGGGCGCGATACTCCCCGGCTCCGTGGTCCTTGAGGAACTCATCGGGGTCCTTGCCGGCGGGGAGTTGGAGTACCCGCAGCTCCACCTGACCCTGCAGGGCCAGCTGCTCCACCTCGCCGATCGCCCGCTGGGCCGCCCGCACCCCCGCCCCGTCGGTGTCGAAATTGAGCACCAGACGGCGGCTGTCGCAGCAGCGGCAGAGCTGGGTGATCTGCTGGCTGCTGAGGGCCGTGCCCAACGACGCCACCGCATTGGTGATCCCGGCCGCGTGCAGGGCGATCACATCGAAATAACCCTCCACCACCACAGCCTGGTCGTCCTTGCGGATCGCGGCGCTGGCCCGATCAAGACCGAACAGGTGTTTGCCCTTCTCGAAGACCTCCGTCTCCGGGGAATTGAGATACTTCGGCTCGCCCCCATCGAGGCTGCGGCCACCGAAACCGATCACCCGGCCCTGACGGTCGCGGATCGGCACCATCACCCGGTGGCGGAAGCGGTCGTAGAAGCCACGGCCGTTCTCGCCCGACTGGCCTTTTCGCGGCACCACCAGCCCGGCGGCCTCCAGCAACTCAGGGGCGAACCCCTCCACCTGCTGCAGGTGATTCAGCAGCCCATCCCAGCGTTCGGGGGCGTAGCCCAGCTCGAAGGCCTCCAGGGTGGTTTCGCTCAGGCCCCGCTGCTCCTTGAGGTAGGCCAGGGCGGAGGCCCCCTCCGGGCTGCGCAGCTGGGCGCGGAACCAGCCGCTGGCCAGGCCCAGCACCCGGTGCAGCTGCTCCTGGCGCGAGAGCTGCTTGCGCAGGCGCTCCTGCTGGGGGCCATCGAGGGTTTCCACCGGCAGCTGGTACTTGCGCGCCAGCTCCAGCACCACATCGCTGAAGCTGTGGCGCTGCAGCTCCATCAGGAACTTGATCGCGTTGCCGCCGGCACCACAGGAGAAGCAGTAGTAGAACTGCTTGGCCGGTGACACGGTCATCGACGGTGAAGTGTCGTCGTGGAAGGGGCAGATCCCCACGAACTCGCGCCCCTTCTTCTTGAGCACCACGTGCTCACCCACCACATCGACGATGTCAGCACGCTCCTTGACGGCATCGATCGTGCGGGGGTGGAGGCGCGGCAGGCTCAAGGCGGTGGATCCGGCACACCACCGGTGGAGTGAGGGTGAGGACCATTCTGCCCCAGGACACCAGAAGTGGGGAGGTGAGGGACAGGCCCTGCTCTGGATGCTCTCCAGTGCCCTGGCCTTCAGCCTGATGGGGGTCTGCGTCAAGGCGGTGGGCAGCCGCCTGAGCGTGGCGGAGGTGGTGCTGGCCCGGGCCCTGGTCAGCGTGGGGCTGAGCTGGTGGCTGCTGCGCCGCCGCAACCTGCCGATCTGGGGCAAGCGCAAGGGGATGCTGATCCTGCGGGGCGTGATCGGCACGGCGGCCCTGGGTTGCGTCTACGGCGCCCTCACCCAGCTCCCGTTGGCCTCGGCCACGGTGCTCCAGTACCTCTACCCCACCTTCACGGCCCTGCTGGCCTGGGCCGCCCTGCGGGAGCAGCTGGCCCCACAACTGCTACTGGCCATGGCCCTGGGCTGGTTGGGGGTGCTGGTGGTGGCCCAGCCCAGCTGGCTCACCGGCCAGCCCAGCACCCTGCCGCTGCTGCCGCTGCTGCTGGGGGTGGCTGGTGCGGTGCTCACGGCCCTGGCCTACGTGAGCGTGCGTGCCCTCGGGCGCAGCGAGCACCCCTTGGTGATCGTGTTCTATTTCCCCCTGGTGGCGATCCCGCTCACCCTGCCGTTGGTGGCGCTCCAGCCGGTGTGGCCCACGGCCACGGAGCTGCTCTGGCTGGTGGGGGTGGGGCTGTTCACCCAACTGGGACAGATCGGGCTCACCAAGGGCCTGATGGCCCTGCCGGCGGCGCGGGCAACAGCGATGAGCTATGCCCAGGTGATCTTTGCGGCCCTCTGGGGCTGGCTGTTCTTCGCCGAGCGCCTCAGCGGCTGGACCGTGCTGGGAGCCGCCCTGGTGCTCTCGGCCACACTCCTCAGCCTGGGCGTTCCCCCGGCAGGGGCAGCGGATAGGTCAACCAGTTCTGGCTGACGCCGTCGCTGGTGCCATCGGGGCGGACCAGACGCCAGCTCTGGCCCTTGGCGCCCCGCTCCAGGAAGAGCTCGAAGGGGCTGTCGACACGGATCGGATCACCGGCCAGACGCCAGTCGAAGCGACCCTCCAGGCGCAGACCGCGCTGGTCGCCGATGGTCAGGGCCTGCTGCTGCTCCACGCGCACCCGGCTCACCTCCGGCAAGCCGGTGGGATCAAGGGCGAGTGCCTCGGCAATCGAGCGCTGGGTCAGGGCAATCTGCAGCCCAAGGGCCTGGAGCAGCACGCGGTGGGGGGGCTGGGCGAGGCGATCACAGCCGCCAAGGGCCAGCAAGGTGCTCAGTCCCAGGGCGAGCAGGATCGTGCGCAGACGGGCCAGGGTTGTCAGACCGGGCAGCATGGGGGCCTTCTCGGGTCTCCCCATGATCGGCTGGCTGCAAGGGCAACTCGCCGATCGCTGGCAACAGGGCAGCCGCCACGGTCTGCTGCTGCTCTGCCATGGGGTGGGCTACGAGGTGCAGATCACCAGCCGCCACTGGACGGCGTTGCCGGCCGCCGGCGCTGAGCTCGCCCTGGCCACGCACCAACTGATCCGGGAGGACGCCTGGACCCTGTACGGCTTCGCCGCCCGCAGCGAGAGGGATCTGTTCCGCGAACTGGTGGCCGTGAGCGGCGTGGGGCCGCAGATGGCGGTGGGACTCCTGGGCTGCCTCGAACCCCGTGAACTGGTGCGAGCGATCGTGCAGGCCGACCTGCGCCTGCTCAGCTCGGCCCCCGGGGTGGGCAAGCGCACCGCCGAACGCCTGTCGGTGGAGCTGCGGGGCCGGCTGGAGGAACGCTTTGGCGAGGAATCCCCGCAGTTGGAGACAGCCCAGGGGCGGGCGCTTGATCGTGGCACCAGACCTGAGGCGGATCTCGAAGGGCCCGCCCCGCAGGGCCCCACCCGTGACGAGGTGCAGCTCACCCTCAGCGCCCTGGGCTACGAAGCCCTGGAGATCAACCGGGCCCTGAGAGCCGTGGGCGGTGCAGGCCTCGAGGCCAGCGCCGGCGCCGATGTCTGGTTGCGGGAATCCCTGCGCTGGCTCTCAAGGCCAGCGGCCTGATGGGGGGCCCATGGGGCGGTAAGTTGTTGGTTTGCTCCGTCAGGGCCAGACGCCGCGCATGCCGCTCGACACCACCAAAAAGCAGGAACTCATCAACACCCACCAGACCCACGGCACCGACACCGGTTCCGCGGAAGTGCAGGTGGCCATGCTGAGCGAGCGCATCACCCAGCTCACCGGGCACCTGCAGCAGAACAAGCACGATTTCTCCTCGCGCCAGGGGCTGCTCAAGCTGATCGGCCGCCGCAAGCGTCTGCTCTCCTACCTGCGCTCCATCAGCGAGACCCGCTACGGCAACCTGATCAAAACCCTCGGCATCCGGGGCTGAGGTCGCCCATGGGACGCCAGCGGAGCGCTCAGGGCGGCACAGGCGGTGACCCCATCGGCACCAAGGCCAGCCGTGCCTCGACGTCCCGATCCCCCGCAGTGGCGTCCGCCCGGAAAGAGAAAGCCCCAGCTCCCCAGGGCATCCCCCAGTCCGTGGCCAATCGCATGGCACGCCGCATCGCCCTGGCCACCGGCCTGCCCACGTTCATGGGCATGGGCGTGTTCGTGGGCAGTTACCTGCTGGTCAGCCAGGGACGGCTCGACATCCCCACGGGCGTCACCCTGGTGAGCTCGGGGGCCCTGTTCCTGCTCGGCCTGGTGGGGCTGAGCTACGGCGTCTTCTCCGCCAGCTGGGAGGAGGCCCCCGGCAGTCTGCTGGGCTTTGAGCAGATCAGCCTGAACCTCTCGCGCCTGCGCTCAAACGGCCGCTCCTGAGCCAGGAGCTCAGTGGGCCATGGGGGAACTGAGCCGGGCCGTGAAGGCCGCCTGGGCCAGCGTGCCCATGGCGGCGCTGGCGTCGTTGACGCAGAACTGATGCCCCAGGCGCACGTAGCGGGTCTCGTGGTCACGCCGCACCAACGCCACCACCGGCACCCGCCGGCAGGCCTGCTCCTGCTCATTGCGGTGCTGCGTGAGGCACTCCCGGAGACGATGCTGCACGGCGATGTCGTTGGCCTGCTCGGCCGGAAGCTCCACCAGCAACACCTGCAGATCGTCGATGGCGCGGCAATCGTCGACGATCAACTGCACCCGATCGTCGCGCCGATCAACGCTCGCCCAGATCATCAGACGGGCATCCACCATCAGGTGGTCCGCCAGACGGGCATAGGTCCTGGGAAAGACCACCGCTTCGCAGCTGCCGCTGAGGTCTTCGAGTTGCAGCACCGCCATGCGGTCCCCTTTGCGGGTGTTGACCTGACGGATCTCCGGCACCATCGCCACCACACTGACGCGGGCCTTGTCGGGCTGTTCCTCCAGGCTGGCCAGGCCGATCGGTGAGAGCAGACGCAAGGGGCGGGTGAGCTGCTTGAGCGGGTGATCGGAGAGGTAGAAACCCACCAGCTCCTTCTCCAGCCTGAGTTTTTCGCTGGGGGGGTAATCAGCCACAGGGGCCGCCCTGGGGGCGGTGCTGATGTCGGCGATGGCGGCAGGGGCCTCACCAGCAGGAGCCGTCGCCGCGAACAGATCAAAGAGGTTGCCCTGGCCACTGGCGCGGTCCTTGGCACGGGAGCTGGCCCAATCCAGGATCAGATCCAGATCGGCCATCAGCTGGGCACGGTTGGCCTTGGGCTCCAGGCTGTCGAGGGCACCGCCATGGATCAGTGATTCCAGGCCACGACGGTTGAGGGCGTTGCTGGCGAGGCGATCGCAGAGGTCGGCCAGGGACACGAATGGGCCGTTGGCGCGTTCCTCGATCAGGCTGCGGATGGCGCCATCGCCCAGGTTGCGGACGGCCGAGAGGCCGAACAGGATGCGCTCGCCGGTGGGGGTGAAGTCGATGCCGGAGGCATTCACATCGGGAGGCATCACTTCGATTCCCATGGCATTGCAGTTGGAGATGTAGCGCTGCACCTTGTCGGTGGCACCAGCATTCACCGTGAGCAGGGCGGCCATGTAGGCCACCGGGTAATGGGCTTTGAGGTAGGCGGTCTGGTAGGTGACGGCGCCATAGGCGGTGGAATGGCTCTTGTTGAAGCAGTATTCGGCGAACAGCACCATCTGCTCGAACAACCCTTCGGCCACACGCTGATCCACACCCCGTTCGGTGGCGCCCTGCACGAACAGGCTCTGGTGTTTCTCCATCTCGCTCTTTTTCTTCTTCCCCATTGCCCGCCGCAGCAGGTCGGCCTCACCAAGGGAATAGCCGGCCAGATCCTGGGCAATGCGCATGATCTGCTCCTGGTAGACCATGATTCCGTAGGTTTCCTTGAGAATCGGCTCCAGGCCAGGGCAAGCGAAATCGATCGCTTCGCGGCCGTGCTTGCGGTTGATGAACTTGGGAATCAGCCCCGCATCCAGGGGGCCTGGCCGGTAGAGCGCCAGGATCGATGAGATGTCTTCAAGAGAGGAGGGCTTGAGATCGCGCACGATCTGGCGCATGCCGCTGGATTCCAGCTGGAAGATGCCTTCGAGATCACCCCGGGCCAGCAGGGCGAAGGTGCCCGGATCCTCCGGGGGGAGGCGATCGGGATCAATCCGCTCACCGATCTGCTTGCGCACCAGCTCGATGGTTTTTTCGATCATCGTGAGGTTCTTCAGCCCCAGGAAGTCCATCTTCAGGAGGCCCATGGCCTCCACATCCTCCATGTAGTACTGGGTGATCACCTGCCCGTCGTTGTTGCGCTGCAACGGCACAAGCTCATCGAGCGGTTCGGCGGCGATCACCACGCCCGCCGCATGCACCCCGAAGGTCTTGTTGGTGCCTTCGATGCGCCGGGCCATGTCAACCCAGCGGCGCACGATCGGATCCTTCTCGTACTTCTCGCGGAACTCGGGAGCCGGTGAGTCGGGCCCGATCATCTGGGCGAGCTTGGCGGGCTTGCCGCGCACCACCGGGATCAGCTTGGCCAGCCGGTCGGCATCGCCGTAGGGGATGTCGAGCACCCGGGCGACATCCTTGAGCACCGCCTTCGAGGTCATGCGGTTGAAGGTGATGATCTGGGCAACCTTGTCTTCGCCGTAGCGTTGGGTGACGTAGTCGATCACCTCGCTACGGCGCTCGATGCAGAAGTCGGTGTCGATGTCCGGCATCGACTTGCGCTCCGGGTTCAAGAAGCGCTCGAACAACAGGCCGTGCTCCACCGGATCGAGGGCGGTGATGCCGAGGGCGTAGGCCACCAGCGAGCCGGCGGCCGAGCCGCGGCCCGGCCCCACCGGAATGCCCTGCTCCCGGGCAAAGCGGATGTAGTCCCAGACCACCAGGAAGTAGGTGGGAAACCCCATCTGCTCCATCACCTGCAGCTCGAAGGCCAGCCGCTCGCCGTAGGTGGGATCGATGGGGTCGGTGGCTGTCAGTTCAAGGCGCTGGCGTAAGCCCTGTTCCGCCACTTCAGTGAGATAGCTGACCGGCGTGTGGCCTTCAGGGATCGGGAAGCGGGGCATCTGGTAGCGGCCCAGGATGTCGTAGGGCTCAACTTTCGCGGCCACTTTGGCGGTGTTCGCGATCGCTTCAGCCACCAGCTCGGGCTCGAGATGGTCAGCGAACAGCCGCCCCATCTCCGCTTCACTCTTGATGTATTCCGTGCCCGTGTAGCGCAGGCGTTTCTCGTCGCTGACGAGCTTGCCGGTGAGCACGCAGAGCAGGGCGTCGTGGGCCTCCACATCGGCGCTGCTGAGGTAGTGGGCGTCGTTGGTGGCGATCAGCTCAATGCCCAGCTCGGCGGCGATGCGCACCATCTCGACGTTGACGATCCGGTCTTCCGGAGAGCCGTGGTCCTGGATCTCCAGATAAAAATCGCCGCCGAAGCGCTCCTGATACCAGCGGGCCACCTCCCGGGCCACCTCGGGGCGTCCCCGCAGGATCGCCTGGGGGATCTCACCCCCGAGGCAGGCGGTGGCCACGATCAAGCCCTCGCTGTGGCGCTCGAGTGTGGCTTTGTCGATGCAGGCGCGGGCAAAGATGCCCCGCCCGCGCATGCCGCGCAGGTGGCTGAGGCTGGTGAGCTTGACCAGGTTGCGATAGCCGGTGACGTTCTTGGCCAGCACCACCAGGTGGTAGCGCCGCTCTCCTTTGACCCACGGATCCTCGATCGAACCGTTGATCACGTACATCTCGTTGCCGATGATCGGCTTGATGCCCGCCTTGGTGCAGAGCTTCAGCAGCTCGATCGCGCCATACATGACGCCGTGGTCGGTGAGCGCCAGGGCGCCCATCCCCAGCTCGACGGCCCGCTCCACCATGGCCGGCAACTGACTCGCCCCGTCCAGCAGGCTGTAGTCGCTGTGGTTGTGGAGGGGGACAAAGGCCACGGGGTCCTGGCGCAGAGCGCCACCACAGGTTGGGCTCAGATTACTGGCAACCACCAGATGTGGTGGCCTCAGCGGATCAGCTGGCCCTCGGGGCGTTTCTCCATCACCGCCGCCGCCAGCTCGTAGTGGTGGGCCACCTGCAGCAGCCGTTCCTCCTGGAGCACCCCGGTGATCAGTTGCACGCCGATGGGGAGATCGGCGTCATCGAAGCCGCAGGGCAGGCTGATCGCTGGCAGACCCGCCAGGTTGGCGGGAATCGTCAGCAGGTCGGCCAGGTACATGGCCAGGGGATCATCGGCATTGTCACCGCCGCGGAAGGCGGTGGTGGGGGAGGTGGGCGTGAGCAACACATCGACGGTCTCGAAGGCGGCGTCGAAATCGCGGCGGATCAAGGTGCGCACCTGCTGAGCCTTCTTGTAGAACGCCTCCACGTAGCCCGCTGAGAGGGCATAGGTGCCGATCAGGATGCGGCGCTGCACCTCATCTCCGAAGCCCTCGGCGCGGCTGCGGGATGTCATCGCCGCCAGGCTGGCCTCCCCCTCACTGCGCAGGCCGTACTTGACCCCGTCGTAGCGGGCCAGGTTGGCGGAGGCCTCCGAAGGGGCGATCACGTAGTAAGTCGCGATGCCGTCGTTGAAGCGCGGACAACTGACATCCACCAGCTCGCAGCCCAGGGCCTTGAGCTGCTCGGCGGCCGCCAGCACCGAGGCGGCCACCTGGGGATCAAGGCCGTCCTGCTCGAAGCATTCGCGGATCAGACCCACCCGCAGGCCCGCCACGGGCTGCCCCAGGGCGGCCCGGTAATCGGGCACAGGCACATCCAGACAGGTGGCATCACGGGGATCGGCCCCAGCGATCACCTGAAGCATTTCCGCTGCATCAGCCACGCTGGAGGTGAAGGGGCCCACCTGGTCGAGGGAGCTGGCAAAGGCCACCAGCCCCCAGCGGCTGACGCGGCCATAGGTGGGTTTGAGCCCCACCACGCCGCAGAAGGAGGCGGGCTGGCGGATCGAGCCGCCGGTGTCGGAACCCAGGGAGGCGACGCATTCGCCCGCCGCCACGGCGGCGGCACTGCCGCCGGAGCTGCCGCCCGGCACCCGCTCGATGTTCCAGGGGTTGCGGGTGGCCCCGAAGGCGCTGGTCTCGGTGGAGCTGCCCATGGCGAACTCATCGAGATTGGTCTTGCCCAGCATCACCCCGCCCGCCAGCCACAAGCGCTCGGTGACGGTGGACTCATAGGGGGGCACGAAGTGCTCCAGCATCCGGCTGGAGCAGGTGGTGGCAATGCCCTTGGTGCAAAGGTTGTCCTTGATCGCCAAGGGAATGCCGGCCAGGGGCGGCAAGGGCTCCCCGGCGGCACGGGCGGCATCGATGCGGTCCGCATCGGCCCTGGCGCGATCGGCCGTGACCGTCAAGAAGGCATGCAGGCTGGGATCGACCGCCGCGATCCGGTTCAGGTGAAGGTCGGTGAGTTCACGGGCGGAAATCTCCCCCCGTTCCAGCTGAACCCGCCACTCGGCGATCCCCATCAACCTCTCACCACTTGGAGGCCCGACGCTAGTTCAGGGCGATCCCTCCACCGTGAGCGGTTCACCCCGGCGGACCTGCAACAGCTCGTGCTCGATGAACCCTGGACCTTCGCTCTCCACATCCGCCAGGAAGGCCGGCAGCGCCGCCTCCAGCTCAGTGCGGCGCACGAAAGGGCCGAACCAGTAGGTGACCTCGGGGGAGCGGGTCTGAATCCGCGCCCACCAGGCCAGCCCAAGACCATTGGCCAGGCTTCGGAGCGGCCACAGCAGGGAAGACATCGCAACAGATGCAGTCGCTTCATTCTGAAGGGCCTCCGGCCTTGGGTGACCGCCTTCAGAGACAGATGTCCTCACCGACACAGGCCGCCGCCCCCTTGGCCTGATCTATGGCCTGATCTATGGCCGGGTCGGTGGCCGGGTCGGTGGCCGGGTCGGTGGCCTCGTCCACCAACAGGGCGCTCTGGGAAGGCGCCTCAGGGGTGGAGGCCCCATCACCGGGGCCGTCATCGCTGGGCGACGAGGCCGCAAGGGGAGGCACATCCGAAGCCTGATCATCCACAGGATGAACCTTCAGACCATGGGCCTCGTTCGGCTCGGTTGAGCCAGGCGCGGCCGTCGAGGGGCGGGTGCTCAGCAGGGGACGCACCACCCGGGGTGCCGGAGCGGAGCCGGTGATCTGGCGCATCCAGCCCCTGCGCGCCACCTCATAGAGCAGCAAGGCCGTCGCCACCGAGGCGTTCAGGCTGGGGGTCGCTCCCCGCAGCGGGATGCGCACCAACTGGTCGCAGTGCTTGCGCGTGAGCATCGAGAGGCCCTCGCTCTCCGATCCGGTGACGATCACCAGCGGGCCATCGAGCATCGCCTCGGTCAGGCTGACACTGCCCTCCTCCGCCAGACCGATGACGCGGTAGCCCTCCTGTTTGAGGCTGTCGAGCGATCGATTGAGGTTGACCACCCGCGCCACCGGCAGGTGCTCCAGTGCACCGGCGGCCACCTTGGCCACCGAGCCGGTGAGACCGGCGGAGCGCCGCTGGGGCAGCACCAGCCCGTGGGCCCCGAGGGCCTCGGCGCTGCGCACGATCGCCCCCAGGTTGTGGGGATCGGTGAGGCCATCAACCGCCATCAGCAGCGGCGGCTCCTCCAGGCCGCGGCAGCCCTCGATCAGGGCGTCGAGGTCAAAGGTTTCAGCGGCGGCGGTCTGCAGCACGATGCCCTGGTGCACGGCGCCGCCGGTGAGCTGGCCCAGACGGGCCCAGGTCACCTCCTCCACCAGCACCCCCGAAGACTTGGCCTCCCGCAGCAGTTGCAGGAACTTGGGGCTGAAGCGCAGTTCGGGCGTGCACCAGATCCTGTGGATGGGTCGCTCGGACTCAAGCGTCGCCTGGGCCGAGTGACGCCCCCAGATCAGATCGTCGGCGGGGGCAGCACCGAAGCGCTCGGAGCCGGAGGCCGCCTCTACGGCGAACTCTGTATCTGGTGTGCGCTCGCCCTGGCCCGTCCCAGGGGAGCCCGCCCTGCTGGGGCGATCGGGGCCCTCCTGGGTGGGGCGGCCGGGCCGGCCAGCGAGCGGCCGATAGGCGCCGCGATGGTCGCCATCGCTCTGCTCGGGGCCCCGGCGGCTGAAGCGCCCTCCGACGGGGCGAGCCCCCATCGGCCGGGAACCACCGGGACGGTCCCCACTGGGGCGGGAACCTTCGCCCCAGGCTCCTTCAGCCCGGCGGCCGTCGGAGGGCCGCGCCTCGAAGCGGTTGCCCCGGGGCCGCTCGCCGTAGGGGCGATCCCCTGGGGCGCCGAAACGATCGGGCCGGGGAGCCTTGAAGCGATCCGCCCCAGGGCGACGGCCCTCAGGTCGACGTGCCTGGTAGCTGCCCCCTTCAGCGCCCCGTCCCTCGCCACCTCGTCCGTCGGTACCTCGTCCGTAGGGAGCGCGGCCATCCAACGAGCGCCCCTCAAACGGGCGGCGCTCAGCGCCCCGCCCCTCGGGCCGGCGGCCCTCGTACCTGGAACCCTCTGGCTTGCGGGGATCCGCGCGGCGGCCTTCGAAACGACGGGGCTCATAGCGCCCCCCCTCGGGCCTGGGTCCCTCCCGACGGCCCTCGCCGCCGCGCTCATCACCGCGCGTCCCACCCCGTTCACCGTCGTCGCGCCACTCCGACCTCGGGCCTCTGAAGGCGCCGCCCGAGCGGGGGGCACCGAAACGGGGCGCACCAAACCGCGCAGGCCTCGGTCCCCGTGGACCTTCACCGGCGGAGCCCGCCCCGGAACCCTTGTCCCGGCGGATGAATTTTGGGCTCATGGCAGAAACGGGCGAAGGTCTATGGGTCGGTCTCATCCAGTCGATCCAGCAGCTGAGCGAGCCGGTTCGGGTTCTGCAGAAAGAGCCAGCCCACCATTGTCTCAAATCCCGTCGCCCGGCCATAAATCCCGGCTTCCCCCTTGCGGGGACCCTGACCGGCCCGGTTGCGGCCCCGCCGCACCCATTCCAGCTCCTGGCCTTCAAGCAGCGGTTCGAGTCGCTCCAAGGCAGCGGACTGGGCCTGGGCCCGCACCTCGTTGACCACCGCCGAATGGAGTTCCTGCACCCGGCCAGGACGCTGGCAGCGGCGCAGACGCTGGTGCAGTTCCCACACCGCATCCCCCAGCCAGGCCAATTGCAGGGGAGTCAGCTGGTCCGCCGGACAGAGGGCACAGGCCCGCTCCAGCCAGGCCCCCGCCGGTTCACTGCCTTCCTGCTGGACGGGGGATCCTGGCGGTTCAGGCGGCGGCGAGGGAGCCAATCGCCGTCTCCAGGTCGGGCTGCAGGTGCAGGAAGCTCTCCAGGCGCACCAGCTTCACGGTCTGCACCACCCGGGCATTGCCCACCACCTGGAACTGAACGTTGGCCTCATTGCATTGCTTGGCCAGCTGGACCATGGCCCCAAGGCCGGAGGAATCGATGAAGTCGATGCGGCTGAGGTCGATCACCAGCGCCAGGGCGGCATTCTTGCGGTGCTCGGTGATGAATTCCAGGAACTGCTTCTCGGAATACGCATCCAGCTGGCCCGTGAACCGAAAGAGCAGATGGGAGGCTGCCGGTTCGCAGCCACCCCGCAGGGAGACCGTCAATCGCTGCAGATCCGTGATCGGTCCAGCCCTCAAACGTCACAAGCGTCAGAAGTGTAGAGATCTCTTCGGTCTGTGGAACCGGGTCGAACCATTGGCAACGACGGGCTGCCCATCCGGCGGCGAAGGCCCTCAGAGCGGTCGGCGCTCGGCCATCAAGGCAACGAAACGGCTGAAGTGATGGTCGGCATCGTGGGGGCCGGGGCTGGCCTCCGGGTGGTACTGCACTCCGAACACAGGCAGGTGCCGGTGGACCAGGGCCGCCACGGTGCGGTCGTTGAGGTTGTAGTGGGTGATCTCCACCTGTTCGCCCCGCAAGGACTCGGCGTCGATGGCGAAGCCGTGGTTCTGGCTGGTGATCTCCACCAGGCCGGTGCTGCCGCAGGGGTGGTTGAGACCGCGGTGGCCGAACGCCAGCTTGAAGGTACGTCCCCCCAGGGCCAGCCCTAGGATCTGGTGCCCCAGGCAGATGCCGAACACCGGCAGATTCCGCTGTTGCAGCAGGCCGCGGGCCAGTGCGATGCCAGGGGTGACGGCGGCGGGATCGCCGGGCCCGTTGGAGAGAAAGACCCCCTCAGGTTCATGGGCCAGCACGGCGGCCAGATCACTGCCAGCGGGCAGCACGGTGATGGCGCAGCCGTGGGCCACCAGCCGCTCGAGAATCGCCCGCTTGATGCCGAAATCGATCGCCACCACCCGGTAGGGCCGCTCGGGTCGGGGTTGCAATCGCTGGTCGAAGGCCGCGGGGCACAGCGACTCCCAGTTGTAGGCCGCGGCGGTGCTGACCCTTTCGGCCAGGTTGAGACCCTCCATCGACGGGGCCTGAAGCACCTGCTCCAGGAGCTCTCTCACCGGGGTGCCGTCGCTGCTGATGGCGCCGTTGATGGCGCCACCGTCGCGCAGGTGCCGCACCAGGGCACGGGTGTCCACTCCGGAGATGCCCACCACTCCCTCGTTCTGCAGCCACTGGTTCAGATCGCCCCGCTGGCGCCAGCTGCTGGCCACGGGCGCCAGCTGGCGGGCGATCACACCGCGGATGGCGGCGTGGCCAGCCTCCTGATCCTCGGGGTTGACCCCGGTGTTGCCGAGCTCGGGGTAAGTGAAGGTGATCAGCTGGCCGGCGTAGCTGGGGTCGGTCATCACCTCCTGGTAGCCGGTCATGCCCGTGTTGAAGACCACCTCGCCAAGGGCTGTGCCGACGGCGCCGAAACCCTTGCCCCGCAATACCAGACCATCGGCCAGCACCAGCAGGGCTTCCCGTTGCTCGGGGGCGGGCGCGGCGGCAGTCAACGGCATCAGTGGCTCCACCCCTTGATCATCCCCCAGCGCCATCTGAGGCCAGGGCCGAACGCAGCGCCAGCAGACGCCCCCAGGCCTCGCCGGAGCTCAGGGCCGCCTGGGCCACGGGCAAGGCCTCTGCCACCGAGTCGCAACGACCGGCGGCCCAGAGCACCAGGGCGGTGTTGAGGGCCACCACGTCGCGCTGGGCCCTGGTGCCGCGCCCCTGCAGCACCGCTTCGAGGATGGCCTGGTTGGTGGCCAGGTCACCGCCGGCCAGGGCGTCAGCGGAGGCGACCTCCAGGCCCAGGGCCAGGGGATCGAGAGTGCCGGCGCTGACCTGTGCGCCTTCCACCAGCCGCAGCTCGCTCGCACCGGAGAGGGTGGCCTCATCGAGCCCCCCGTGGCCATGGACCACCACGGCCCGACGCAGACCCAAGCGGGCGAGGGCCTCGGCCATCGGATCGAGCAGGTCGGCACGGGCCACCCCCAGCACCTGGGCCTCGGGAGCCAGGGGATTGACCAGCGGACCGAGCAGGTTGAACACGGTGCGCACCCCGAGGCTGCGCCGCAGTGGGGCCAGGCCCACCAGGGCCGGATGCCAGCCAGGGGCAAACAGAAACGTGACGCCCGCCCGGGGGAGTGCCGCGATCACCTCGGCCGCAGGAGCCCTGAGGTTGAGGCCCAGGGCTTCGAGCACATCGGCCGAGCCCACCCGGCCACTGGCGCTGCGGTTGCCGTGCTTGGCCACTGTGGCGCCACAGGCGGCGGCGGTGAAGGCCACCGCTGTGGAGATGTTGAAGCTGTCGGCGCCATCACCGCCGGTGCCGCAGGTGTCCACCAGGGGCAGATCGGGCCGCTCGCCGGGCACGGGGCAGGCCTGGCGCAGCACCCGGGCCATGGAGGCCAGTTCCTCACCGGTGGGCCCCTTGGCCCGCAGGGCCGCCAGCAGGGCCCCGGTCAGCACCGGATCGATCCGCTCCTCGAGCCAGCCCCCCATCAGCGCCGTCGCCTCATCCCCGCTCAGTGATCGGCCCTGCAACAGGGTCTCCAAAAGAACTGGCCAGGAGGTCGATTCAGCCATCCGGGGCGGTCGGTTGCGGGAGGTGCTCAGAAAAAAGCCCGGGTGCAATGCACTCCGGGCCGGGTGATGGGGACATCTCCACTATCACCCGAAGGGGGCCTTTCTGGCGAACACCCGCAGATGTGTTCGCATCGTTGCGTTCAAGCCATGCCCTCAGTCATTGGTCTGGTCCGCCGTGTCGAAACCGGAGCCCACAGGCTCCTGCTGGGCCAGGGCCCCGGGCCGGTGCCCGGCGGCCCAGATCGCCCGGGTGCGCTGGTGCAACTGCTGGCGATCGAGGGCCCAGAGACGCAGGGTCTTGGCCAGGTCGTCTTGGAGGTCATGGGCACCGGGGAAGCCCTCGTAGCGCATCGCCAGCCGCGCCAACTCCACCAGGTCCTGGTCCACCGGTGCCGTCACCGCCAGCAGGCGGTCCACCAGGTCCCGGTCGGTGGCATAGAGAGGGTGGGTCTGGAGGACATCGGGTTCGGCCATCACTGCGGGTCCGGCGCTGGACGGGTGGGGCTCCAGCATGGCCCCGGGATCCGTAGGTTGGTGCTTCCCTGCCCACCCCGATGGCCGCCCTGCGCCCTGGCCTGCTCTGGAGTTACCTCAGGCCCCACCGCCGGCAGCTCCTGGTGGGCGTGGTGGCGCTGCTGGTGGTCAACCTGCTGAGCGTGGCGATCCCGCTGATCGTGCGCAACGCGATCGATGGGCTGAAGGTGGGATTTGCCCTCAACGATGTGCTGCGGCAGGCCGGGCTGATCGTGGTGCTGGCGACGGTGATGGGCGGCGCGCGGCTCTATTCACGCCTGGTGGTGTTCGGCGTCGGGCGCCAGGTGGAGGTGACCCTGCGCCAGCGGATCTTCGATCACATGCTGCTCCAGGAACCGGGCTGGGTGCAGACCACCGGCAGTGGCGAGGTGATCAGCCGCGCCACCAGCGATGTGGAGAACGTGCGCCGGCTGCTGGGTTTCGCCGTGCTCAGCCTGAGCAACACCGCCCTGGCCTACGCCTTCACCCTGCCGGCGATGCTGTTGATCGATCCCTGGCTGAGCCTGGCGGCCCTGGCGATCTACCCGGTGATGATCTCGGTGGTGCGCCTGTTCGGTGGCCGGATGATGGGCCAGCAGCGACTCCAGCAGGAGGACCTGGCCCGGCTCAGCGACCTGATCCAGGAGGACCTCTCCGGCATCAGCGCCATCAAGATCTACGGCCAGGAGGCCACCGAAGAAAAGGCCTTCGCCGAGCGCAACGGCCGCTACCGCGATGCCGCCCTGCGGCTGGCCCGCACCCGCAGCACCCTGTTCCCGTTGCTGGAAGGCATCTCGGCCCTGAGCCTGCTCCTGCTGCTGGCCCTGAGCAGTGGCCAACTGGAGAACGGACGGCTCAGCATCGGCGACTTGGTCGCCCTGATCCTCTACGTGGAGCGACTGGTGTTTCCCACCGCCCTGCTGGGGTTCACCCTCAACACCTTCCAGACGGGCCAGGTGAGCCTGGAGCGCGTGCAGAGCCTGCTCAGCCGCCAGCCAAGCGTGCAATCGAGCCCCACACCCGTTGCACCCAACCCTGAGGGTCAGGGGGTGCTGGAGGCCCGGGGTCTGGAGGTGCGCTATCCGGGGGCGAGCCGGTCGGCCCTGGCGGGTGTGAGCTTCCGGCTCGAGCCCGGTGAACTGGTGGCGGTGGTGGGCCCGGTGGGCTGCGGCAAGACCACCCTGGCCCGGGCCCTGGGGCGCATGGTGGAGGTGGACCCGGGGCAGCTGTTCCTCGACGGGGTCGATGTGACCGACCTCTCCCTCGACGACCTGCGCCGCAGGGTGGCCCTGGTGCCCCAGGAGGGCTACCTGTTCACCGCCACCCTCGCGGACAACCTGCGCTACGGCGATCCCCAGGCGGGCCAGGCCCGGGTGGAGCAGGCCGCCCAGGACGCCCGGCTGGAGGGCGACATCAAGGGTTTCCCCGACGGCTACGCGACCCTCGTCGGGGAACGTGGCATCACCCTCAGCGGCGGCCAGCGTCAGCGCACGGCCCTGGGTCGGGCCCTGCTGGTGCGCACGCCGTTGCTGGTGCTCGATGACGCCCTCGCCAGCGTCGACAACAACACCGCCGCCGAGATCCTCCAGTCGGTGCGTTCCCAGCAGGGGCGCACGATCCTGATGATCAGCCACCAGCTCTCGGCGGCGGCCGCCTGCGATCGGATCCTGGTGCTCGAGGAGGGACGCCTGGTGCAGCAGGGTCACCACAACGAGCTGGTGAGTGTGCCGGGCACCTATCGGCGGCTGTGGGAACGCCAGGAGGCCGAGCAACAGCTGCAGGCGGTTTGAAGCCTCCCCCAAGACACCTGGACGCGGGTTCACGGGCGTTTTTGCCTAGGCTCCTGGGTGGCTCACGAGCGGGATCGATGGCGGTGATGGACGAACGTCATGCGGTGCTGGGCACGCCCCTGCGCTCAGCGCTGCTCCCCGGCCAGGGGGAGGTGCTGTTCGGTTGCGGTTGCTTCTGGGGAGCCGAAAAGGGCTTCTGGCGCTTGCCGGGAGTCGTGACCACGGCGGTGGGCTATGCCGGCGGCACGACCACCAACCCCACCTATCAGCAAGTCTGCTCCGGTCGCACCGGCCACAGCGAAGTGGTGCGGGTGGTGTGGGATGAAGCACATATCGATTTCAGCGATCTGCTCAAGTTGTTCTGGGAATGCCACGACCCCACCCAGGGCAATGCCCAGGGCGGTGACGTGGGCAGTCAGTACCGCTCGGCGATCTACACCTCCAACGACAAGACCCTGGCCCTGGCCGAAGCCAGTCGGGCGGCCTATCAGGTTCTGCTGAGCGCGGCCGGGTTCGGGCCGATCACCACCGAGATCGCCTCGGGGAAGACCTTTTACTTCGCCGAGAGTTACCACCAGCAATACCTGGCCAAACCGGGCAGCCGGCCCTACTGCTCGGCTCAGCCCAGCGGCGTCAGCCTGGGCGATTTCAGCTCCGCCCACTACCAACTTCCCGCCAGCGTCTGGTCCCACTACGACTGGTCGGTGTCCCACTGCATCCTGCGCGGAGACAACGCTCCGATCGCGCTGAGATGAGCCCAAGGCCCCACCCGCTCAGACCCCCGAAGACCGCCAAGACCGTGGCCCGCAACACTCGTCCGTGCCAAGCCTTCCCAACCCGGCTGCGCTGGCCCCTTTTCGCCACCTCTTTCTCGGCGGCCCTGGTCCCGCTGCTGGCCGCCCCTGGCCTGGCCATGACCTCCCCCTGGTGGGAGGACTACGCCATCAAGACCCGCTACCTCTGCCGGGGCGAGGGGGTGTTGGTGGTGGAACGCAACGACGCCCAGGCCTCGATCATCTCCGGGCGCTTCCGCACCACCCTGTTTCGGGAGAGCTCCGATCTGGCCGGGCTCCGCTACAAGACCAGCGAGGGCATGCGGCTGATCCTCAACGGCGATGAACTCACCATTGAACAGCTGCCCCAGCGGGTGCAGTGCCTGCGCACCGAGGAGGTCTGAACGGCCATGAACCATCCCGAACCACTGGGTGACCGCCAGGTGATCCTGGGGGTGGTGATCACCCTCGGACTCGTCTTCGCCCTGGTGTTCTGGTACGTGCGCCTGCAGGGACCCAGCGAGTCGCCCTTCCTCTGGCGTTCGCCGGCCCCAACGCCACCCGCCCGGCTCAAAGGTGGGCCCGTCGCTTCTTTGCCAGCAGCGCCAGCAGCTTCTCCGCTTCGAGATAGACGAACAGCAGCAGGCTGAAGCCCAGGCACACGCCCAGTTGCTCGAGATCGAGCCACTCGGTACCAAAGAATCTCGCCAGGGGAGCCACGTAGATCAGCGCCATCTGCAGCCCACTGGTGAACACCACCGCCAGCAGCAGCCAGGGGTTGGAGAAGGGCGGCACCTGCACCAGGGGAAGGTCGCTGCGTGCCGTGAGGGCATGGCCCATCTGGGCCAGGCAGAGGGTTGTGAACACCATTGTTTTCCAGGGCCACTGCTGTTGAACGGCCAGGGCCATCAGGGCGATGGTGAGCGCCGCGAAGATCACCCCGATGCGCAGGATGTAGTTACCCAGGCCTCGGGCGAAGATCGATTCCCCCGGCCTGGCCGGTAGACGTTTCATCAGCAGTTGATCCCCAGGCTCCAGCGCCAGGGCCAGGGCCGGCACCCCGTCGGTGACCAGGTTCATCCAGAGAATCTGCAGGGGCGTGAGCGGCACCCCGGTGAGGCCCAGCAGCGGCGCCGAGGCGATCGTGATCAGTTCGCCCACATTGCTTCCGAGGATGTACTTCACGAAACGTCGGATGTTGGTGTACACCAGCCGCCCCTCTTCCACGGCGCTGACGATCGTGGCGAAGTTGTCATCGAGGAGCACCATGTCGGCCGCCTCCTTGCTCACTTCGGTGCCGGTGATGCCCATGGCCACACCGATGTGGGCCTGCTTGAGCGCCGGGGCGTCATTGACCCCATCTCCCGTCATCGAGACGATCTCCCCGCGGGCCTGAAGCGCCTTCACCAGGCGCAGCTTCTGCTCGGGCGCCACCCGGGCGAAGACGCTGCAACGGCCCAGCAGCTCCTTGAGCTGGTCCTCATCGAGGCGGGCCAGATCACTGCCCTCGGTGACCGGATCGCCGGCCGCGCAGATGCCCACCTCCTGGGCGATCGCCAGGGCCGTGAGCGGGTGATCGCCGGTGATCATCAACGGTCGGATGCCCGCCTGGCGGCACACCGCCACCGCCTGGAGCACCTCCCGGCGCGGGGGGTCCATCTGGGCCACCACCCCCAGCAGCACCAGATCCTCCAGGGGCTGCTCGGGGCCGATCGGGTGGGGCGACGCCGCCAGCGCCAGGAGCCGCAGCCCCTGACCGGCGAGTTCGTCGAACTGGGCACGCCACCAGTGGCGCAGAGCCGGATCCAGCGGGGCCGTGCCCCCGGGTCCAAGCCAACGGTTGCAACTGGAGAGCACCACCTCAGGGGATCCCTTGAGGATCAGCAGCTGGCTGGAGCCGCGGGCCACCTCCCCCAAGGGCGCCTGCAGGCTTCCGTCTGGGTCGCTCACCCAGACCGCCATGGACTGACGCTCGGAGCTGAAGGGAATCTCGGCGCAACGGGGATGGCGTTCCCGAACGGCGAAGCTGTCGAGGCCGGCCTTGGCCGCCGCCACCAGCAGGGAACCTTCGGTGGGATCGCCGATCACCTGCCAGGTGCCATCCGCCTCCCGGTGCAGCATGGCATCGGAGCAGAGCAGCGAGGCCGCCAGCAGCAAGCCCGGATCCTGCGACGGGGGGCCTTGGCCGTGGCCCTCGGGCGGAACCAGGGGGCGGTGGCTGAGGGTTCCCGTGGGCTCGTAGCCCTCACCGCTCAGATCGATCGCTTCGAAGCCGACTCGCAGCTGGCGCACCACCTGGCGGTTCTGGGTGAGCGTGCCGGTCTTGTCGGAACAGATCACCGTGACCGAGCCCAGGGTCTCCACCGCCGGCAAGCGCCGGATCAAGGCGGCGCGGCGCACCATGCGCTGGGTGCCGATCGCCAGGGTGACCGTGATCACCGCCGGCAGGCCCTCGGGCACGATCGCCACGGCCATGCTCAACGACACCTCGATCAGGTTGAGCATCGGCTGACCCAGCAGCCAGCCCAGCAGCAACACCACGCCCACAAGTGTGAGCGAAGCGATCACCAGCACATGACCCAGCCGGTTGAGGCGGTCCTGCAGGGGTGTGGTCTCCTCGCCCGCCGTATCGATCAGCTGGGCAATCTTGCCCAGTTCGGTGCCCATGCCCGTGGCGGCCACCACAGCCTGGGCGCGGCCGCGCACCACTTCGGTGCCCTGGAACAGGCAGTTGCGCCGCTCCAGGATCGGCGTTTCCCCGGGCAGCACCAGATCGGTTTGCTTGTAGACCACCTCCGCCTCACCGGTGAGGGCGGCTTCGCGCAGACCCAGGTCCACGGCCTCGAGCAGGCGGGCGTCAGCGGGCACCCGATCCCCCGCCTCCAGTCGGATCACGTCACCGGGCACCAGCTGTTCACTGGGAAGCTGCTGCCAGCTGCCATCGCGCAACAGCTGCACAATCGGTTCGCTCAGCTCGCGCAGGGCCAGCAGGGCCTCCTGGGCCTTGCTTTCCTGCAGGTAGCCCAGCACCCCGTTGAGGCCGACGATCAGGGCGATCGCGATCGCGTCCTTGGGAAATTTCTGCTCCAGGTGGGCCACCACCGCCGCGACGATCGCCACGGCGATCAGCATCAGCAGCATCACGTTGCTGAATTGATCGAGCAGGATGCGCCACTGGCTGCGTCCCGCCGCCGCCTCGATGCGGTTGGGGCCATGGAGTGCCAGCCGTTCGCCGGCTTCGGCCGTGCTCAGGCCCCCGGCCCTGGAGTCGAGCCGGACGAGCGCCTGCTCCACGTTGACGTCGTGCCAGGCAGCGGTGGAAGAGGCGCTCAACGGAGGGGAGACGATCGGGCCGGCGGAACCCTAAGCAGGAGCGCATGCATTGACGGCCCCGGGGCGCCAGAGGGTCGGCAACACCCATGGCAGGTGCCAATCTGTGCCGAAGCATGGAAACCACCGGTTCCGTCCCCGCCATCGCCCCGACGCCCCCAGACCCGACGCCCCCCGAGCCCAGGCTCAGGCCACCAGGCCAGAGGCGCCAGTTGCACCCCCTGCCCAAGGGACTGGTGGAGCTGTATGGCCTGCTGGCGGTGCTGTTCGTGCTGGTGCCTGAATGGATGGCGGGCAGCGCCCTGGTGAGCTTCCGCGACAACCGCAGGGGTTCGGATCTGCCGGTCACTTCGATGGCCTGGCGAAGGCTGCCGGAACTGCGGCTGGCGGCCCTCGACCTGGCGGAGTTACGCGAATTGGGGGCCCAGATGCGGATCTGCGGCTACGGCCGCCTGAACCGTGAGCGGTTGACCGCACGCCTGCTCAAGCGCATCAAGCGGCAGCAAGGCCAGCTGCCCAGGGGCTCGAAGGGGCTGTGATAGCTTCCATCTCGCCGGGGCGTAGCGCAGCTTGGTAGCGCACCACTTTGGGGTAGTGGGGGTCGCAGGTTCAAATCCTGTCGCTCCGATTCACTGACGTTCGTTAGCAACGAAATCCACAACTTTCGCTTCACTGCCGGCCTCCCCAGCCGGCTTTTTTGTGGCTCATGCCAGGCGGGTGATCACCCCGTAGCGAGTCAGCCAGCGGTTCACCCGGGGCCTCAGGCGCGGCGGCACCTCCTGCAGCAACTGAGAAAGTTCCAGGGCCCCCAGCCGGCGCAGGTCGCGCACGTCCACATGCCAGAGGGCTTCGGCCTCTCGAATCAGCCGCGCCCAGGTGCGGCTGTCCTGCCAACGGCGCACGCGGGCCCTGCGGCCGAATGATGGGCCGAACGGGGGTCCAATGCGCCGGCGGACCCGCGGCAGCAGGGGAGGGGTGGCCATGGGTGGGCCTGCGACGTCTCCAGCATGGGAGCGCCAGAGGGATCTGGATGGAAACCTCCAGGCAACTTCCCATTGCTGAAGCAATTGCGATCGGTCCGCTGTACCCCGGCACTGAAGACCTGGCCTCAGGCACTGCGCCGCTGGTCGGGCTCAAGCTCGATCGGCAGCACCTCAAAGGCCAGGGCCGCCACCTCCCGCTCCGACAGCCTGCGGGTCCAGGCATTCCTGACGGGCTCATTCCAACGGAATCCCGCCTCCCGGGCCCGGTGGCGCTCGTCGTAGGAGACCTTGGCCTTGTAGAGGCGACGGGGCTCCAGGGCCACCTGCAGCAGAGCTTCCAGATCGCTCCGGCGCTCGAACACCTGGGCGAGGTAGGTGCAGTCGGTGAGGGCTCGGTGGGCCGCCCAGACGGGGATGCCATGGGCCAGGGCAAGGTCCCGCAGGGAGGGCTGGGGCCGCAGGTGCAACTCGGCGGGCCAGCGGATGTCATCCATGCTGCAGATCCAGGGTTTCCCGATGGCGGCAAGAAAACCGTGGCCAAACCACTGGCGATCGAAGCTGGCGTTGTGGGCCACCACGGCGTCGGTCGCTTCCACCAAGACCTCGAAGGCATCCCGCAGGGGCTCCCAGGGCTGATTCAGGCAGCTGACGGCAGCGGGGATGCCGTTGATCGATTCGCAGGGGTTGCTGGCGCAGGGGAGCAAAAACGAGACCTGACCGAGCACCGCCCTGGGGCCCACCGCAAAAAGGATCGCCCCCACCTCGATGCAGGTCCCCCGGCTGGGATCGAGGCCTGTGGTTTCGGTGTCGAGGATCAGCAGCCGCTCGGGCACCGAAGCTGAGGGCTCGCTTCCGGCCAAGCGGGGCAGAGCGACGCTGCGGGAACGGGGAGCTGGGGCTGGCTCCAGCGGCCCAGGGGCGAGTGGCTTCCCCAGGCTGGCCAGGGCCTTGCTGAGATCAGCTTCGAGGTGATCCTGGGAGGAACGCGCCGTTGGCTCACCCCAGAGGGGCAACTGGCCATCAGCCGGATCTCCCACTTCGTTGGCCATCAACGCGACCTGGTTGCCTTCATGGTCTCAGAGTTGGCAAGGTTTCAGCCAGGCGAACAGCTGAGCGATCTGCCGAGCCATGGGGTGAACTTCTTAGGCTGGTGCCAACTGCACCATCCCGGTGGCCCCAGCCCTGAAGGTGGGCGATCCGATCCCGCCGATCGCCCTCACCGACCAGAACGGCCTTGAGCGCCGCAGCGATCAGTTGAACGGCCAACCGCTGGTGCTGTTCTTCTATCCCAAGGACGACACCCCCGGTTGCACCGCCGAGGTCTGCGCCTTCCGGGACCGCCACGCCGAACTCGAAGCCCTCGGCGCCCAGGTGTGGGGCATCAGCGGCGATGACGCCGCCAGCCACGGCCGCTTTTCCCAGCGCCATGGGCTGCCCTTTCCCCTTCTGGTGGATCGGGGCAACGCCCTGCGCAAGGCCTTCGGCGTGCCCAGCGTGCTGGGGCTGCTGCCCGGACGGGTCACCTACGTGATCGATGGTGGCGGCGTGGTGCGCCATGTGTTCAACAACCTGCTGGATGGCGCCGCCCACGCCCGCGAAGCCCTGACGGCGCTGGGGGCGCTCCAGGTTTGAACCGCCCCCAGCGACCCAGGCGATGAGCGGCTGGCAGCAGCAGGTGCCGCTGTGGTGCCTCACTCCGCGGGAGCCGATCGGGCTGGTGGAGTTCATCGGCGGCACCGGCCTGGCGCTCACACCCCAGCTCAGCTACCGGCGCCTGCTGGAGGCCCTCGTCCGCCAGGGGGCCCAGGTGCGGGCCTGGGGTTATGTGCCCGGCTTTGATCACCAGGCCCAGGCGAATGAGGCCTGGCGTGCCTTCCGCCAGGCCAGGGAGAGGCGGCCGCCCCGTTCAGGGCTGGCGCCCCTGCGCATCGGCCACAGCCTGGGCTGCAAGCTGCACCTGCTCGCCCCCGATGGCGGCCGCAACTGCGCCGGCCTGGTGGCCCTGAGCTTCAACAACTTCGCCGCCGCCAGCTCGATTCCGCTGCTCGGAGAGTTGGCCCCGCGGCTGGGACTGAGCAGCGAGTTCAGCCCTTCGCCGAACGAAACCCTGCGGCTGATTGCCAGCGGCTACGGCCAGCGCCGCAACCTGCTGGTGCGCTTCAGCCGTGATGCCATCGACCAGAGCGAGGAGCTGCTGAGCGTGTTGCGACGGCGGCCGAACGACAACTCCCGGGTGCTCGATCTACCGGGCGACCACCTCACCCCCGCCAGCGCCGGTGTGCGCCAGAACCTGCTGGGCAGCTGGGCCGATGATCCGGAACGTGTACGCCAGATGCGGCAACTCTGCGAACGGCTGATGCGTTGGTGGCAGGAACCCGAAGTATCCAAACCTCGCAACGAATCCAACGAATCAGCCGAGATCGATTGACAGCCTTGGGTTCGCGCCACAGGGTGTACGGGATTCACCTGTCTTGCTGAAGGTTCCATGGCCCAACCCGTTGATGCCTTCGTTTCCGGCTGGCAACGTTCGTTCGAATATGAGGGCCGCTCCACCCGAGGCGACTTCTGGTGGTTCGTCCTCGCGAATTTCATCGTGTCGTTGGTCCTCGCCATCGCGACCAACGCGGTCAGCCAGCTCGCGGCGCTCTACACCCTCTATTCCATCGCCGTGATCGTCCCCTCGATCCCCCTGACGGTCCGTCGTCTGCGGGACGCCGGCAAGCACTGGGCCTGGATCTTCATCTCCCTGATTCCACTGATTGGCCCGATCTGGCTGATCGTGCTGCTGGTGCAGGCCTCGGTGGGGGCCGTGGCCGGCTGAGGGCGCGGGGGCCTGGAGGGAAAAGCCGGGCCCGCTCAGACCCGCAAGGAATCCAGCACGCTGCGGTCCTCCAGGGTGCTGGTGTCGCCGCTCACTTCTTCGCCCGCCGCCAGGGAGCGCAGGATGCGGCGCATGATCTTGCCGCTGCGGGTCTTGGGCAGGGCATCGGAGAAGCGGATCTCATCGGGGCGGGCAATCGGGCCGATTTCTTTGCCCACGTGCTTCTTGAGCTCGGCAGCCAGGGCCCCATCGCCCACACGGCCGGTTTCCAGGCTGATGAAAGCCACGATCCCTTCGCCCTTGAGCTCATCGGGGCGGCCCACCACGGCCGCTTCGGCCACGGCGGGGTGGCTCACCAGGGCCGATTCGATCTCCATCGTGCCCAGCCGATGGCCTGAGACGTTGATCACGTCGTCGACCCGGCCCATCACCCAGTAGTAGCCGTCGGCATCGCGGCGGGAGCCATCGCCGGCGAAGTAAAGCCAGCTGCCATCGGCCGGGCGGATGTGCTCCCAGTAGCTGCGGCGGAAGCGGTCGGGATCGCCGTGCACGGTGCGCATCATTCCGGGCCAGGGGCGCCGCACCGCCAGGTAGCCCCCTTCATCGACCCCCACGCTGTTGCCGCTGATGTCCACCACGTCGGCGGAGATGCCGGGCAGGGGAAGGGTGGCGGATCCGGGTTTGGTGGGGGTGGCCCCGGGCAGGGGGCTGATCATCACGCCGCCGGTTTCGGTCTGCCACCAGGTGTCCACCACCGGGCAGCGGTTGTGGCCGATCACCTCCCGGTACCACATCCAGGCCTCGGGGTTGATCGGCTCTCCCACCGTGCCGAGGATGCGCAGGGAGCCCATGTCGTACTGGTCGGGCACCTCCCGGCCGTTCTTCATGAACGCCCGGATCGCCGTGGGCGCGGTGTAGAAGATCGTGACCTTGTGCTTCTCGATCACCTCCCAGAAGGCCCCGGGCTTGCTGGGGCGCGGGGCTCCCTCGTACATCACCGTGGTGGCGCCGTTCGAGAGCGGGCCGTAGACGATGTAGCTGTGGCCGGTGATCCAGCCCACATCGGCGGTGCACCAGTGGATGTCGTCCTCGCGCAGATCGAAGATCCACTGGAAGGTGAGCTGGGCCCAGAGGTTGTAGCCGGCGGTGGTGTGCACCACTCCCTTGGGCTTGCCGGTGGAGCCGGAGGTGTAGAGCACGAACAGGCGGTCCTCGCTGGCCATCGGCTCGGCGGGCGCCTCGGGGCTCTGGGGTTCCACCAGCTCATGCCACCAGTGGTCCCGGCCGCTGGTGAAGCCCACCTCTTGGCCCGTGCGGCGCACCACCAGCACATGCTCCACCGATGGGCAACCCTCAGCGAGGGCCTGATCCACCGCCGGCTTGAGCGCCACGGGCTTGTCTTTGCGGAAGCCGCCATCGGCGGTGATCACCGCCTTGGCCGAACCATCGATCAGCCGGTCCCGCAGGGCCTCAGCGGAATACCCCCCGAACACCACCGAGTGGGGGGCGCCGATGCGGGCGCAGGCCAGCATGGCGATCGCCGCCTCGGGCACCATCGGCATGTAGAGCGCCACCAGGTCGCCCTTGCCGATGCCCAGGGAGCGCAGGGCATTGGCGGCCTTGCTCACCTCCGCATGGAGCTGGCGGTAAGTGAAGGTGCGCACGTCCCCCGGCTCCCCCTCCCAGATCAGCGCCGTCTTGTCGGCGCGGGGGCCATCGAGATGGCGATCGAGGCAGTTGTAGGAAACGTTGGTGGTACCGCCCTCGAACCAACGGGCGAAGGGCGGGTGGCTCCAATCGAGCACCTGCTCAAAGGGTGTGAACCAGTGCAGCTGCGTGCGGGCCTGCTCGCCCCAGAAGGCGTCGGGGTCGGCCTCCACCCGGGCCACCAGTTCCTGGTAGGCCGCGAGGCTGCCGATCTGGGCTGTGGCCGCGAGCTCCGCGGGGGGGGCGAACACCCGTTGCTCCTGGAGCACCGATTCGATCGTGGCCTCGCTCATCCATCTGCTGCACCGATCGCCCATTCAAGCCAGCGACCGTCCCGGGCGCCCAGGGGGGAGACGGATGTTGAAGGTTGCGGCCTCAAGGCCAGGAGGTGGGCTGGGAGGATGGCCCGATGAGCCGGCCCGCCGCCTGTCTGTTTGACCTCGACGGTCTCCTGCTGGACACCGAGCCCCTGCATGGCCGCGCCTGGCGGGAGGCGGCCCGCCATTTCGGCGTGGAGCTGGCCCACGAACAGCTGCTGGCCCTGCGGGGTCGCCGGCGCGATGACAACGCCCGCCAGGTGCGCCGCTGGATCAAGGCGGGCGAAGCTCCGTCCCCCACGCCGGAGGAGCTGTTGGCCGTGCAACAGCCGATCGCCAGGCAGTTGCTGCCCCAGGCCAGTGCGATCGATGGCGCGGCGGAACTGCTCGCCCGCTGCCGGGAGCTGGCCATCCCCATGGCCCTGGTCACCAGCAGCAGCCGTGAGGCGGTGGCGCGCAAGGCCGCTCCCCACCCCTGGCTGGGGCTGATCGAGCTGCGGGTGCACGGGGACGACCCTGAACTTGGGCAGGGCAAGCCCGCTCCGGATGGTTATCTGCTTGCGGCCCGGCGCCTGGGGGTGCCGGCGGGCGATTGCTGGGCCTTCGAGGATTCTCCGGCCGGGGCCCGCGCTGCCCATGAGGCCGGCTGCCAGGTGCATGTGCTCGCCGGGGATCTTGATGAGGGGGCCTTTCCTGCGGGGGTGCGCTTGATTCGCAGTCTTCGGGAGGTGGAGCTGGCCTAGGCGCTCCCCCACCGCTGAATGTAGGCAGAGGAGGCTGGCCTGGGCCGCACGTTCAATCCCCCCTGAACGTATGGAGACTCACGATCACCCAATCCAGCAGCATTTGCTGAGCGCAGGGAACCTCGTCCAAGTCATTCCAATCGCTCGCTCACCATCCAGCGGCCCTAGTTCCTAAAGCATGACCAAGAGGCACCACTCACCCGGCTGGTGAGCAACCCCGCCGAGACCTCTGCCGCGGAACGACCCCCGAGAGCCTCATATGCCCCCTAAATGCCTCCCATTGGCGCACGGATTTAACGATCTGTGCCTTTGGCTACAAGCCCAGTGCCGCGATCGCCGGACTCTGACCAAGCCCGTTTATCGATCAGTTCCTGCAAAGGGGCGTTGATGATGCGAAGGACCCAACCCTTTTCCAACTGGAGCGCCGCCCTCACGGCCGGCCCCTCTGCTCTCGAAACATTTGACAGCTTCCGCCTCAGATTCATGGCGGGAGTGGAGAACCCTCACCTGCGCCGGTTCGCCGTGGTCCTCCTGGCCGCCGGTGCCCTGGTGATGCCACTGATGGCCGGCGCCGCCAAGGCAGCGCTCACCAAAGTCCCCACCGATGGGGCCGACAACCTGCTGATGTTGGTCGGCTCGGCCCTCGTGCTGCTGATGACCCCGGGGCTGGCGTTCTTCTACGGGGGCTTCACCCGGGCCAAGAACGTTCTGAACTGCATGATGATGAGCTTCTTCCTGATGGGTCTCATCGGGGTGCTCTGGGTGGTGATCGGCTACAGCCTCGCCTTCGGAGTCGGATTCGGGAGTCCCTTCATCGGTGGCCTCGAGTTTTTCATGCTCAATGGGGTGGGTGGTCCCCTCGGAGATGCTCCCCTGGCCGATGGTTTCGCCATCAGCGCCACCAGTTTCGCCCTGTTCCAGGGCATGTTCGCGATCATCACCCCGGCTCTGATCAGTGGCGCTCTGGTGGAGCGCATCAGTTTCAAGGCCTGGTTCTGGTTCTGCCTGTTCTGGAGCCTGTTGATTTACTCCCCCATGGCCAAGATGGTCTGGGGAGGCGGCTTCCTCGGCTGCTTTGGCATCGGTGCGATCGATTTCGCCGGCGGCACGGTCGTGCACATCGCCTCCGGTGTGTCCGCCCTCGTTGCGGCCGCGATCATCGGCAAGCGCACCAACTGGCCCGAGCAGAAGAGCCCACCCCACAACGTGCCCTTCATTCTTCTGGGTGCAGGCCTGCTCTGGTTCGGCTGGTTCGGCTTCAACGGGGCCAGCATGTTCGCCTCCAAGACGGCCGGTTACCCCTTCCTCACCACCACCACCGCGGCTTCGGCGGCCCTGCTCACCTGGTGCCTGCTGGAATGGTTCCTCGATGGCAAGCCCACAGCCGTGGGTGCGGCCACCGGAGCTGTGGCGGGCCTGGTGGGGATCACTCCCGCCGCTGGCTTCGTCTACATGGGGCACTCGATCATCATCGGTGCTCTCACGGCTACGGCCTGCCTGATCGCCGTGAGGGTGAAGATGGCGATCAAGTTCGATGATTCGCTGGACACCTTCATGGTCCACGGCGTGGGCGGAACCATCGGTGCCTTGCTGACGGGGGTGTTCGCCGTCTCGGCCCTCGTTCCGGCGGACTACTTCCCCAAATCTGCCGAAGTCATGGCAGCCGGCGGCAACCTGGGGCTGTTTGTGGTTCAGCTCAAAGCTGTACTCATCACCTACGGATTCGTGGGTATCGGAACGGCTGTGATTCTCTTGATCCTTGGAGCGATCATGCCGCTCCGGATTACTCCCGAAGAGGAGGATCGTGGTGTCGACTACGTGCTGCACGGTGAAGAGGCCTACGACCCGATGGCCTACTGACCGCCGTTGGTCATCAAGCCCTTCAACTGCGCCCCCGCCCAGGCGGGGGCATTTTCATGGCCTCCACCCCAAAGCGCGAGATCTCAGCAGCGACCGAGCAGGGATTCAGAGGCGATGGACCACTGATTCAGGAGCTCAATACAGGCGGCTGAGCACGAAATCAGGCAGGGCCAGCAGGGCGCTGCGGGATTCAGAGGGAGCCAGCCAGGCCAGGGTGCCGGCGGCCTCACGGGCGAATTCTTCAGCCAGAGCCCTTGAGCGCTGGATGGCACCGGAGCCGCGCACCAGCTCGAGGGCTTGCTCCAGATCGCCGGGCTCACAGAGCTCCCGTTCGATCAGGCCCGCCAGGGAGGGCCGCTCTTCGAGGGCATAGAGCACCGGAGCCGTGAGGTAGCCGGTGGCCAGATCGCTGGCGGCCGGCTTGCCCAGCTGCTGGTCACTGCCTGTGAAATCGAGGATGTCGTCGACCACCTGGAAGGCAAGACCCAGCTGGCGGCCGAAACGGTAAAGATCGTCGAGCTGGTCGGCGGGAAGTCCGCTGAGCACACCGGCGGCCCGGGCGCTGTTGGCGATCAGTGAGGCGGTCTTGCAGTAGCTCTTGTCGAGGTAGGTGGCGAAGCTCTGACCCGTGTCGTAGCGGTAGAGGCCCTGGCGCACTTCGCCATCGGCGAGATCCATGATCACCCGCGAAAGCAGCTTGACCACCTCGAGATCGTCGAGGTTGGCGAGGTGCCAACTGGCCTGGGCGAACAGAAAGTCGCCCGCCAGAACCGCCACCCGGTGATTGAAACGACTGTGAACCGTGGCCACACCCCGACGGGTGGAGGCCTCATCCACGACATCGTCGTGGACCAGGGAGGCCGTGTGGATCATCTCGGTGATCTCGGCCAGGCGCCGGTGGCGCGGGCTCAGCTCCCCATCGGGTGCCAGGGCGCGGGAGAGCAGCAGCACGATGCCCGGGCGGATGCGCTTGCCTCCGGCGCTGAACAGATGCTCGGCGGCCGCCTGAAGAATCGGGTGGCCGGCACCGATGAGGTTGCGCAGGTCACTGAGCAGGGTCTCGAGGTCGGCTTCGACCGGCTGGAGTAACTCTGCGACCGTTGCCATGGACCCCTCCGGTCCGCCGATCCTAGAAGGCCCGGGAAAGCGACTGCAGGGACACCTGCTCCACGGTTGGTCGCTGGCCCAGCCAGGGGGTGGCGGCGCTGGCGAAGCTCTCGGCGCAACCGGTGACGCAGAAGCGGCCTTGGCCAACCGCCTCGAGTTGGTGGGGACGGCTGGGCCCAGGGCCCTGGCCATCAAGCAGCGCCTGCAGCCGTGCCACGGCGGCGACGGCGGGATCCACCAGCAGCACCTCTTCTGGCACCAATTGGCGCAGAAGCGGCCCCAGCAAGGGGTAGTGGGTACAGCCGAGCACGATCGCCTCCACCCGCGCCTCCAGTAGCGGCTGCAGGTAGGACTGGGCCGCTTGGATCAATCGTCGGTCCCGCAGGTTTCCCGCCTCGATCAGGGGCACGAACTCCGGGCAGGGCACCTCCAGCACCAACGCACCCTGCAGGTGGTGGCGGATGGCCCGGCCGTAGGCACCGCTCGCGGCCGTGGCCGGGGTCGCCAGCACCCCCACGCGCTGGCTGCGCAGTTGGGTGGCGACGCTGTCGATCAGGCCGTAGACCGGCACTCCGGCCTCATGCACGGCCACATCAAAGGCCAGGGCATTGGAGGTGTTGCAGGCCATCAGCAGGGCATCTACCCCTTCGGCCCGCAGCCAGGCCACCACCTCCGAGGCAATCGCGCGTATCTCCTCGGGTGAGCGTTGGCCGTAGGGCACCCGGGCCGTGTCACCGAGGTAGAGGAAGCGCTGCTGCGGGTGTCGCACCAGGAGTTGGTTGAGCACGGTCAACCCCCCCAGGCCGCTGTCAAAGAGCCCCAGCAGCAAACTCACTGTCCGCCCCTGAGGTAGTTGAGCAGGCCCGTGGCGATCGCCAAGGCCAACCTGCGGCGGTGCTGCCCGTCCGCCAGGCGCGGTGAATCCAGTTCACCGGTGACGAAGCCCATCTCCACCAGCGCCGCCGGCATCACGGTGCGGCGGATCACGAAGAAACGACCCTGGCGCACCCCGCGGTCAGGGCTGCCGGGGGAGACCGCCAGCACCTCCTGCTGCACCGAGGCCGCCAGGCTGCGGGCACTGGCACTCTCGAAATAGAAGGTCTCGATGCCATTCACATCCGGCCGCGACATGCTCAGGGCGTTGGCGTGGATGCTCAGAAAGATGTCGGCGCCGCTGCTGTTGGCGAGCGACACCCGCGGCGGCAGGTCCACATCCACCTCGCTGGTGCGCGTGAGCAGCACCTGAACCCCCCGCTGCTGCAGCAACTGGGCCACCTGCAGGCTGACATCGAGCACCACATCGGTTTCGCGCAGGCCACCGATGCCCACCGCCCCAGGATCTGGACCGCCATGGCCCGGGTCGATCACCACCTTGAAGAGCCCCCGGGGCACCCCCGGCAGCCCGGCCGCCGAGGGGGTCGGGCCGCTGGTCCAGCGGGGCACGGGGGTGCGCCAGCTGGCGGTGGGGGCCACCGGGGTCGGGGCATCCAGGTCACCTTCGCCGATGGCCTGGAATCCACTGGCCGCCAGCCCTTTGAACTCAAGACGCCAGCGGTCCCGGGCGGTGCCTTCGAGCTTGAGCTCACGGGGATCCAGCTCAGTGCCGGGGGCAAACTCGAGCACCAGCCGGGTGCTGTTGGGGGTGGGTTTGCCGATGCGCACCTCCCGCACCACCCCGCCCGCAGGCAGGGTGCGGGTGCGCAGGGGTGCCCCAGGCAGATCAATCCAGATCCGGGGCCCCAACCCGCCGCGACCGGCTTCATAGAACGCCTGGAGGGTGATGTCAGGGGAGGTGCGCAGTTCCAGCACCCCCTCGCGGCTCAAGCGCCAGGCCGACAGGGCACTGGCCGCCATCGCCGGCAGGGCGGCCACCAGGGAGGCCCACTGCAGACCCACACCGAGAACGAGGGCGGGCAGAACCCTCAACAGCCGGGCGCACCCCATCGCCGGCGTCAGAACAGCGCCGGGCGGCGGTGCTGGAGGCTGGGCATCACGGCTCGAACCCGCTGGAGATGGGCCACGTCGATCGGTGCCACGGCCAGACCCGGGGTCACGCCGGCGTCGGAGAGCACCGTGCCCCAGGGGTCGATCACCATGGCGTGGCCATGGCTGTGGCGCCGGCCGTAGTGCACCCCGGTCTGGGCGGGGGCCAGCACATAGACCGTGTTTTCGATCGCCCGGGCCTGCAGCAGTACCTGCCAGTGGTCCTTGCCCGTGAAGGCCGTGAAGGCGGCGGGAATCATCACGAGATCGGCGCCGGCTCCAGCCAGGTGGCGGTAGAGCTCAGGAAAGCGCACGTCGTAGCAGATGGACAGGCCGATGCGGCACAGACCCGGAACGTCCACCACAGGCGGCAGGTCGTGGCCCTGCTGCACCGTCTCCGACTCCCGGTAGGTGTTGCCGTCGGGCAGATCCACATCGAAGAGGTGGATCTTGTCGTAGCGGGCCAGCAACTGGCCGTCCTTGCCCACCAGCTCGGCGCGGTTGAGGGTGAGGCGCTCCCCCGCCGGCACGGGGTAGCCGCCGCCGAGCAGCGTCACCTGATAGCGGCGGGCCATGGTCACCAAAAACCGCTGGCTGCGCTCGGCCAGGGCCGGGGCCTGCGCCAGCCGCTGTTCGTCCTCGCCCATGAAGGCGAAATTCTCCGGCAGGCCCACCAGCTCCGCGCCACGGCGGGTGGCCAGTTCGATCAGCTCCTCAGCGGCGGCGAAGTTGGCGTCCGTGTCCGGGCCGGAGGTGAGCTGCAGAGCTGCCGCCAGGAAGCTGGTCACCGCTGAAGAGGCCTGAGTGGCGGCACTGTAAGGGACCTCTCTCAGGCCGCCTGGAGCACACCGGGCTCCACCTGGGTGGGCACCACCTGGAGGCTGTCGATCGCCGCGCAGCAAACGAAATCAGCGTCGTGGTTGCCCAGGCGGATCAAGCGCTGGCCATGGCTGGAGGCCCGCAGACAGGTTTCAGGGTCAAGGCGCCATTGCTGCCAGAGGGCCAGGGCGGCCAGCATTTCATCGTTGCCGAAGCTGACGCCCACGTGGGGGGCCACCGCCAGCTCCATGGCCGCCGAGGCCACCGCGCCGGCGGCGAGGGAATCCTCCAGGGAATAATCACCCTCCCAGCCACTGCCCACGATCCAGACGCGCCCACAGCCCCGCTCGATCAATCGCCGTGCCGCGGCTGCCCGGTTGGGCAGGCAGGCGGTGAGCAGCAACGGCACCTGCCGCACCCGATCGAGGGAACGGGTGCCGTTGGTGGTGCTCATGAAGATGCGTTTGCCCCCCACCACCTCCGGGGTGACCGCGATCGGCGAATTGCCCAGCTCGAAGCCCTCCAGACGCGCACCGCCGCGCTCGCCGGCCCGCAGACGCCGCTCGGCGGGCCAGGCTTCGGCAGCCGCCTGCAAAGCCTCCAGGTCGGCAAAGGCCTGCACCGCCTCGGCGCCGTTCGCCAGCGACCAGGCAATGGTGGTGGTCGCCCGCAGCACGTCGATCACGACGGCGGCATCGGGAGCCGGGCCGGCGCCATCGGCGGGCACGAGCTCGGAGGTGGGGAAATAGGAGATCTGCACGAACGCACGCCAGGGCCGCGTGCGCCACAGTAGGCAGCACCGGTGGGACACGAATGGGCGGGCCACGGACGCGGCGGGCGAGCCGCGACCTGCGCGGGTTCCTGGAGCTGATCGAGAGCCGCGGACAGCTGCGCCGAATCAGCGCGCCGGTGGATCCCAACCTGGAACTGGCCGCCATCGCCGACCGGGTGCTGGCCCGTGGCGGACCGGCGTTGCTGTTCGAAAATGTGCTCGGCTCACCGATGCCCGTGGCGGTGAACCTGCTGGGCACCGTGGAACGCGTGCTCTGGTCGATGGGCATGGAGCGGCCCGAGGAGCTCGAAGAGCTCGGCAGCCGCCTCGCCCTGCTCCAGCAACCCAAACCGCCCAAGGGCCTCAAGGAAGCCGCCCGTTTCGGCGGTGTGCTCTGGGATCTGATTCGCTCCCGCCCCGACCGGGACCTCACCCCCCCCTGCCACCAGCAGGTGTTCAAGGGGGAGCAGGTGAATCTGGACGCCCTGCCACTGCTGCGCCCCTGGCCGGGCGATGCCGGAGGTGTGATCACCCTGGGGCTGGTGATCACCAAGGATCCCGAAACCGGCGTGCCCAACGTGGGGGTCTACCGGCTGCAGCGCCAGTCGGCCCAGACGATGACCGTGCACTGGCTCTCGGTGCGGGGCGGCGCCCGGCACCTGCGCAAGGCGGCGGCGCTTGGAAAAAAACTGGAGGTGGCGGTGGCGATCGGGGTGCACCCGCTGCTGGTGATGGCGGCGGCCACGCCGATCCCCGTGCAGCTCTCGGAATGGCTGTTCGCCGGGCTCTACGCCGGCGAGGGGGTGCGGCTGGCGAAGTGCAAGACCCTGGACCTGGAGGTGCCCTCCCACAGCGAAGTGGTGCTGGAGGGCACGATCACCCCCGGGGAGCAGCTCCCGGATGGGCCCTGTGGCGATCACATGGGCTTCTACGGCGGCGCTGAGCTCTCACCGCTCGTGCGCTTCAACTGCGTCACCCAGCGGCGCGATCCGATCTTCCTGACCACCTTCAGTGGCCGGCCCCCCAAGGAAGAGGCGATGCTGGCGATCGCCCTGAACCGCCTCTACACCCCGATCCTGCGCCAGCAGATCCCGGAGATCATCGATTTCTTCCTGCCGATGGAGGGGCTGAGCTACAAGCTGGCGATCCTTTCGATTGACAAGGCCTACCCCGGCCAGGCCAAACGCGCGGCGATGGCCTTCTGGAGTGCCCTGCCCCAGTTCACCTACACCAAGTTCGTGGTTGTGGTCGACAAGAGCATCGCCATCCGCGATCCGCGCCAGGTGATCTGGGCGATCAGCGCCCAGGTGGACCCCCAGCGCGATCTCTTCGTGCTGGAGGACACCCCCTTCGATTCGCTCGATTTCGCCAGCGAACGCCTGGGCCTGGGCGGCCGCCTGGCGATCGATGCCACCACCAAGATCGGCCCGGAGAAGCGCCACGACTGGGGCGAGGCCCTCTCGCGCCCACCGGAACTGGAAGCCCAGATCGACGCCCGCTGGGTGGAACTGGGGCTGGCGGATCTCGATGGGATCGAGCCCGATCCGGCCCTGTTCGGCTACGCCCTTGAGCACGTGCTGGAGCGGTTGGCGGCGCGGGGCTGAGCGGAGCTGATGCTGCGCAAGCGCGCCCTCTACGCGATCAAGGCCCTGCTGGAGCTGGCCCGCGATCCCCAGCGCTGGCAATCGGTGAACCAGCTGGCCCAGGCCCAGCAGTTGCCGGCACCGATGTTGGAGCAGTTGCTGCTGAAGCTGCGCCGCGCCCAGCTTGTGGAGGCCCGCCGCGGTCGCAGCGGCGGCTACCGGCTGGCCCAGCCGGCCCGCCAGGTGCGGCTGGCGGCGATCCTGCTGGCGGTGGAGGACGGCGTGCGACTGGGGGAGCCAGGCACCATGGCCGAGAGCGAGCTCCCAGGGATCTCCAGCGAGGCCCTGGCCGGAGATCGGGTGCTGTCGGCGCTGCAACGGCGGCTGAGGCGGGCCCTGCAGCGGGAGTTGGAGGCCCTCAGCCTGGAGGAGCTGCTGTTCGACCTGCGCAGCTGGCAGGAGAGCCTGCGGGAGGACGGTGGCCTGATGGTGGGCTGAAAGGGCCCCTGGGTAACCTCGCCCCCTCTGCCCCATCGCTGTCCATGACCCTCGAGCTGGGATCCACCACCGCTCGCAGCCTGCGGGGATCGGTGCGCGTGCCGGGCGATAAATCGATCTCCCACCGGGCCCTGCTGTTCGGGGCGATCGCCGAGGGGGAGACGCGCATCGAGGGGCTGTTGCCCGCCGAGGACCCCCTGAGCACCGCCGCCTGCCTGCGGGCCATGGGGGCGGACGTGGGGCCGATCGTGGCGGGCGAACCGGTGCTGGTGCGCGGGGTCGGGCTCGATGGCCTGACTGAGCCGGAATCGATCCTCGACTGCGGCAACTCCGGCACCACCATGCGCCTGCTCCTGGGGCTGCTCGCGGGTCGATCAGGTCGCCACTTCGTGCTCACGGGCGACGACTCCCTTCGCCGGCGGCCGATGGCGAGGGTGGCCATTCCCCTGGCGGCGATGGGGGCCACGATCGCCGGCCGCGCCGGCGGCAACTACGCCCCCCTGGCGATCCAGGGCCGCCGGCTCCACGGCGACACGGTCACCACCCCGGTGGCCTCGGCCCAGGTGAAATCGGCCCTGCTGCTGGCCGCCCTCACAGCTGATGGGCCCACCACCGTGATCGAACCCGCCCGCTCCCGCGACCACTCCGAGCGGATGCTGCGCGCCTTCGGGGCCGACCTGGAGGTGGGCGGCGAGGGGAATCGCAGCGTGATCGTGCGCCCCGGGGCGGTGCTGCGTGGCCAGCACGTGGTGGTGCCCGGCGACATCAGCTCGGCCGCCTTCTGGCTGGTGGCCGGGGCGATCACCCCCGGCGCTGATCTCACGGTGGAGAACGTCGGCCTCAACCCCACCCGCACGGGGATCCTGGAGGTGCTTGAGCAGATGGGAGCGGCGATCGAGATCCTCAACCCCCGCCAGATGGCCGGTGAACCTGTGGGCGATCTGCGGGTGAGCCATGGCCCCTTGAGAGCCTTTGCCATCGAAGGTGATCTGATCCCCCGCCTGGTGGATGAGATCCCGGTGCTGGCGGTGGCCGCCTGCGTCGCCGAAGGGGTCTCGACAATCCGGGGCGCGGAGGAACTTCGCGTGAAGGAAACCGATCGGCTGGCGGTGATGGCCCGTCAGCTCGGGGCGATGGGCGCCCGGCTCGAGGAGCACCCCGACGGGCTCACGATCAGCGGCGGCGTGGCGCTCCGGGGCGCTGAAGTGGACAGCGAAACCGACCACCGGGTGGCGATGAGCCTGGCGGTGGCGGCCCAGATCGCCTCCGGCACCAGCCGCCTGCGGCGCAGCGCGGCGGCGGCGGTCTCCTACCCAGGCTTCTGGGATGACCTCGCCCGGCTCCAGAGCTGAGCCCAGGCTGGTTCGAGCGGCGTCAAGCTCGCCAGTAGATTCCGGCCGTTCACCGCAGGGGATCGATGCTCGCCGTCGCCGTGCTGGCCGCCGGGAAGGGAACCCGCATGAAGAGCCAGCTCCCCAAGGTCCTGCAGCCCCTGGCGGGCGCCACCCTGGTGGAACGGGTGCTCGCAAGCTGCCGCAACCTGGCCCCCCAGCGGCAGCTGTTGATCGTGGGTCACCAGGCGGAGCGGGTGGAAGCCTCCCTGGCGGCGGTGGCGGGGCTGGAATTCGTGCTGCAGCAACCCCAGCAGGGCACGGGTCATGCGGTGCAACAGCTGCTGGCGCCCCTGGCGGGCTTCGAGGGCGAGCTGCTCGTGCTCAACGGCGATGTGCCGCTGCTGCGCGCTGACACCCTCGAAAAGTTGCTGGATCAGCACCGCCGCAGCGGCGCGGCGGTGACCCTGCTCACCGCCAGGCTCACGGACCCCAGCGGTTACGGCCGCGTGTTCAGCGACGGGGACGGACGGGTCAGCGCGATCATCGAGCACCGCGACTGCAACGACGATCAGCGGCGCAACCATCTGATCAACGCCGGCATCTACTGCTTTGACTGGAAGCGCCTGGCGGAGGTGCTGCCCCAGCTCAGCACCGACAACGACCAGGGGGAGCTCTACCTCACCGACAGCGTCGCCCTGCTGGGCCACGCCACCCACCTGGAGGTGGCCGACCCCGACGAGATTCTGGGCATCAACGACCGGATTCATCTGGCCCAGTGCGAAGCGGTGCTGCAGGAACGGCTCCGGCGCCACTGGATGGAGAAGGGGGTCAGCTTCATTGATCCCGCCAGCTGCACACTCAGCGAAGGCAGCCGCTTCGGCCGCGACGTGGTGATCGAGCCCCAGACCCACCTGCGCGGAACCACAACCGTGGGCGATGGCTGCCATCTCGGCCCCGGAAGCCTGGTGGAGGACAGCTCCCTGGGGGCCGGCGTGGAGGTGCTGTTTTCGGTGCTGCGAGGGGCCACGGTGGGCGATGACTGCGCCATCGGCCCCTACGCCCAGCTGCGCCCGGGCACCGTGCTGGACAAGCGCTGCCGGGTGGGCAACTTCGTGGAAGTCAAGAACAGCCACCTCGCTGACGACTGCAGGGTGAATCACCTCAGCTACATCGGCGATGCCGATCTCGGGGCGAACGTCAACGTGGGGGCGGGCACGGTCACCGCCAACTACGACGGCGTGCGCAAACACCGCACGATCATCGGCGCCGGCAGCAAGACAGGCGCCAATTCCGTGCTCGTGGCGCCCGTCAAGCTGGGGGAGGGGGTCACCGTCGGGGCCGGCTCCACGATCACCAAAGACGTGCCCGCCGGCGCCCTGGCCCTGGGCCGGGCACGCCAGGTGGTCAGGGAAAACTGGCCGGTAACATCTCCCGCAGCAGGGGAATCAGCCGCTCCAACGCCACCCCCCGGCTCGCCTTGAGCAGCAGGGTGTCCCCCGGCCTCAGCCACTGCCCCAGGGGGCCGGCGGCGGCGGCGGGATCGGCCACCCGCTCCAGGAGGGGCACCCCAGCGGCGGCCAGGAGCATGGCCTGCCCCTCGGCGCCTCCGTCCACCACCACCAGTCCATCGAGTCCGAGGCGTGCCGCCAGGGCGCCGATGGCGGCGTGGAGCTCCAGGCTTTGTTCGCCCAGTTCGAACATGGTGCCCAGGACGGCAAAGCGCCGTCCTCCCTGCTGGGCCAACAGCCGCAGGGCCGCCTCGGTGGCCTCGGGCGAGGCGTTGTAGGTCTCATCGAGCACGTGCACACCGCCCACCTTCAGGCGGGCGCTGCGTCCCCCCGGCAGCTCCACGCGCAGATCGGCCAGCGCTTCCGGCGGCACCCCCAGCTCCAGGGCCACCGTCAGGGCCAGCAGCAGATTGCGGGCGTTGTGGGCCCCTGGAAGCGGCAGCCTGTAGCGGCGCCCCCCCAGGCTGAGGTGCGTCCCATCGGGCTCCAGTTGGCCGATCCCATCGGCCGGCGGCAGGGCCGGATCGAAGGGGCCATCGCCCGCCAGGGCCAGCCGCCGCACCCGGCCCGGCCAGACCGCTGACAGGGCCGCCTCCAGCAGGGGATCCCCCGCCGGCACCACCACCAGAGCGGCGGCCGGAAGACCCGTGACGATCTCGCACTTGGCGGTGGCAATCGCTTCGCGGCTACCGAGCCGACCGATATGGGCCGTGCCGATGTTGGTGATCACGGCGATGTCGGGCCGGGCGCAGCGGCTGAGGCGCTCGATCTCCCCCGGGCCGCGCATGCCCATCTCCACCACCACCGCCGCCTCATCGCCGGTGGCCTTGAGCAGGGTGAGCGGCACGCCCACATCGTTGTTCTCATTCCCCACACTGGCCAGGACCGGCCCCAGGGGGGCAAGGGCGGCCCGCAGCAGCTCCCGGGTGGTGGTCTTGCCGGCTGAACCGGTCACCGCCACCACCGCTGCCGCCAGCTCTTGGCGGCGCAGAGTCCCCAGCAGCTGATAGGCCGCCTGGGTGTCGTCCACCGGCCAGGCCGGCAGGCCTTCGGGCACGTCTGGGAGCTGCGAGCGCTCCACCACCGCCGCCAGAGCCCCGCGCTCAAGGGCCTGGGCGAGGAAGCGGTGGCCATCGAAGCGCTCCCCCACCAGGGGCACGAACAGACTGCCCGGCTGCAGCGAACGGCTGTCGGTGGTCACAGGCCCCAGGGGCTGCTCCAGATCCAGATCCGCTCCGCCCACCGGCGGTCCCCACTGCTCCACCAGCTGCGACAGCCGCATCCCTTCAGGCCCCCTCAGCCGTACGAAAGCAGAATCATGCCGCTCCCCACCCGGGCCTGGCGTCCCAGCACACGGCCACGGCCATCGACCAGCTCGAGCCTGTCGTAGCCGAGGCCCTTGGTCTGCTGAAGCCAGCGGTCCGCCTGGCGTTGAAGCTCGCCGGCGGAGCGGGAGAGAAAGTCGGGCGTCAGCTCCAGCACCAGCAGAGATCGCTCCGGCTGGGGCCGGGCGGCGATCAGCAGTGCGGGTCCATCGCTGGTTCCGGCATCGTCGGCCAGAAGCTCCAACAGGGGGTCGAGGGCCAGCGCTGGCGGGGAAGGCGGTGCTGGCGGTTCGGCCGTATCGATCAGTGGTGCCGGTTCATCGGCTGGGATCGTCGCCGGAAGCGACCCTCCGGCCTCTGCAACGGAACGGGTCTCCAGGGGCGTTGGCACAGGCAGGGGGATCACCTCCACGGTCCGCGCCCCGCCATGGCCCCAGAGCGTTGCGGCGCCGAGCGGCAGCAGCAGCGCAACCAACAGCACAAGGGGCCAGAACACCCTGGAGAGGGCGCCGGGCCAGAAGGCCGGCAGGGGGAGCTGGCCCGAGCCGTTGCGACGCCAGAGTTCCCTGGCCCGCAGGCCCAGGCTCGCCAGCACCGCCCGCAGGTCCTGGCCCAACAGGCTCCACGGGCTCACATAGGAACTGGGCAATGCCGTTCCGCTCTCTGGCAGATCCCCGGGCGGGCCGATCGGCTCGTTCATCGAGCGCGACTCAACACAGCCGGATCATCCCTGGGGACGCCGCAGCAGCCGCGAGAGGGGATGGCGTCGAGCCGGTTCCGGTTCCGTTCCGCCAGCCGATCCAACCGCTGACTTGTCGTGGCCGGGCCCCTCGATGCCAGCCCCCTCAGGGCCAGCACTGGTCTCCGGCTTCGGATCCTGGTGTGAAGGCGCCCCGCCATGGCGGCTCGGATCAGCATCCTGACCCAGGGAGAAGGCCTCCACATCCTGGGCGGAGGGGGTGGGCTCCTTGACCCCGCGCACTTCCCGGTACATGTGGTCGTACTCCAGGGCGGAACGGCCCCAGCTGTGGTCGGCGGTCATGGCACGACGCTGCAGTTCCGCCCAGCTGTCTGGATGGCGGTAGGCCTCCCAGGCCCGCACGATCGCCGTGTAGAAATCCAGCGGGTCGTAGCGGTCGAAGCAGAAGCCGGTGCCGCTGTGGTGGGCCGGATCATGGGGTGGCACCGTGTCCACCAGGCCCCCCACCCGCCGCACCACCGGGATCGAGCCGTAGCGCATGGCCAGCAGCTGGCTGATGCCGCAGGGCTCGAAGCGGCTGGGCATCAAGAAGGCGTCGCTGCCCGCGTAGATCAGGCGCGAGAGGGCATCGTCGTAGGTGAGGAAGACAGAGAAGCGGCCCGGGTGGCGCGCCGCCAGTTGCCACAAACCCGATTCGAAGTGACGATCGCCCGTTCCCAGCACCACGAGCTGGCTGTCGGTGTAGGCCAGCACCCGGTCGGCCACCTGCAACAACAGGTCCACCCCCTTCTGGTCCACCAGGCGGCTCACCAACCCCAGCACGAAGGTGGTGGGGTTGAGGGTGAGCCCCATGCGCTCCTGCAGGGCGGCCTTGCAGAGGGCTTTGCCCGAGAGATCTTCGCTGGAGAAGCAGGCGGGCAGGCTGGCGTCGGTGGCCGGATTCCAGTCAACGGTGTCGATGCCGTTGAGGATGCCGCGCAACTTGCCGCTGATGAAATTGAGCAGGCCATCAAGACCTTCGCCGTAGTTGGGGGTGCGGATCTCCTTGGCGTAGGTGGGAGAGACGGCGTTGACCCGATCGGCATAGAGCAGGGCTGAGGCCATGGTGTGGTCCCCCTGCATGTACCAGGGGCACCAGGTCATGCGGTCCAGCTTCCAGCGCCAGGGGCCCTGGTACTGAAGGTTGTGGATGGTGAAGACCGTGCTGATCTCGGGGTCCTGATGCATCCACACCGGGATCATGCCGGTGTGCCAGTCATGGCAATGGAGCACCTCCGGTTTCCAGTGATGCCAGGCGAACTCGGCCACGGCGCTGGCAAAGAAGGTGAAGCGCCAGTCTTCGTCTTCGCCACCGTAGATGCGCTCGGGATCGAAGACCGGATGGCCCACCAGATAGATCGTCAGGCCGTTTCCGGGGTGGCGCGTTTCGTAGATCGCGAAATCCGTGCCCATGGTGTGGCCGCGCCAGATCGGCTCAACCGAGATCGTCAGGCGACTCCACAGACGGCTGTAGCCGGGCAGGATCAGGCGCACGTCATGGCCGAGGGCCGCCAGAGCCGGGGGCAGCGAGCCGACCACGTCGCCCATGCCCCCCACCTTGACCATCGGGGCGCATTCAGCCGCAGCAAAGAGCACCCGCATTCGGCCGACCGTCCAGACGATCTGAACTTTAGGCGGCCTCCCCCAGACGGCCTCAGCGCAGCACGGTCAGCGCAGAACTGTCACCGCAGCACCGTCAGCGCAATACGGTCACCGGCGTGCCGACACTCACCATCTCGAACAGAGCGCGCACATCCTCGTCATAGAGACGCACACAGCCGTGGGACACGGCGCGGCCGACGGTCCAGCGGTGGGGGGTGCCATGGAAACCGGCCGCGACACAACCCTTGATGTCGAGCACCTGATCGCCATCGGAGGCCTTGCGACCATTGCAATCAAGGTGAAAACCGATCCAGCGGCTGCCCAGGGGGTTGTCAGCGCCGGCCGCAATGCGCTTGGCGCTGGTGGGGTGCTCCCAGACCGGATCGGTGCGCATGTCGGTGATGCTGAAGTTTCCAGCGGGTGTCTCCCAACCCGGCATCCCCACGGCCACGGGGAACTGGCGCAACAGGGCGCCTGAATTGATCACCAGCAGACGGCGGCGGCGGCGATCGAGCACCAGATGCAGGCCGCTCTGGACCTGCAGATCCGGCGGCAGCAGGGTCAAGGGGTTGGCCGGTGGTGCCTTGGCAGGAACTGCTAGGGGAGGAGCGGCCGAAGCCGCCTGCGCAGGGGCGCCCAGCGCCGGCCTGAGCGCCATGCCCCAGCCCAGGGAGAGAGCAAGGGCGGCCAGGGCGGTGCCCCGCAAGCCAGCCCAGCGACGGCCCCGACGACCTGGACCCGGACGCCCAGGGAAGAACAGTTGGAGTGCGGTGCGCATGGTGGTCAGGGCAGCCAGGGCACCCCGGAAAAATCCGGGTCACGTTTTTCGAGAAAGGCGTTACGCCCCTCCTGGCCCTCCTCGGTCCGGTAGAAGAGATGCGTGGCCTGGCCCGCCAGCTCCTGGATCCCCGCCAGCCCGTCGGTTTCAGCGTTGAAGGCAGCCTTCAGGCAGCGAATTGCCGTGGGGCTGTGCTGCAGCACCTCCCGGGCCCAGCGCACCCCTTCCGCCTCAAGCTGCGCCAAGGGCACCACGGCGTTCACCAGCCCCATGGCCAGCGCCTCCTCGGCGCCGTAGCGGCGGCAGAGGAACCAGATCTCGCGCGCCTTGCGCTGGCCCACCACCCGGGCCAGATAGCCGGCCCCGAAACCGCCATCGAAGCTGCCCACCCGCGGGCCGGTCTGGCCGAACACGGCATTTTCAGCAGCGAGGCTCAGGTCACAGAGAAGGTGCAGCACCTGGCCGCCGCCGATGGCGTAGCCCGCCACCAGGGCGATCACCACCTTGGGCAGGCTGCGGATCAGCCGCTGCAGATCGAGCACATTGAGGCGCGGCAGCCCCTGCTCATCGACGTAGCCGCCGTCGCCGCGCACGCTCTGATCGCCACCGGCACAGAAGGCATGGACCCCATCGGCCGCTGGCCCGGCACCGGTGAACAGCACCACCCCCACCGACGGGTCGTCACGCACCCGTGAGAAAGCGTCGCAGAGCTCCTGCACCGTGCGCGGCCGAAAGGCGTTACGGAGCTCCGGGCGGTTGATGGCGATGCGGGCGATGCCGTTGCCCGAGAGCTCGAAGCAGATGTCGTCGTAGGAGCCGGCAGGGGTCCAGCGCACCGGATCTGGCATCAGCTGGGGGCAAACGGTGGTGCCATTCTGCGATCCGGCCCGGGAAGCCCCCGGCGCAGCCGCTGGCGCAGGGCGGCATCGCGGCGGCGATCCGTGCGCAGTTCAATCAGCGCCAGGGTCAGAGGTTCTGCCCAGGCCAGGGCCGCCGCCAGCTCCCCAAGCTCGTTCAGCCGGCGAACGGGCACCCCATGGGCCACCGCCAGATCGAGGGGGTCCACCGGCTGGGGCATGGCAAACAGCCGATCAAAATCCAGCCAGGCTTCGGCCGCCTCGCCCGGGCGGATGGGCAGTTGCTCGAAGATGCCCCCGCCACCGTTCTGGATCAGCACGACGGTGAGACGAGCGCGCAACTGGCGATGCCAGAGCCAGCCGTTGGTGTCATGCAGCAGGGCCAGATCGCCCGTCAGCAGCACCAGGCGCCCCTCGCTCTGGGCCAGGCCAGCGGCCAACGACAGGGTGCCGTCGATGCCGGAGGCGCCGCGTAAGCCATGGATGCGCCGGGGCGGGGCCGCCGGGTCGGCGAAGCTCTCCCAGTCGCGCACGGGGCTGCTGCTGGCCAGCATCACCGCCACCCCTTCAGCCACCAGGCGGCTGAGCTGGCGTGCCAGGGCCGGTTCGCTGGCGGCGGCGGGGTGCAGCTCCCGATCCAGCAGGCACTGGGTGTGGGCCTCGAGCGCCTGCCACTGGGCCGCCTGATCCAGGCTGGCGGAGGCCGGGGCGCCCTCAGCGAGGTGGTCGCGCCATTGGTCGCTCCAGGCCACCAGGCCGCAGCCCCATTGCCGTTGGGCGCAGCCGAGGGGATCGAGGGGGCGCTCGTCCCCTTCGCTGATCAACAGCTGCAGGCCCCCCGTTGCGGTGAGCCAGCGCTGCAGCCGGCGGCTGGCGGGCAGAGGTCCCAGCCGCAACACCTGATCCACCGGCGGCAGGGCAGCGGGATCCTCAAGGAACAGGTCGTAACCGCCGATCGCGCCCAGTTCCGGCAGACCCCGCAGCCAGGAGAGACCATCGGCGAGCAGCGGCCAGCCGCTGCGACGTCGCCAGAGGGCCAGCAGGCGGACAAAGGCCTCAAAGCCGGCCCGATCCCCCCGCCAGGGGCCGGCCACAATCACACCGGGCCGGTCCAGGTCGAAGGGGAGCTCTGGGGCCAGGCCGGCAGCCTCGGCGGGGGAGCGCCCCAGGGCTGAGCCGGCCAACGCCTGCCCAACCTCCCATTGCCCTGCTGAGGCAAGCTCCCTGGCCAGAGCGATCAGGGCCTCACCGCCCAGGTGAAGGGGCTCGTCGAAGGGGAGGTTCAGGTGCACGGGCCCGGCGGGCCGCTCGGGACCCTTGCCCTGGGCGGCCTCCCAGGCAGAGAGGGCCAGCAGCTCGATGGCCTCGGGCTCCATGGCCGCCAGCCCACTCGGATCACCCTGCAGCAGTCGCCGGCAGGAACCCCATAAAAACTGCTCCTGGTTCACCGTCTGATTGGCGCCTGTGCCCTTGAGCTGGGCGGGCCGATCGGCCGTGAGCAACAGCAGTGGAATGGCCGAATAATCGGCCTCCACGGCAGCCGGCAGCAGGTTGGCCACGGCCGTGCCCGAGGTGGTCACCACCGCCGCAGCCACCCCATCGCCCCGCCCCAGCCCGAGGGCAAAGAAGGCGGCGGAGCGCTCATCGAGGGCGGTCGTGAGCATCAGACCGAAGGGCTCCAGCAGCGCTGCCGCCACGGCCAGGGGCCCCGACCGGCTGCCCGGGCAGAGCACCAGCTGGCGCAGGCCGCAGCGCCGCAGCGCCTGCAACAGGGTGAGGGCGGCCCGCAGGTTGGCTTCAGCTCCCGGGGGGGACCCGGTGGGGATCGGGGACACGCTCGGCTCGGCCCTCGGCTGGTCAGGATGTGCCGATCATGCTGAACGGACCCGTCCCGATGGCCAGACGCTGGGGCCCATGAACGATTCCGCCTCTGATCCTGCCCCTGGTTCTGCCCCTGGAGGGGCCGCTGATCCTGCCGCTGGCGCCATGGCCCGCGCCGGCTGGCGCCGTCAGCTGTTCTCGCTGTTGCTCTGGGTGGCGGTGGCGCTGCTGCTGCGCACCTGGGTGATCGAGCCGCGCTGGATCCCGTCGGGTTCGATGCTGCCCACCCTGCAGCTCCAGGACCGGATCCTGGTGGAGAAGATCAGGCCTCACCTTGGCTCGCCCCTTCCCGTGGGCACAATCGTTGTGTTCAGCCCCCCGGATGCGCTGCTGCGGGCCGGTTACGACCCCCAGTCGGCCCTGATCAAACGGGTGGTGGCTCTGGCCGGCGATGTGATCGAGGTGCGTGGGGGGCAGCTGTGGCGCAATGGCCAACGGGTGGAGGAGCCTTGGTTGGTGCAGCCGATGGACTACGAGCTGCCTCCCTTGACCGTTCCCGATGGCCAGCTGCTGGTGCTGGGCGACAACCGCAACGCCAGCCTCGATTCTCACCTCTGGGGGCCCCTGGGCCGCGACCGGGTGATCGGCACGGCGGTGCTGCGTTATTGGCCGCTCGATCGGCTCGGGGCGATCCGGTTGTCCACCTCGCCGGCTGGACGTCCAACCGATCGCCTGCAGTAGGGTTTCGTTGTGCTGCAGACAACACCGGAGATGTTCAACCCGGAGTTCTTGGCCACAGACAGTGAAGCGATCAACGGCAACTCCCTGATCGAGTACCTGCAGGATCAGTCTCCGGATGTGTTGCAACGGGTGGCGCGCTCCGCCAGTGGCGACATCCAGGACATCATTCGCCACAACGTTCAGGGTCTGCTGGGGATGCTTCCCGGCGAGCAGTTCGAGGTCAAGATCCAGGCCAGCCGCGACAACCTGGCGGGCCTGCTGGCCTCGGCGATGATGACTGGCTATTTCCTGCGCCAGATGGAGCAGCGCATGGAACTGGAAGCGAGTCTCTTCGGCGAGGCCGGGCTGGAAGCGGACCCGGGCGAACTGGAACTCTGAACTCCGGCGGCGAACGTCCCTCAGGCCTGCCGAGACGTTGAGAGCACGCAGGAGGCCAGCACACGCTCATCGAGCTCCCGCAGGAAGCTCCAGACCCCATCACCCGGGCAGGGGCCCTCTCTGATGGCCTCAGCCAGTGCGCCCAGCACCGCCCCTGAGCAGGGCACGGGAGCCCCGTGGTGGGCAGGGATCACCCAGCGCAGGCCATCGAGGGCCGCCAACTGGGTGAGCCAGGTGGCCAGCAGCTCCCGGTGGCGGGGAAACACCAGCCGCTCCACCACCGGCGCCACCTGAAGCCGGGGTTGAGCGCCTGGACCCAGCAGGGCCAGGAACGCCTCCTCCCAGCCGCCGCTCCAGCGAAATGGATAGAGCCCGAAGTGACTGCGGGGGTTTCTCAGTCCGGACCCCAGGGCCCCGCCGCAGGTCTTGGCCAGGCTGAGCACCTCCAGACCCTGGGGTCTGAGGTAGGTGGCAAACAGCACCATCCGCCACCAGCCGCGCCGGCGCTGCTCAAGGCCATCGCTGAGCGCTTCATCGCCGCGATCACGGGCATGGAAGAGCAGCGGGGTGGGATCGGCCGCGAAGATCTCCGGTGGCTCCGCCTCAATCGCCAGGAGGGCATCGGTGAGCAACAGGGCCCCACTGGCGCGGTGGAAGCAGGCCACTTCTGAAAAGAAGCCGATGCCCAGATCGAGGGGACCAAGGGCGCACCAGTCGATCTGATCGCCATGGGGCACACCCTGCTCGATTAACACCCGGGTGCGCTGGGCCGGGAAACCCAGCCAGGCCAGGGGCAAGCGCAGGGGAAAGCTCCACTGCTCGGGAGCCACCCAGAGACGGGCCGCCGGAAAGGCACGGGCCATGGCCGGCACCGGCAGTTTGTGCTCAAGGCCGGAGGCGGTGGGCAGCACGATCGTGACCACCGGACCATGGCGCTCCTCCAACTCCCGCAACGCCGCCAGCAACTCGGCGGTGGGGGCGACGGGGGCGTAGAGCAGCAAGCCCTCGCGCAGCTTCACCACGGTCATGCGGATCGGCACCGCCACGTAGTAGAGGCCGATCAGTTGCTCGAAGCTCCAGATCTGACCAGGAATCAGTTCCCGCAACAGGGTGCGGCGCCTGCCGTAGGGGTAAAGCGGCAGCAGGGGCCACCAGAACCAGCGACGGTCACGCCATCCGTTCATCGGGCCCCGCCGCTGCGCCGCAGGGCCAGCAGACCATGGCGCGGGGCGAACAGGAAGCTGAGCACAAACAGCCCCGTCTGGGCGAGCACGATGCAGCCTGCCGTGGACGCATCCATCCAGTAGCTCCAGTAGATCCCGATCAGGCTCGAGAGCACTGCCGAAGCGATCGCGATCCAGCTCATGCGATCGAACCGGTCGGTGAGCAGATAGGCCGTCGCCCCAGGGGTGACGAGCATCGCCACCACCAGAATGATTCCCACCGTCTGCAGGCCGGCCACCGCGGCCAGGGAGAGAAGCGAGAGCAGCAGGTAGTGCAGGGCACCAGTGGGCAGGCCGATCGAGCGGGCGTGGGTCGGGTCGAAACAGAACAGAATCAGGTCGCGGCGGAACACCAGCAGCAGCGTCAGCACAACGGCGCTGATCCACAGGGTCTGGGTGATGTCGGAGGCACCGATCCCCAGCACGTTTCCGAACAGGATGTGTGTGAGGTCGATCGTGCTGCGCACCTTCGAGACCAGCACCAGGCCCAGGGCAAAGAACCCTGTGAAGACCAGTCCGATCACCGTGTCTTCCTTGATGCGGGAGGTCTGCTTGATGAAGCCGATCACGATCACCGAGCCCACGCCGAAGACGAAGGCACCCAGGGCAAAGGGCAGGTTCAAGGCATAGGCGATCACCACCCCCGGCATCACGGCGTGCGACACGGCATCGCCCATCAGCGCCCAACCTTTGAGGGTCATGAAGCAGGAGAGCAGTCCGCAGACGGCGGCCACCAGTGCGCTCACGAGCAACGCCCGGACCATGAAGGGGTGCTGCAGCGGTTCGATCAGCCAGTGCAGTGGATCCATCAGAGGTCGTTCAGCGTCCGGGCGCTCTCCACGGTTGCGGTCGGATCGGCGCTGAAGGTGCGGGCCAGATTTTCCCTGGTGAACACCTCGGAGGTCTCGCCATACACCAGGACCGTTTTGTTGATCAGCACCACCTGATCGCAGAAGCCCGTCACATGGGCCAGATCATGGGTGGAAATCAACAGGGTGCGGCCTTCGCGGCGGAAGCGCTCGAAGAGCTCGACCATCAGCTTTTCGGTGTGGATATCCACCCCGTTGAAGGGCTCGTCGAGCAGCAGCACCGAAGCCCCCTGGGCCAGCGCCCGCGCCAGAAAGGCCCGCTTGCGTTGACCGCCGGAGAGTGTGCCGATCTGCCGCTGGCGCAGGTCCCAAAGATCCACCTGTTCGAGGCTTGTGCGCACCGCCTGGTGATCGCTGCGGCGGGGAATGCGCAGCAGATTCATGCCGCCGTAACGCCCCATCATCACCACCTCGGCGACGCTCACAGGGAAGTTCCAGTCCACACTTTCCATCTGGGGCATGTAGGCCACCGCCTGCTGGCGGAGTGCTCGATCGAGCGGCCATCCATTGATGCTGATCTGACCGCGCGACGGGCGAACGAACCCCATCAGCGCCTTGAACAGCGTGGATTTCCCAGCGCCGTTCATGCCGACCAGCCCGCAGATCGTGCCGGCGCTCACCCGCAGCGACGCGTCATGGAGCGCGACCACGCCGTGGTAGGCCACACAGAGGCCCTGCACGACGATCCGATCGACCGTCAAAGGGCTGTGATCGGGGCCACGGCGTTCCATGGTTTCATTCTCCCTTCAAGCCGCTCACCAGCAGCCGGGCGTTGTGCCGCTGCAGCTCCAGCAGCGTCGGCGCCGGTCCGCCGGGGAGGGAGAGGGAGTCCACATAAAAGGCTCCGCCGTAGCGGCTGCCACTCTCCTGGGCCACCTGGCGCTGGGCCTTGTCGCTCACCGTCGTCTCACAGAACACGGCCGGCACGCGCCGCCGCCGCACCAGCTCCACCAGCCTGGCCATCCGCTGCGGGGTCACCTGGGATTCGGCGTTCACCGGCCAGAGGTAGGCCTCCTGGAGCCCATAGTCACGGGCCAGGTAGGAGAAGGCCCCCTCACAGGTCGCGAGCACACGGCGCTGGGGCGGGATGCTGGCGAGGGACCGGCGCAACTCCAGATCGAGCTGGCGCAGCTGGGCGCGATAGGCCGCAGCGTTGCGGCGGTAATGCCCTGCGCCGGGGGGATCGAGGCGGGTGAAGGCACCGCGGAGGTTCTCCACATAGACCTCCGCCAGGCGGGGGGACATCCAGGCGTGGGGGTTGGGCTTGCCTCGGTAGGCATCAGCGGCGATCGGCAGCGGTGTGATCCCCGCAGAGAGGAAGACATGGGGAACCCCCGGCAAGTTGGCCGTGAACCGGCGGGCCCAGCGCTCAAGATCAAAACCATTCTCGAGAACCAGCACCGCACCGCTGGCCCGCCTGATGTCACTCGGCGTGGGTTCATAGCCATGGATTTCGGCCCCGATCTTGGTGATCGATTCCACCCGCAGGCGATCTCCTGCGACCATGCGAGCCATGTCGGCGAGAACACTGAAGGTGGTCAGCACCAGGGGCCTTTCGCTGCGATCACCGCTGGGGGATCGAGGGGGCGGGAGGGACTCGCTCTGGCATCCCCCCAGCACCACCAGAAGGAGCAGGGCGACCAGGGGCGTCAAGCCGGCCGCTGGAGCCAAGCAACGCCAACGAAACATTTTTTGAAGCTAAAGGAAAGCCCCCCCTCCGCTGGGAGGGGGGCTGATGAACGGATCCTGTTGGCGATCGCGCTCGTTGGGCTGTTCGATCAACCGATCGCAGGTGCGGTCAGCGCCACGGGCGCCGTCTGGCTGGTGGCCAGATCGAGCGGGAAGTTGTGGGCATTGCGCTCGTGCATCACCTCGAAACCGAGGTTGGCACGGTTGATCAGATCGGCCCAGGTGTTCACCACGCGGCCCTCAGAATCCAGGATCGACTGGTTGAAGTTGAAGCCGTTGAGGTTGAAGGCCATCGTGCTCACGCCCAGGGACGTGAACCAGATCCCCACCACGGGCCAGGCGGCCAGGAAGAAGTGGAGGCTGCGGCTGTTGTTGAAGGAGGCGTACTGGAAGATCAGGCGACCGAAGTAACCGTGGGCGGCCACGATGTTGTAGGTCTCCTCTTCCTGGCCGAACTTGTAGCCGTAGTTCTGGGACTCGCTTTCGGTCGTCTCACGCACCAGCGAGCTGGTCACCAGCGAGCCGTGCATGGCCGAGAACAGGCTGCCGCCGAACACAC